>CBHYLN010000017.1:0-51386 GCA_966128725.1 uncultured bacterium | reverse complement strand
GACGTGGCAACGAGACCACCGGTGACCGGGGCCGGGAGTACAACTCCCGGCCAACAGGGGGTGAACTCCTGAACCGAGGGAGCGCATAACGCAACCGCACCTGTATACCCCGATATACAGCAATGTTCGTCCGGAGTTGTACTCCGGACGTGGCAACGAGACCACCGGTGACCGGGGCCGGGAGTACAACTCCCGGCCAACGGGGGTGAACTCCTGAGCCGAGGGAGCGCATAACGCAACCGCACCTGTATACCCCGATATACAGCACGACGAATCATATCGAACGCATCATTTCATATCGCATAACGCAAATGATCCGCACCATCACCGCAACCCTGCTGCTGCTTGCGCTGGCCACCGCCGCCGTGCACGCCCAATATTCCACCGATGTGTTCACGCTGAAGAAGGCGCAGGACCTGTACGACGAACGAGGGTTCGCCCAGGGCAAGGCGCTCTCGGTGGACGGGAAGTTCATCGTGTCGGAATCCAACGGCAACGTGAGCTACACGTACCCGATTTCGGGCTATACGCGCAACGGGTATCCCATCGAGTGCTCGCTGAATTATTGCGGCTCGGTGGCGTTCTCCGCGTTCAAGGATTATACGGTGGCGCACGACGGCGCCGGCGACCAGCCGCCCACGCTGTATCAGGGCTGGAGCAAGTTCCACCAGAACCGGCCGGCCTGGATTATCGGCGTGAACGGTTTCGCGGTGCAGATGCTGACAACCGCCACCAGCTTCATCCCGTTGCCCACCTCGCGCGTGCACGACGATACGTCGCTGACGGTGGACGACCGCCACGTGGTGTGGGTGGCCGACGGCTACGACTTCTGCAATCGGATGTGTGATTTTGGCGCGGTGGGCAGCAGCGAATTTACCGGTCCTTCGTACGTGGACAATATCCGCCTGCTGCGTGCCGACGGCAGTGTGCTGGAGCTGACACACGTAACGGCGGTGAACGCCACGCCGCCGGATCGCCGTCCGGAGGTGTACACCGGATATTATCTGCCGATGGAGGCCAACTCGCGCGGGTTCGCGAAGGTGGAGTTCGATTCCGCCTACTGGCCGGCGTACATCACCAGCCAGCTTTCCGGCATCGCCAATGCGGACCGCCGGCCGCTGATCCCCCGCGTGGTACGGTATTTCCCCGGCGACGGGATGGAGTACGTGTTCCGCGAGTGGCTGATCCCCTACGGGTTACAGACGTATTCCGGGATCGACACCAGTATCGTTGGGACCGGGCAGGATACCGTGTACAACATCGATGCGACCACCGGCGGCAAATACGGCGGCCCCACCATTTTCTATCTGGAGGAGATCAACGGCGGCACGGGCAACCTGGTCACGTTCAACCGAACGCGGCATTACCCGGGGCCGGTGGGCTTCAACATGGGCCGCACACCCAGCGACGATAAAACCCGTGGCCGCGCGGTGGTGACATCGTTCGATAATCATACCATCAGCTACGGCGTAAACTCGCTTACGGTTGAGGCCAACGGCCGCACCACCAAGGTGATCTTCAACAAGGTGCTGCCAAGCGGCACGGGCACAAGCACCAACTGGATGCCCATTGCCGGCAACGGGCTTATGGGGCCGCAGGCGATCAGCATCGCGCGGTACCCGAACACCGAGGATGACCTGTATCAATCCTACGCCGGCTATGTGACGGCCATTATCGACCCTGAGGGACGCCGCACCGATTTCACCTACGAAACCTACCGCCGCCAGTACAGGAACTTCGGGTTCCCGCACCTGGTAAGCGGGCACACGGTTTCCATGGAAACCCAGAACTACCGCCTGAAGCAGGTAACCGAGCCCGCCGCGCGGTACGTGGTGGATTATTTCAAGAAGGAAAGCGATGCCTCGTACGGTGCGGCCGGGCAGAGCGCGTATGTAACAACCACCGGCGACACAATTGCGGTGCAGATCAACACCGACGCCGAACACGACGCCGCCAAACTTTCCAACGTGGCCGCGGTGGTGCGCAAGTACGACAAGTGGAGTAACCTGCTTGCCACCGACGAATATCGCTTTAACTACCAGGCGAGTTCCACCTTTGCCGACAGCAGCCACCACCGCCGCATCGATGCGGTTACCGGCGACACGGTTTCCACGGCCATCAGCTATTTCCGGTACACGCTGCCCAACCTGGCGCCGCAGCTTCCGCCGCCGCTGTATACCACAACCCGGCGCAGCACCATGACCGGTGCGGGCGTAACCACGGTGAACGAGACGTGGTACAGCTCCAGCAGCACGGCCGCGCAGCTATCGGCCTGGGGCTCGCAGTACCCCATCTCCACGCCCATGTGGAGCACGCCCTTTGTGGTGCTGGATACCGCCCAGAAAAGCTGGACCAACGGCATCCTGAAATCCTATACCAGCATGGCGTACGATATCGATACCGTGCGCGACTACGGCGGCGATACATTCCTGGCCGGCCTGTTCGGCCGCGACGCCGTGGAAAAAACCATCACCGTGCGAAACCCCTCCACCGGCGGTGTCTACGCCAAGCAGATCACCCGGCTGGGCTACCTGCCGCTGGTGGATACCACGGCGCTTACGGTGTTCATGTTCATGCGGAAGCTGGATATGATTCGCGCGTGGGACTCCCTGCGCCAGGGCGGGTATATCGATCCGGGCCTGAAGTGGGAGGTTGCCATGTACGATCCCCGCATCCTGCTGTACCACCTGGATACCGCGGTTGAACGCGTGATTGCCCCGCCGGTGGCCGGCCTTCCGCTGCGCAGCGAGGTGCGCGACGCCTCCAACAACCTGCTGGGCGCAACGGCATCCGCGTTCCAGATGGGCAAGGACACGCTGGGATATCTGAGCTACGGCGGCTACGGCCTGAAGCGCATCGATACGGTGATTGGTGCCGGCGGGGCCCCGAGCTACGTAAGCGGCCGCTACGATTACCGGGGCCGCATCCCCACCGATGCCCGCAATGCAAACGGTGTGCTGGCGCGCAGCTCGCCCGATTACTGGTTCCCGGACGCCCTGAACGGCAGCGGCGTGCTTGTGGTGCCCGATGCCGCCGTGCTGGATAACGGCGACAGCGTCCGCGCGCAGGCCCTGCACAGCGGCAACTACGGCAACGCCACCGAGGAACCCCTGGCCACCCGCCGCTACGTGCGGCGTTACCATCCCGGGGGCGCCCTGCCGGATACGATGACCCTTGCCGAATATGTGGAGCGCGGATTTTACGGGCTGGTAACCGGCACCCGCGACGCCAACGGCTGGTACAGCCGCGCCGCCTACGATGCCGACGGCCGCCTGCGCCACGCCTGGATGCCTGGCGATTTCCAGAACGCCGACACCATCTACGCCGATACGGTGACCGGCCGTGACACGGCCGACGGCTACGGCACCACGCGGTACGACGTTACCGATGCCTGGCAGGATTGTGGACAGACGGACCCGCCGACGCCCGCCAGTGTTACGACCACCGAGACCCGCTGGGGCGAGCTGTACGCCGATAAACCGGCGTTCACCGCGCCGGAGTGCCCCTCGTGCTCCGGCGCACAGGAAAAACACGAACATGCCGGCGTGCTGGCCGATTGCCATTCGCCCATCAACTATCAGCAGCAGCATCCCGCCGTGGGCACGGCGACGTTTATCGTGCTGCCGCCGGATGTTACCCGCATCCTGAGCCTGGACAGCGCCTACGTGCGCCTGTTCGTCACCTCGGTGGTGGGCCAATGTGTCACCATGAAGGTTTCCGTGCCCGCGCTGAGCGTTGTGAAGACGTTTCAGCTGAACTGCGATCCGGATTCGGCCTACAACGGCGGCGGCGGCTACGGCAGCCTGGCCGGCGAGAAGCGCCCGCGCGGCGGCATCCTTACCGGGGATGGCGGCGGCGGTGGGTACTTCCTTACCGTGAGTCTGAACGCCGTGAAAAGCAGCCTGCTTACCTACACGCCGGGGCAGGATCTGGATGTTACCGTGGAGGTAACCACCACCGGTGGCCGCGTGGAGCTGGCGGGCGGCTTCAACGGCGCCGATACCCGCCCGGAGCTGGTGCTGAAGGGCAGCTTTATCAAGGTGAACCACCTTGCCGATTACACCCTGGCCTACGCCTACAACGATACGCTGCTGCGCGCAACGGTGACCGCCAAGGTGGATGACTCAACCCACAGCGCCAACAAGGGCCGCTGGAATCCGTTGCTGGATATCGCCCGCCGCACTACCGCGCGGCATTACGCCGGCGCCGACGGCCGCCTTATGGCCAGCGCCGTTGATATCGTTGAGGACCACGGCGGCGCCCGTACCGACAGCGCCCGCCACACGTACACCGGCCTGGGCAAGCGCACCCGCACGGTGGACCCCGAGAACGACACCACCCGCACCGCCTACGACGCGCTGGGGCGCCCGGTGACGGCCACCAACGCCGACGGCACCACCGCGCATATGGCGTACCGCTACGCCAACCCCAACTCGCTGGCGCTGGATGACTCGGCATCGTATTACGGCTTTGCCGCGGTGACGACCAGCACCAACGAAAACGGCGTGAAGTTCGTGACCTATACCGACGCGTTCGACCGTAAACGCCGCGAGGTGGCCGATTCCAACGGGCTGCGGCTGACCACCAGGTATCACTACGATACGCTGGGCCGACTTACGCGCGTGATCAACCCCAAGGGCGACACCACCAAATACTGGTACGATCCCTTCGGGCGGGTGATGGCGAAGAGTTTCCCGGATATCGGTGTCGTGTCCTATGCCTACGATCGCAAGGGCAACGTGCGCTTCTCGCAGAATCAGGAACAGGAGTACCGGCAGTTGCTGACGTTTAATCAGTACGATGATCTCGATCGGCTGACGCTCACCGGTGTGGCGGTGTTCAACTCCTCGTACAACGAGGATGTGCTGAACCCGGACATCCATCAGGCGCGCCAACGAAAGCGCGACAGGGCAACTGTGCTGAGCGGTGGAAATCCGGCCGAGGGGCGATTGACGGATGTTCTGGACCCGGACCGTCTGCATTCTGATACGGTTACAAGCATACTCACCGCCAACCGTACCCTGTGGGACACGCCGGTCCGGTCCGTGCCGGCAATTACGGCGGCCTACAACGTGCGCTATTGCACGCTGCCGGCCGATACACTGCTCGGCGATCTGCAGACCGTATCCGATACCAGCATCATGCGGGCAACGGCGTTTTATAACGCCTCGGGCGGCATCGCCGCCGACACCAACGACTTCGAGCACGTAGGCCTGTATCCGGAGTTCGCCCGCATTGCCGTGGCGTACGACACCCTGCCGCCCGCTGCCGGCGCCGTCTGGGGCGCCTTCCCGAGCGCTGCCCAGTGGAATGCCCTGGCCCCACGCGGGGCCGTACGCAACCAGCGAGGCCGCGAGGCCGCCGTTGCCTACCGTGAACGTGGCAGCGAGCCGTTCCAGTACGTCGTGTTGTCGTACGACGAACGCGGCCGCGTGGAGGCCTTGCTGCGCTTTACCGAGAGCCTCGGGTTCGATGCCGTGTATTACCGCTACAACGCCATGAACACCGTTGTGGCCGTCACCGATGCCGACGTCCTGCGCCAGCATACCACCTGGTACGGCACCGACGCGAACGGACGCATTGACTCGGTATGGACCGCGCTTGGCGCCACCGGCAGCGGCCTTGCCGGGGCGCCCTCCGGCATACGCTACCCAACACCGCTTGCGCGGCCAACCAGCCCCGCCATCGTGTACGCCTACACCAAAACCGGCGCCGTGGATACCATGCGGTACCCGGCGGCCGGCGTGGTGGTCAACTACGACTACAACCACCGCAAGTGGCTGGACAGCCTTGTTGCCACCAAGGGTACCGGCAAGCTGTTCCGGGAGATCCTGACGCATGACCCCACCGGGCAGATCATCGCCCAGATATGGCAACACGGCGGCGGCATCCGCATGAAGCAGAACTATGCGTATGACTCCACACAGCGCCTTACCCAGTGGACCCACGGCCAGGAAACCGGCGGCACGACCGATACAACAGGGTATGCGTACGACAACGTAGGCAACCGGCAGAGCGCAAGCTCCACCAGCCTTGGGACCGACACCTACCTGTACAACGGCGGAGCCAACAGTCTGATCGATCGGCTGCACGATCCGAAGTTCGGCAACGATGTTCGGGCCACAAGCCAGTACACCGCCAACGGTGCGCTTGCGTGGCGCGAACGGCACGAGGAGATTGGCGGCACATATGCCCTGTTCCTGCGTCAGGAGGAGATGGCGTACAGCTTCCGTGGTCTCCAGATGCGGTACCAGACCTCGGCGGCCAACGGCACGGCGCTGGATGACTGGCGGTACGGGTACAGCGCCTCCGGCGAGCGCGAGCTGAAGCGCGCGTACGGGCTTGCGGGTGTAAATACAACCACCGGAATACTGTCGCGGCAATATTATCTTCTGGGCGGCACCAACGAACAGCTTGCGGTGTATCACGGCCAGGAAACGGCGGGCACGTTGTGCAGCGACACCGGGCGGCGCGTGTACATGTACGCGGCGGAATACCTGAGCCATGCGGGCGGGACCGCGGCGGTCACCACGTTGCGCGGCGGCGCACGGCGCTACACAATCGCCGACCACTTGGGCACGGTTCGTGTGGTAGTGAACGACGCGGGGACGATTGTCTCCAAGACGGACTACGCGCCGTTCGGTGAACCGATCGCCGTGGCGGGCGTGCAGCCGCGTAAGGGCTACATCGGTAAGGAGACGGATGTTGAGAGCAGCACGCTGAACACGGGTGTGCGTCAGAAGGATGGTGAGCGGTTTTTGAGCGTGGATCCGAAGTGGGAGAAGTATCCGGGGATGAGTCCGTATGCGTATGCGGCGAACAGTCCCATCTCATTCTCCGACCCATCAGGTGCGGAGTTCGACATGGTTGGTCTTATGCTTAGTGATCCTGGCGGGACGATCACCGCGTCATTGCTGGGCGACCTTCAGAATAAAACCGGGTTGAGTCTGTGTATCGACGAAAATGGCCGTCTACAATATGCCAAGGACGAAAACGGAGCAATAAACATCGGCGGAACTTACAGTGAAACGGCGCGAAAGCTATTGATGGCAGAGATTGACAATCCGTTAGTCGTTCAGGTGGACTTGAATCCTATAAATTCTGGCAGTCATGGTGCTTCAAATTTTTTGTACTTAGATGCGAAGCAGATACAGGGATTCATTAATGGAGCTTCGAACGTCAACCCTACAACTATGGGGTGGGCTATGACGTTCCTTCATGAAACCTTTCATACTGGGCTGGAAGAACATGGGGGTATTTGGGACCCGGACGTACGTTGGGTTCCAGGTCCAGTGGAAGATGTGATGAACGTTATTCGGACGGAGCTTGGTGGCGACTACGGGCAGAGGTTGTCATATATTTCTATAATCGATCCAAATACAGGATTGTCGTATATTCCTTTCAATCAATTAGCTCTAAACCAGATGAAAAAATTTATGGCCGCATTCCCGCCGCCTGGTAGCTATGTGGCAGCACCATAAACAAGCAAACAGTCGATGAGGTTCCCATGAAAAAGGCGATGATTCTGACGGCATGTACCCTTTGCCTGACAATTGGTTGTAGTGCGACAAAGTATAGTCCGCGCGATCAACTGTCAGAAATGATTGCTGCTGTAAATAAAGCCCCGAAGGTTCAGCAATTTGTTTCTCACTACTTGAACACGTTGAGTGATGTGGGAGAACCCATGGAGGCCAATATTCAACTTTATGATTCAACAGTAACGGTTGCTCCCTGGATCTTCTGGAAGCAAATCATGAAGGACTATTATGGCGTTGATACGTCGGAGTCGAATCGAGAGGCAGCGTTTAAACAGTGGGTTGGGATCCGGAATGAGTGGGTAACTGATAGGTATGAAAACAAAATCAGCGATACACTATGGAAGCCAGCCAATGAGAATTCCATAGTTGTAGCCTTTGTGTCTTATCCACACGAAAGAGTTGTATCGGTTCAGTTGGTTCCGAATCGGGATCGTGGGTTGCCTCTTGTGCACCGCCTGTTGGCACGTAACACAGCCACCCTTCAAGCCGTTGGCCTCTTCAACGTGAACGGCCATTTAGAGCACATCTATTTTGATGTTGTGCATATCGATTGATATCCCGCCTCCCCCAGCGGCCGGCGTACCCAGACGCTGGACCCGGACCGTCTGCACACCGATACCGTCTCCAGCATCCTGACCGCCAACCGCACCCTGTGGATGACCCCGGCCGTGGCCGTGCCGGCCGTGCCGCCCCTTACCGAGGTCATGACCTGCGCGCTGATCCTGCCGGATACCGCCCTGGGTGAGGACCGCACGCCGACCGGCCCATTCATCCGCCGGCCCGCGCAATACTGGGGCGCGCCCGTGCCCCCGGCCGACACCAACAGCTTCGAGAACATCGCCGCGCATCCGGAGTTTGTTCGTATTGCCGT
Organism: uncultured bacterium; assembly: GCA_966128725.1. Lineage (GTDB taxonomy): Bacteria > Bacteroidota > Ignavibacteria > OLB7 > OLB7 > JAFDZV01. Next base: position 42,977 of record CBHYLN010000017.1, on the reverse strand, counting down.
GGCGTACGACACCCTGCCGCCCGCCGCCGGCGCCGTCTGGGGCGCCTTCCCGAGCGCCGCGCAGTGGCACGCCCTGGCCCCGCGGGGGCCGTGCGCAACCAGCGAGGCCGCGAGGCCGCCACGGCCTACCGCGAACGCGGCAGCGAGCCCTTCCACTACGTCGTCATGAGTTACGACGAACGCGGCCGTGTGGAGGCCCTGCTGCGCTACACCGAGAACATCGGGTTCGACGCGGTATACTACACCTGGAACAGCATGAACCAGGTCGTAAGCGTGCGCAGTGCCGACATGATGCGCCAGCACACCTCCTGGTACGGGTTTGATGCCCAGGGCCGTATCGACACCGTGTGGACCAGACTCTCGGCAACGGGCCTGGGCCTGAAGGCCGTGAGCGGCATTCTGTACCCTGCCCCGCAGGCCAGGCCGGACACCGCCGACATCGTCTATCGCTACACCAAAACCGGCATGTTGGATACCATGCTGTACCCGCCGGTGAACGTGGTGGTGAGCTACGACTACAACCACCGCAAGTGGCTCGACAGCCTTGTTGCCATGAAGAGCGGCATCAAGCTGTTCCGCGAGATCCTGAGCTACGATCCGGCGGGGCAGATCACCCAGCAGGTCTGGCAGCAGGGCACCAACGCCAAGCGCAAGCAGATCTACCGGTACGACTCCGTGCAGCGCCTTACCCGCTGGACCAACGGCCCGCAGACAGGTGGCACCACCGACAGCACCACGTATGCGTATGACAACGTAGGCAACCGTCAGAGCGTGGCGGCCACCGCCGCGCCGGCCGAGACGTATACCTACACAACGGGCACAAGCCAGCTTGGCACACACCGGCAGACGCCGACGCTTGGGAACATTGTTGAGCGGTATTACACCTACAACGGCAACGGCTCGGTAATTGCGCGGGAGAAATACGAGCAGATAAGCGGCGGCTGGGTATGGAAGGGGCGTGAGGAGATTGGGACCAGCTACCGCGAACTGGCCAAACGCTACCGCCTGGTGACCCCCGGCGCGGGCGGCGGCGGGCCTGTTATTACCGACTGGCATTATCGCTACGGCGCGGGCGGCGAACGCGAGCAGAAGCGGCAATACCCGGCCGTGTGGGGCGACACCGACATGGTGTACGCGTGGCAGTATTATCTTCTGGGCGCGAACCGCGAGCAGTTGGCGGTGTACCACGGTCAGCAGGTGCTGAACCTGTACTGCCACGACTCGGTGCGGCGTGTGTGGATGTATCCGTGGGAGTACCTGACATATGGTGTGGGCGATCCCGTACGGGTGATCACGCGGCCGTGGGGGAAGAAGGAATACGTGGTTGCCGACCACCTGGGCTCGCAGCGTTCAACCGTGGAGACCGGTGGGACGGTGATTGCGACGAATGACTACGCTCCGTTTGGTGAACGACTTGCGGTAACGGGAGGAACACCACGGAAGGGGTACATTGACAAAGAGAACGACCGCGAGAGCGGGTTGGAGAACACGGGCATACGGCAGGTAGACGGGCCGCGATTCCTGTCCGTTGATGCACTGTGGGAGAAGTTCCCTGGCACATCGCCGTACGTGTACAGCATGAATAATCCGATACGGTTGTTCGATGCGAACGGCGCTGTCCCATATAGGTTTGTTGTTAGAGCCTTTGTGCCTACACCAACATTCGCATGGGGCTGGGGAGGAGACGATAGAGGGTTCAGTGCGTCGTTTTATGCGTCGTCAAGGCTCCATCATTACGCAGCGTTGGAAACGGATGATGGTTCTATAATGACATGGGGATTCCAAGGAGTCTCAAAACATCCAGTGCTCGGGTCCGAGCAAGGAGAGCCGACGCTTTCTGCGACAACGATTGCGCCAGTAAATGAGGATCGTAATGGAAGTCGAACCTTTCATTTTATGCTAAAAACCGCGGGTTCAGATCCATTAGTGCCGGGCGCTCCAGATGTTGATCTAAACACTGAAATTGTTATTACTGAGAATAAAAAGAGGCACAAATTGTCTCTTACCGCATTAATCCGTGGTGATAAGTTTCCGGATGCGGAAGCTTTGATTCAGGATCCAAGTGGTCAAACTGTCTTTATAGGGACGTTCGCATGGGAGTCTGGATCTTCGCCGTATTGGTCTCTATTCGGAGAAGGGGAAGACCAAATGATACGTGCGAACTTCATGATCAACACCGATAATGCAGGGAATTTTACAAGTGTTGCAATGAATGGGCAAACCTATTCAATCAACGCATGGAATCAGCAATTCCTGAACCGAAACGCTAATCCTTAGTAACGAGAGGGCATAAAATGTACAGGCAAAATCTTCACCGCAATGGCCGATGGCTATTGATGGTTGTATCATTGGCGACGTCGATTTGTTCATGCAAATCGCTACCTGAGCAAGAAATTCACATTATTCCCGCAAACTATCGCGGCCCAGTAGTGATTCTCTTCGATCAAGAGAACGGTGCTAATCCGGAATATGAAGGTGAGGCCCGAGTCTATCGGGTTGGAAATGACGGCATTCTGCGCACAAAAATGGTCGGGCAAACGGGCGGGTATTTAGACGGCTGGGTTAGATTTTATCTTGAACAGCCGAATAGCGTGCGTCGTGAATTGCCTGTTGTGGAGAATCGTGCTAAAAGAGAAGAGGTTGGCGTCGTGTCTGTCTTTGATGAGTCCTATGGATCTCTCAGCCTTCAGGACTCTGAACACGTCCATTTCATGCTCTATATGGTTGGTTCTCCTTCTGATACATATGACGTAGAGAGTCAATTGGATAAAGCGTTGGCAGAGGCCAGCCGAAAATGAATCAAACGTCTCATGCGTGCCGTGATACAATGCACGACACACCTAAATCCAGGTAGTTCCCGCCGTCGTGATATAGTGAAGGCAAGGGAGATTGACTTGCCCGAGAAGTCCTTAAACGTGAAACTTTTCGGTGATTTAACATCGCGCGAGTGCCTGCTTTTTTTTCGATAGTGGCATAGTTCGTCACCAACGGCGTGGGCTGGAACGGCGTTCCGGAGCAGATCTTGAACGTGGTGACCAAGTCCAACGGCGTCAAGGAATATCAGGTGAGCGATCACCTGGCCTCGCTGCGTGTTGCGGTGGAGAGCGGTACCACGCGTACCGTGGACTACACCCCATGGGGCAGCGCGCTTGCCGGTGACCCGGTAACGGGCGAACGGCAGACCTTCAACGGCCAGGAACGCGACCGTGAGAACGGGCTCTTTGACTTGAGCGACCGGAACCTTGACCCATTGACGGGTCGGTTCCTGAAGTGCGACCGGCTGCTGGACCAGGAGCCGGCGTTGACGCCGTACCACTACGCGGCGAACAACCCGATGCGGTTGACGGACCCGACGGGGTTTCAGGCTTCTCCGATTCAACTAAATCAAGACAATGTAGCATCTGTAGCTTCGGGAATTATACAAGGAATAGCGGTTCGTGCAGGCTATACAAGCACGATTGCTGCCGTCGTGCGTGTAGAGTATGTCACTAAAGTGGCGGTGCTTGGCAAAAAGGAAACTGCTGCCCGCACCGCTGTTAAGGCAGCGACGCGCGCAAAAACACCGCCTGAATACTTGGCGATAGCAGAAGCAATGCGACCGTCGTCCGGCGAGTCATCACGAACTGGCGGCACTGCGAATAAATCGAATGCTACGGTCAATAGTGCGATGGAGCATGCTGGTCTTGGTGGTAAAATTCTACTCGGCCTGGGCATTGCGATGTCAGTACACAATATTGCCAAGGCAGACAATAAAGTCAATGCTGCTATTCACGAGACGGGAGGATGGGCTGGCACTTTGGCCGTTGGTGAAATCGGCGCAACTTTAGGAATGCGATTCGGTCCAGTTGGTGCAATAGTAGGTGGTCTAGTAGGCGGTGCAATTGGGCAGTTTGTGGGTGGAGAAGCAGCTGAGAAATACTTAAATGCTGCAGCACTCTATAGCTGCCCACCGGTGCCGTGATGATCACTACACAAACTCTTCTGAGGAGACAATGAACAATACAAATGACCCGTACATTCTAGTTCGACCAGTGATTAGCGAGGCAATACCCGATTGGGTGTCTGTGCGGTCATTGTGCGAGCTAGTAGCGACCAGTGAAAACATCCAGCGCATTCAAACGAGCATAGAAGCTGGATTATTAAGTAGTTTGGTCGGTGCTTCAAACCCAGATGTTCGATTTGACATTCTCCAGTGTCTACTGGTCGAGGGTGCGAGAGGCGAATTTCATGTGCTGTTGGTAGTAGATCCATTTGAACCATTTATCGCGCCCCATATTGTCGGGCATTGGAAGTCAATCAGAAGCTCGCCTGAACTTGATGCTTTAGTTGCTACACAGCGGTAACGGGCGAACGGCAGACGTTCAACTGCCAGGAGCGCGACAGGGAGAACGGGCTCTTTGACTTGAGCGACCGGAACCTGGACCCGCTGATCGGTCGGTTCCTGAAGTGTGACCGATTGCTGGATCAGGAGCCGGCGTTGACGCCGTACCACTACGCAGCGAACAACCCGATGCGGTTGACGGACCGACGGGGTTGCAGCAAGAACGACTTCCAGCCGTCCCACTCAACGCCAAAAGATGGTTTTGGTAAATGTAGGCCACGCATTGGGCCTGATGGTCGCGAGCTTAAGCCGGGTGAGCCGTACGATACCGGCGAATATCTTCAGCATTAACTATAAAGGGAGTGGAAGTGCCAATTAACGAGTATGATGTTGTAGCGCTCGTCGCGGAGCTGAAGGAGTGCCAAATCTTTGACGTGCAGATGTCTTTGGCGTCGCAGAGTCTGTATCTAATGCTGACTCGTAGTTCGATAGGGCCGGATTTTGTAATTGAACTGTCGAGCGTTCTGACCTGTTCATTCACAATGAGTCCAATTGATGATTTTTTGCCTGCCGTTATTGGGATGTTCGAAATGCATATCCTCAGGAGCAAATTGGACATCGCAAGGCTTGAGCTGGCCGTCTCCAAAGACGTTGAAATGGCGATGGTTGATGCTTTCTCGGCTGGCAACCCCGCATACGTATTGCGGGTTGATGGAGATCTGACGTTCAACGCGATTGCGTTAGATATGCATATTCTCAAGAGCATCATGTGATGCTGATGAACTATAATGTAATAAAGCACTGATATGGAAAAATAATCCAGTATCCAATCCCCAACAACTTCGGGGCTCGGTGGTATGCGACAGGCGGATTTATCGGATTCATCAACCCATAACAGTATGCAAGATGAGTAAAACAATGCATTTCCGTTTGCGCAAAGCGACGGATATCAATCGCGAGTTCGCGGTCTTTGAGCTATTGGCCAATGATATGGTAATTCTTGATGTCGGATTCGCCAATAGCGGCGTTCTCGAGATCGCGTTCAGCGAAGGCATTGCAGGTTTGATTGTTGAGTGGGAGCAATTGAAGGAATTCATCGAGCAGGCCAAAGAGATGGCGGAGCGTGATCGACAGTAGCTCGCTATGGTAGCCTCCGAGTGTGGCCGGTTGCTGGGCCAGGAGCCGGCGTTGGCGCCGTACCACTACGCGGCGAACAACCCGACGCGGATGACGGATCTCGGATTCAGTAATCATACAAGCGTATGGAACTAACAAGCATCGCCGACGGCAAGATCATGGTTGCGTGTACGCTTGCCGAGCTGATCTTTATCAGTAATGCAATCAACGAGACATTCGAGGCCGTGGAGGAACGGGAGTTTCAGAGCAAGACTGGGGAAGCATATGAAAGCGCGATCGAGATTCATGCTGCGATCGGAACAATAATACGTCGGGCCGAGTCTCAATGACGCTCGATCCGGCATGCTCTACCCAACGCCGATTGGCCGGCCTATGGCTGTTGCTTCTCCTGTTCGCCGTTAGCCAGACCAAATGCGAACTTCCCTCCTGCTTGTATGCACCATATTCCTGTTGATTGGCTGCCAGCCCGTGCCAAAGGATGCCGCGTGGGGCGCTGCTACTACCATGCGGCAGCTCTGCCGGGATTCGACGAATAGCTCGGTGCTGTGTGCCCTGGATCTGCATTCGCTGACGCCGGTCACGCACTTCACGATGAAGCTGCACACATGCAGTGGTCCCTTGTCACCCGGGGATACGCTGGATCTGTGGTCAACATGTCCGTACAGGGCATGGCTGGATTCCGGCCTTGCGAAGGTGGCCTATGGCCAACTCTGCGACCGGGTTCTTCAGGATAGTGCCGCAATCGTGAGCCGATGTGTGGTGGGGGTTGGCTTCGTGGTGTACGCAACGCCGTACATCTGGAAGGAGAAGGCCAACTACGTGGTGGGGGCATTGTTTGCCTCGCGTGATTTGGTCTGGGCCTATCACATCCGTGTAGGCACCAAGGATTCGGTCGCGGTGCATACCGCCACAACGTCGCGGTTCGATTCGTTGCTGGCGATTGTCTCGACGCCGATGTATTCGTATTACACCGAGACGGACTGCGGCAGTACAACATATAGCATCATGAAAGTGTGCGGGTGGGGTCGGACACAATCGGTGGCGCATACCAGCACGGGAATTCCGTTACGCAGCGACATGGCCGCAGGAGATTCGATGTACCAGGAACACCGAACGAACTATGTTCTTGATTGCTTTCTGCAGATGACAGGTCTGCAATTGGAGTTTTGAGGGAGAGGAGATGGGAAAGCGTGGTAACGTGGCAACTGTCTCTGGCTGGTGCATTCACCCGAAACCGCTACTACGCATTGCGCGTTGTCTGCCTTCGGATCATCAGAACGATGTGAAGGAATACCTCGACACAGATTGGCGCGAAAACCGTTTACTGCCAAAGTATGAATATTGAGTCCGCGAAAACGCTGTGCGTCTTCCGCTATCATCTGAGAGTTGTCGGGGCATTGTACGTTGCGTGTTTGTTTCTCCTGAGCTGCTGCGCGCCGATGCCGCAGCGATCCGACATCACGCAGGTGGAGTTGTACTATGTGCGATGGTTGTCCACGAGCGACGTTCGGATGACACCTGCGGTGTTGATGCTGAGATATCGCGCGTCGCCAAAAAGTGTTCAATACCAAGCGATTGATGATTACGAATATTGCTCAAGCCTCAGCGAGAGGCTTGGGCGCTTCGCTGGATCGCGAATCGATGGTATCCACGAGATCGATAGTCGTCTTCTGCTCATCCTTCATCATACAACCAGGCAACCGGACACGCTTTCATTCAACAGGCAGCTAATGACGCATAATGGGATCGTCTATCATGTTGATAGCTCCATGTTGAGGGTTGCAATTGCTGTGCTGCCGGAGGGTGAAAAGAGAACCATCCTGAAAGACCTTAACCAATAGTTCAAGTAGACCAAGAATGCTCGGCGCATACCACGCAGTGAAGGACCAAGGATAACTTCGTCCGGCGTCGCAGTGCCCGATTCGAGTCGATCCCTGTCGTATCGTGAACGGCATGCCGTGTGGTACCTCGGATTGATGTTGTTTACTCAAACGTAGGGTAGCGAACTATCGTTACCATGTTTGATTCGGATCGTAAATCGGTACGGAAATCTGATATGTCCAGCCCCATTGGCGATGCAATGGCTCGTGCCACTGTGCGCGTAGCATCATTCCTTCTGATGCTCACGGTTGCTGGCTGTGGGAATTTGTCGCGTGAGCGATCGCTGGCTGATACTGCTGGTGCCCGGCAGGCTGAAAGTCCTTCTGGCTGGGTGAGCAAAGCGATCAGCTTCGACAACCTCCCGCCAATTACAGCCATCAAAGGTAATCTTGAGGGATGCAGCAAATACTACAAGCCAGACGACACCGTGGCCGTGGACAGCCTTTGCCTATGGAACGATCAGCGCAATTGGGTGTTGCGTTCAAACGAGCTGCAACTTCTTCGCCGGGCAGTGAATGAGGCTAGTGGCGAATTGGCAGGTTACGAGATCGCAATGGGCATTGTCATGCAACGAGTTCCAGGGCTTTGGGGACGCATTCAAGGGTTTGTGGTAGGAGCGTTGTTCCTGAAGCGGGACTCGATTCTGGCGTTCTGTGTGGAAGGCGGAACTGATCACGTGATGACGCGGCGTGCGGCGCTTGGCGCGGAGGATTCGCTGTACTCCTATGCAAACGGGCCAATGTACTCACGGAGTGTTGAATTCGACGATGCTCCTGATCTTGCTCAATGTCTCATTCATGTAACGTCGCCATTGCGTAATCAGACCGTAGCGTTAACGTATGCACGGAGCCTTACGCCCTCGACCGTGCGACCGTGGACTGACGATGATTATGCTGGTATGGCGGCATTCGTAGTGGAACGTTATGTCGATTTGTTCGACCTGTTCACGTCGCCGCCGTACAAGAGCAGCAATAATCGCGGCAACTAACCTGAACCGCGTTACTCTTGTGGGCGAAGCCGTGTTCGACGGGAGCAACTACAACGAGGGCGTCGCGAGCTGTGCACGTTTGTTGCGCGATGTTTTATGAGGAAGGAATGTCCTTGCAAACACGAGCCTGGCTCGCTGCTAGCTGTGTAGTTGCCGCGACGGCGCTCTATCCGGTGGTGAATTATCTGACGGTGAACATCCCATGTTGCCCGGGGGAGTTGTACGTGCGAACCTTCTTCTCTGGTCCGGTCCTGTTGGTTACAGGCGGTCTCATTTCGCGCTTTGCAGGCAATCGTTATCTGAAGGGGCTTGGGTTCGTTCTCGCCGGAATCGGGCTATGTGTGGTAGCGTTGGTATTCAAGGAGTTTGCGAATGAACCGTAACATCTATTGTGGCAGCGCGGAACTTCGTCGGCAGCAATCAAAGAGGTGCGAAACGAGATGCGTTCATAAACGCACGGTAGCGCTGGTGTTGGTATGCATGGCGGCGGTCAACGGCTGTGCGCCGGTGCGGGTGCCGTGTGGGCGCGATATCGACACAATCCGGATTGCAGCGATGTACTACAGTACGCGTTGGCAACGAGGTCTTGCACCGGAGGAAGTGCTCGACCCCGAGGCAGTGCGCTCGGATCTCCAGATGCGCATCTCCGATGTTGCCTTCACCAATTCGTTCTGCCAGAAATTGCAGGCGCTGCAACGGATCGACGGCTCGGGCGCCATTGGGGCCTATCTCGTCTGCGAGATTGCGTATCACGATGATGGAATGGATACGCTGGCCTTTGGCCGGGGAGATATTGTGTTGAACGGCCGTCCCTGTGCCTTCGATGAGGATTTTCTCCTGATGATTGCCGAGCAACTTCCACCATCGCATCGCTCCGACATCGAGGAGTACCTGGATCAACGGTGAACTCAGCCAAATGGAAACCGGTTTATGCCGGCTGAACGCTTGGCGGGTGCAAGTTGCAACTCATGGAATGGATGACAAGATGATGCGCTCCGCACGACGAGTATGGGTTTATCTCCCTGTTGTTCTGCTCATCTGCTGTGTACCCGCATGTTCCAATAAGGCACCCGAGGAGAGCGGTACAGCCGATGGTAACGCCGGCCAACCGGCGACTGCGCATCTCCAGAACGAGCCTCCATGGGCGGCGGTGCAGGCACGGAATGGTGTTGATGCCTGCGCGCTGCTCGGCGATGTGGCCGGGAATCTGGACACGATCCGAGCGCATGGCAGGGATGTGTTTCGTGGAGAGGATTCGTGTGTCTTTGCTCTGACTGATACACTGATTGCGATGGTGCGCACTGATGAATCTGCGCGATGCCTTATGTGTCTGGATTCGCTCTGCGTGCATTCGGATGGGGACGGTGCCGAGTATCTCGAGGAGGCTGTGGGCCATCTGTACCATACCGCGATGATGCCCATGCTTCGGTATCTCGCATATCATCCCGATCGGCGGGCTTCGGCATTGGAATCGATGATAGTATCGTCGCTGCGGATCGAGATTGCGGTGTCGGCCAATCCGGCCGCGACGATCCTGGCAATCAAAGGGGTTGCGCATAAGGCTGAGACGGAGCACGAGTTTGATGCCCGAATGCGAAAGGTGTTGCGGTTTATTGTTGCCGAGGCGCAGCGGCCGGAACCTTTGGGCTTGGAGTAGGGCAAACTTGACGTGTGGGACGTTGGTTGCTGGGGCAGCATTCATGGGAACGCTGGCGGGGACTGGAACAAGCAACCGCGCACGCGACGCGGGAAGAGACTGTGCGGGAAACCGAAATCCGGACGCGATGATGGAGTTTACACTGAAGGCGTACGGCGCCTGCACCGTTGCGTGGTTGATGTGTGCCACCGTACTGGCGGCCTGCGGATCCACTGTGCGGCCATTGCCTCAGTCGAGCCGCTGGGATGTGAAAGCATTCGAGTGGTCCACGAGCACGGTGGTTGCGCAGAGCCCGGCAATGTTGCTGAAGCGACATGATCTTCGAGCCGTGAGCATCCGGAATGTTGACTCGTTGCGCGTCCTGGATTCGCTTCTTCGCCGTGCAACAGCCGCGGATTACGATGTCGTGGTTGATGCTCGTATCGTCTGCCTTATTGCCGGGAGTAATGGCGTAATCGACACACTTGGCATCGGGCAGTTTGTGATGAGTTTGAACGGGCAGAATATGAGCATGGATACCAATATCGTGATTCGCGTGGCGACGCATTTGCCGGAAGCGCTTCGGCGCGAAACGGTTGAGCTTGTGCTTGCGCCAAACCGTGTGGGGAGTGCGCGCCAGGATGGTGAAGAGTGATAATCCCCACAGCCTGTACCCTCCGGTCAGCCACTCAGACGCTGGATTCCCGTATGGAGCATTGATATGACAATAACCCATGGTGCCATATTCTGTCTGGCTGCAACCGTAACACTGCTCGCAACCGGCTGTACATTCCACAGTTCGGCCTCGCTGTTCAAGGACGTGCGGGCGGAGCGTATTGACTCGATGATCGTGCAGTATTACCTGCGAGGCACAGCGGGGAACGGTGATGTGAATTTCTGGCGGCTAACGGTCGATTCAGGCACGACTCAGGCAATTCGTGAAGACATTGCAGCATTTGTCAACCGAATTCGCATGCTGCCTGATTCCTGCAAAGTTGACGGCGACATATTTTTTAGTCGCAAACGCGGTGTGCGGGATACAAATAGCATCTCGCTCTTAATTTTCGTGAACGAGAGTGAAGTCTGGGCAATTATGGCGGACTCGTTTACATTCTTCCGACGGTCCAATTCCTATTGGGGTATCCCGTTAGGGAAGTCCGTTAACTACGCCGACAATGTCTATGTTGACGACCCAGAACTGTATACGCGGATGAAGAGCCTTGCGAATCGTCTTATTACGATGCATAATCAGCAGTTCGTGGCGGACCAATTGCCGTTGATCCCATAAGGCGGGCATAACGGCCCGAACTGTCTTGAAGGGTATCAGGCAAGTGATTCACTTCCAAAGTATTCACAAGACCAAAGCATAACGATTGGGTTCTAATGGTGATAATAGATTTTGCTGATGGGCGCGATTGGTGCAAGGCCAATTGGGTCTTTCGTTGGCTCTTGGCCGATATCAGTCGGGCGTGCGAAGTTGATGACGATGAGGCTGCGGTTCTGAAAAATGCTGTACGATTTGGGCATCTCGATATGAACTCACTTGACGACCGCATGGCAACGCGCATGATTGCGATTCTCCAACAAACGGTTGATGGAGTTTTGGCTGGCCGCCTGCAAGGGCATCAACAACAAGCCGGGTTCGACGAGAACGGAGAGCGAATGTATCTGCTTTCTGTTCGTGAGCTGGGAGCTTTGTTAGAGAAATGATCGCGTGATGATTATCGGGTTCAGCGTGGTACGAGGTCAACTGGATATTTTGAGGGCTTGCCGCCGGCATTCATTCGATGGTGGTGCGTTTCTACAACGGAGCCCTTCGCCAAGGTCGGTAACAATCGTGTGACGATGAACATCCAATACGTGATTCGTGCGAAATGGGGCCAGCGAGCTGAGTCCGATTGCGAATGTGCCGAGCGGGCCGTGCGGTACATGCGGATGCTGGCCGGGTTCGATATGGCGTTTTCGCGGTGGTACGAACTTGGGCGGTCCGAGCCGCGTCCGGCCGATTGGGTGCAGCCTGATGTCGGGCGCTTGGAAGCACTGTTCCGAGGCAACACGCAACGAACGGATTTCGGTGGCGAAATAATGCCCGACATGCCACGTTCGGTGATGTTCTGGAACGGCAGTTCCCGTAGTAGTGAGGGCAAAACAAGTCAGATAACGATGACGTGTGGCGGCGATACGCCATACGTGACCAACCTTGCGTTGCTGCGTTTGCCGAATGGCGAGGAGTTTCGTGGACGTGTGTTGCATGCGGAGCGCATTGCCGAACTGATTCGCGGAGCGGTTGAAGCCTGGGAGCCCGATTCGGTTGCCGTTTTTTCGGCAGGGCAGCTTCGGCGCGTGGTGTGCCCCTCGAACCTTCCGGATGTTGGTTGGGCGCTGTACCTCCCGGATCGATACGGCCATGTGCTGCCGGAGCCGGGTACACGGCAGGTTGTTCCCATCAGCGGTTACGGCACCGTGTACATGGCAAGCGCCATACCTCCGATGCAGGAAACGCCGGAGGAAATTGCGGGGGTGCAGGCGTTCGTGGATGAGATTGGGGCGCTGTATGGGACGGCAACAGGGTAGCGCAAAAAAGGGGATGATGCGCGTGCGAGTTTTGCCCACGTGCTGACCGATTGATCAATAACCCGAAGGACAATGAACGATGCAGTCAAGGAAACCCCGCAGGATGTTCGCGATCTCTTCGCAACCGAGCAGGATGTTGAGGGCATCCTCCGAAAGTTGCGAGCCGATGGCTACAGCAGAATCGATTGTATCCGATTCCTGTTCACTGAGCGCAATCTCGGATTGGCTGAGGGCAAGAAAATCGTCCACTTCAGCGAGGCCTGGAGTGATTTGCGAGATGCACATGATGCGTTCCTGGATTCTCTGGAAACGGCACTCCGCGAAGTGCTGGGCAGTGAGTCGGAGCCGTAAGCGGATGGCGCCATTTGGTTTGTCGCTGTCGTACTGCTGAAGTAACTGTAACCCCCGGTACCGCGATCAACGGATATCCATATGAGTGCCCTGCGCAACCTGCTGTGTGTTATCGATAGGCTTCCAGGACCAGGCCTGAGCCTGATGGATCAGTCCATTGTTGGGCTCGATGAAGCCGTACGCCAGGCTCTTTCACCGCTGTACGAAATGGTCAACGGCGGGTACGCGTTCGATGGCGCGCTTCACATATTTCCCGCGCATTCGGCCGAGCAGATGGATCTGGCGCGTTGGAACGCAATGGAAACGTGGCGCTGTGAGTACGGCGATCTCGCGGACGGTCTGACGTATTTCGCGGAGGATGTGTTCGGCGTTCAGTTCGCGATCGGCCCGGATGGCATCTGCGTCTTCGACTACGAAACCGGACGCCGTGAACCATGTGCTTCAAACATTCATGAGTGGGCCGGTCGAATCATGGACGACTCAAATGTACTCACCGGGCAATCCATTGCGCGGGCCTGGCAGGCGTTGCACGGTGAAATACCGGCAGGCAAACGCCTGTATCCCAAGCGACCGTTTATGGCAGGCGGCGCGTACTCGCTGGAGAACCTCTATGCGGGGGAATCGATTGAAGCCATGCGCTTCCGTGGTTATGTGGCCCAGCAAATACGTGATTTACCGGAAGGCACGGCATTCACCTTCAAGGTTGTTGAGTAGCACCACTTCTCGGCTGTCCGTTTAGCGTGATGGCCGTGGGTGCGAACAGGTGGGCACAGGGGTCCCGCACCCCCCGGCTGGCATTGCGCCGCGGGAACCGCTAACGTGCTGCATTATCCATGATTCTTGCATGAACTTCTTTCGCCGATTCCTGAAGCTGATCGAGCCCAAGCCGAAGCCGGTATCAACCGATTCGCTTGTGATGCAGGCCGTGAAATCCGTGGTCCCGAATCCCGCCGGTGTGTACCGCATCGGCTGGGAGCGTTGCAGCGAGGAGGCGTTTGCGCGGATTGCCGCACGCGCCGATGCCGGCGACATCGAAGCGCTTGCCACCCGACCGGAGGAGAAATACGTCCACGACTTCCTTGTCAGCTACCTTGTGCTTCTGCCAGATGGGTTGCCGTCGCTGCTTATTCTGGTTGACCCATTTGAATACTTGATGGACCCGTATGTGGTGTATCAGCGCCATGGTGTCGCGTTGCCGGAGTCAACGGTGCGGGCGTTGGCGGTACCGGAGAACATGTCGAAGTAGCCGTGTTGCAGGCCGATGGCCGAGGTGTTTTTCACATGTGACGATTGTGCCGGGAAAGCAATGAGTACTAAAGTGGCTTTGTGGTGGTCCGTGATGTGGCGGCGGTTGCAGGCGCTGCGTGGCCTGGTAACGTTGATGCTGGTTGCCGGCTGTGGCGATCCCGCAGGTAATGCGGGCGCTCATCGGGCGGGCCAGCACCAGTCAGCACAATCCCCCAGCGCCGACTCCGTGCGGGCGAGCAATCACGTGCCGATATCACGTCATGCGTGGTATTCCGGTGAATGGCTCGGCGACGAATTTTTGGGCCGAGTGCTGGCAACTCGCTCGGTGTTTATACCGTTGTCGGCAAATCGTGATCGTGCCGTGGTATGGTTCCGTTTGCACCAGGGCGACGATGGCACGATGGTCACGTATTCCACCGACTTCTACGACAGCATTGTTCGGCTGTATGATTCGGTCGCGCCTGACCGCGAAGGAATGCTGGTATTGCGCGGTGTGGCTGATATGCCCAACGATACGCTGGAGCGATGCACGGGGGATACCTCGCGAATGGTCTGGATCCATCACGAGGGCGATCGTCGCTGTATCGACACGTTTGCCCGGAGCGTCCGGCCGTACCGATATCTCCTTGCCAGGCTGCTGCTGGCCGGGTGTCGTTCCAGCCTTGCCGGTGCCCGCGTTGAATTTCGTGACGACACTACCATGATTGTCGGCCGCGACACGTTGCGCTACGATCTTGGCACCGAGTTCGACATTCCCCGAATCGATTATCTGCGGATCCGAACGCAGAAGCTCCCGGCCGGATGGTCGCGTACGGTGGCCTTCCGTTGGATAAGGGCTGAGCTGTTTCTATATAACGTCGCAACCAACAGCGACACGTTATGGCATGTGGCGCGTCAACCGCTGTGCAGGCTTCAACGCTCCAAACCATCTGCCATGCCTTAACCATCTCGCCGTGGAATCTCAGATGAATTGGCACCGGATTGTTATTCGTGCGGTTGGTTGCACCGTGGTGCTGTGTGTTCTGCTGGCTCTTCTGTTGCTGGTGGACACCGCCGGGACCGCGACCCGTTCGTTTGCCACGGCGTTATTTGTGCCGGGCATGTTCCTGATGAATACCACAACGTGCGGCGATATCGGTGTGCACGGCGCGGGCATTCCACTGTCATTTGCCGTGAGCGTCACCGTGTATACTGGTGCGTTCGTGGTGTTGTTCGCGGCGATCGATCGCTGGCGAGTGCGCACACGGCGAGCTGCAAACAGATAGCGGCCCTGCACCCGCGCGTGTTGCTCCCGCGGATGCCAACAGGCTTTTCATCATGCGTTAGCCAGCCTGGAGCACGTGCCATACGGAGGATATACATGAGGCAGGTTTGTATCATTTCAGTCAGAGCGATCGGGTTGGTAGCGTTGGTGGTCGCGATCGGGGCCGAGATCGCGAGCGGTGCAGTTGATACCCAGATGCGCCGGTATGTTGCAATGGATGTGTATGCCATGAACTGGTGCTCAACCACGCTCGTGGCTCAGCGACCGGAGTATGTGATGGACCCTTTGCGGAAGTTGTATTGCGCGACGATTCGCGATCGTAACGTTCTGGATAGCCTGGCCCTGTGGATTGCTGAATCGAAGCCCAGCCCCGACGTAATGGATGCGCGGCTGGTATGCCTGATGCGCCGTGCCGATTCCGTGACCGATACCGTGAGCGTTGGCCTGGGGCTTGTGATGCAGTACAACCGCGAGCAACGCGTTACCGATACAGGCTTGATCCGATCGATCATCGTTCGGCTGCCGGCGATGCAGCAGGCGTCGTATCAATGTGAATACGAGTCATTGTTCAAGAAATGACCTCACCGTTGATGAAACGCAATGCGATTCCAATGGGGCCGATCCCAACGGCGGTGCGGCACACGCCGTGACGTTTCGCCACGGATGTGCGTAGAAAATGAGTGCCGCGTATCCCATGGGGGGTATCCATATTCTCATTGTCATTGTGTTGTCACCAGCAGCACAATGCATGCCTTTCTGATTATTTGCACGCCTCCGTCATCGTATGAATACCACATCGTTGTTGCGTACGGTTCGTTGTATCATCGTTATCGCCGCCGCATCGCTTGGCGCTGAACATGCTTTTGCACAATCGGCATCACGTTGGCAACCGGTTACTGACATCCGGGGTGGGCATGTAACGGCTCTGGGGATCGGGCCAGATGGCGCCTACTATTGCGCCGTCGACAGCAACGGGCTCTATCGTTCGCCGGACGGGGCGCAGCACTGGTCGCCGGTTGGCGCGCTGGATGAGCACGTGACGCTGCGCTCGATTGCGTTTGGCGATGGGGGCCGCGTGTACGTGGGCTCGGGAGATGGCGTGTTCCGCTACCACGAAGGCGTGTGGGTTCGTGTGTTCCAGGGTGTGCGGACCAGTGATCCGGGTACCCCGCCCGTTGTCCCCGGAGGCGTGCTGGCGCCGGACGTCCTTGCCGACGGTGAGGTTGTGCTGGCGCGCGCCATGCAGAACGAACTGTTGCACCGGGAGTACGCGGGCGTGTGGCGCTCGGCCGATCACGGTCAGCACTGGCAGCGGGCTTCGGGGATCGATACCGCCGCATACGTCTTTGCGCTTACAGCCAGCGGCGGTGCATTCCTTGCCTGGGTGGAGGAAGTAACCAGCCAGTTACGGCTGTACCGGTCCGACGACCGCGGTGCTACGTTCCATCCCACGGACGCCGTGTTGCCGCCACACGCTGCCGCATCCGCGATACATGCCCAGCCCGATGGCACACTGTTGCTTGCGATACCGCCGAGCGCGCTGTTCCCTGCCGATCCCGGCGTGCGCGTTTCAACCGATGGCGGGGTTACATGGGAGCGGCGGGGATTGCGCGAGCAGAGGGTGCTTTCCATCCAGGGTGACGGCGATACGTTGCTGGCGGTTTCCACCGAGGGCGTGCATCGCTCGTACGATCGCGGGCATACATGGAAGCAATTGCTTCGCATGCCGAATCTTGTGCGCGTGATGCGGGCACGCGGTGATACGTTGCTTGCATGCGGCCGGGTGGGCGTGATTGGCTCGGCAGGCGGCGAGCGTTGGTCGGAGCGCAATGCCGGGATTCTGCATGCGGGCATCGTGGCCGTGTTTTTCGATGGCGGGGCTGGGCTGTGTGTGCGCACAACCGACAACGGAAGTTATCGTTCGCTGGATGGTGGCCGAACCTGGGAGCGTCTACGCCTGGTTGATACTCTGCCGGAACGTGATGGCGATGTTGATGTTATCGGGATGACCCATGCGGGCGGTGTGCTGGCGCATCCGGTTAACGCGCCCGAACGTATCGAGTTCCTGCGTCGCCCGATTGCGTGGTGGCCATGCCAACAGCCCGGGCCATTGCTCCAGGGCAATATACTGCAATACAGTGGTGGCTGGCTGGCGGCATCCTCGGATTCGGGCCTGTATGGATCCGCGGATCAGGGTGCATCGTGGACATTCCTGCAACGGTTCGGCCGTATCGCGTATTGCAAGGTGGATAATGATGGCAAATGGCTGGTGGTGGCAAAACCCGGCGAGGCGACGGCATGGTACCTGTATACCGCGCGGTCAGATAACAGCTATGTGATGCCGTACCCAATTGTGCTGCAACCGTTCACCGTGGCGCCCAATGGTCACTTCCTGGCCGGTGGCAATCGGCTCCAGCGTTCGGTTGACAAGGGGGCCTCGTGGGTCGGCATGCCGTTTCCCGAACTCCCCGGTGTGTGTGCCGGCATCAGGGGCGGCGGGGTAGTGGGCGTGTTGGAGTCGGATGCCAGCGCGAACCATCGGCTGACGTCGTACTGGCTGGCGGATACCGCAACCCGCGCGATTGCCTTCGACACGCTTGGTGGGCGCCGCCAGGCTACGCTGGTTGAAACAACGCAGGCCGGTGATCTGCTGTTGGGGACGGCCGCCGATGGCCTGTACCGCATGGACGCGCGCTGGGTAACCTCCGATGTTGCCGAGCAACGCGCCGCGGCCCTGTGCACGGTGACGCCGAACCCGGCGGATGATGTTGCCGAGATTGCTGTTGAGCTGCCAGGTGCGGGGCATCTCCACATCGACATATTCGATATCCTTGGCAACCGTGTGGCGACGCTTGCCGATCAACCCCATGCCGAGGGCCGGGTTGTTGCGCGGTGGAGTGTTGGGGCCGTTGCGGCGGGCCGGTACCTGTGTCGGGTTCTACTGGGGGATCGGCCTGTTGCGATGATGCCCGTGGTGGTTGCGCGTTCAACACAGCGGTGAGCCCATGCACGGAGGTGCTCGCCGGCATAATGGCAATGGACCATGTATGTACCGACGCCTGACGAGGCGATGCCTGTGTGTCGCATTCCAGCGGCTGCGGTGCCGGGCCTGGCATGCACTGCTTGTGACGGCAATAGTTGTTGCTGGCTGTGGTGATCCCGAGATGGATCTGGTCCGGAGGATTGTGGAAAAGCCCGACAGCATCAAGGCCATCTGCATGTCCGACCCCATTGCTCGGCGTTATGCACGCGAACAAGGTTCGTTTGAGATATGGGGAATCCTTGCCGACGAAGTGAAGTGGTTCCGTACCTGCGACAGCCTTCGATATGTGTCCGATGGCGGCGGATTTCTCGGCGATCTCGTCGGCGACAACCACAGGCGGATATTCGTGGTCGGCCGTGCCAGCGATATGCCGATCCAGTTTCAATTCAGTCCGGACGGTGATGGTGATCGTCTTAGCGCCATCCTTATCGATGACCTGAGGCCGCGGCGTTCGGACAGGCCGCACTGATGTGTTCCGTTCAATCGGCCGCACGGTCCGGCGATGTCGCGATCAGCTATCACAGCAGGCATCGAGATACGCGACGCGTCTTGCAATCAGCGTCGGTGATATCTCCAACCCCGAAATCCCTTCTACACATTCCGATCCATGAAGACAGGAATCATGTTGCTCTGCGGGTTGCTTCTGGCTGCCTGCTCGGACCCCGCCGCGCCTGGCACGAAGCTGCCCGTGGCCAGCCGTGAGTTCGATCCACGGTTGCCGGGCGTTCAGATCACCCGCATCTACTACGACGAGGCCGCCGTTGAAAAAAGCGGCGCCATCATGAACGAATACGTGGTGCTGCAATCGGCCAATCCTGTTACGATGAAGGGGTGGAAGATCAAGCCGGCAGGGCACGGGCTTATCACCATCAACGCCAACATGTCGAAGATGCTGACGCTGTACACGCAGTATCAGGATGGCCTGCCCACACCCGATGCAATAAGCCTCAACATGGGATACTGGATCTGGAAGAACGACCACGACACCGCCATCCTTTACAACGACAAGGAGGCCATCGTCAGCAAGCTGGCGTATTAGCGCTCGGTTGATAGCCTGCATGACGAAATGGTGCGGTGTGTGGCGCCGGAGCGCTACCCGCCGCCCAGCACCACGCCGCGCTTCGGTTCAACGCCGATGAAACGTTCGCCGGCGTACAGAAGCGCCACGGGCCTGGCTTCGATTGTCAGCGTCACAATCGGCGTGTTGGTGGCCAGGTCGAACAGCGATACTTCCGCGCTGTCCAGCACGGTCAGGGTGTCGTGTGTGATGGAGATGTTGCCGTATGCCGCGTGGTGTGGCCCGGGCAGCTCGCGCACGAAATTGCCGAAGGGGTCGAACTGCACCACGCGAATACCGTCGAGCACATACACGTTGTCGGCATCGTCGGTGGCCACGTGCGAGGGGTCGGCAAGCCTGCCCTGCCCGGCGGTGATATCACCAAAGGAAAACACCGTGCGCCCAACCGCGTCGATCTTCACGATCCTCCGATTCTCGCCATCGACGATCACCAGGTCGCCCTGGCGTGTAACCGCGATGTCGCGCGGATAGCCGAATCGCCGGCGTTCGTCCGGATCGTCGCGCGTTGCTATCGTGGCCACCAGATCCAGCGTGCGGTTGAATCGCTGGATGCGATGGTTGTTGCGATCGGCCACGTAGACATCGTTGCCACGGTTTGCGCACACGGCAACCGGCTCATCGAACTGCAGCGTCCCGTTGCCGAATCCCGCAACCGCGCGCAGCGAATCGCCGGTTGGCGACAACTGTACCAGCGTGTTGGCGGCGCGGTCCACCACGTAGATGTTGCCCTGGATATCGGTATCCAGATCGGCAGCCGCCGTGAACCGACCGAACGTGAGAAGGATGGTCAGCAGTAGGAGCATTGGTAGATCGTTCAATTGCCACGGGGCTTCGGCATCTCGTGCCCCGGGTGGTTGCAGCGTGGGGCCCGGCGGGTTCAGTATCGGCCAGCATCTTCCACGCTCTGGCGTTTCGGCCGCTTACCCTCGGCCAGGATTGGTTGGCCGGATATCCAGCTCACGGACCAGAGCGCGCTGGGGAAGTTTCATTGCCAGCAATACGGTTTCGGCGACATCCTCCGGTTGCAGTACCCGTTCAGGGTTCGGCGATGCGGTGTTCGCGTTCTCGAAGAACGGCGTATCCACCGAGCCCGGGCAAATCGTCACCACGCGGATGTCGTGGCCGCGCAGATCGTGGAACGCGCATTCGGCCAACCCAACCAGCCCGAACTTGCTGGCGCAATAGGCCGCGCCGCCCGCAAAACCGTGGCGGCCGGCTATCGAGCTTATCATCACAATCGTTCCGCCGCCCTGATTCACCATCGGCGCGGTCACTTCCCTGGTACAGAGAAATGGGCCGTGGAGATTGGCGCGGATTACCGTGTCGAATTCCTCCAGCGTCAGTTCGCCGATGGGCTTGAACGCGCCCACGCCGGCGTTGTTCACCAGCAGATCAACCCGGCCGTAGCGTTCGAGCGCCGTGGCAACAAGCCGGCGTACGTCGGCCTCAACCGTTACATCGGTTGGCACTACCATGTGGTTCTCCGGGTTCGGCAGCGCCTCGGCAACTGCTTGTAGGCGCTCGCGATTCCGCGCGGCCAGCACCACGTGCATGCCCTCGGCGGCCAACGCGGCGCAGATTGCCGTTCCAATTCCGGAGCTCGCGCCCGTTACGATCGCGCAGCTTCCCTGTATATCGCTCATGAAAATCTGTATTTGCTTCCTGTGTTCGATACGGATTCGGGGTTGATCCCTTCCAGCAGGTTGCCGATCAGCTCCGCGAACTCGTCGCGCTTTTTGCGTGCGTAATTGATTCGGGGCACGACGAGCAACAGAAACCTCGCGGCCGCGTACAACAAGCCCAGCGTCAAGACTATGGCGTCTTCTTCCCACCTGATTCCACGCACGATCAATAGTACTACCCCACCGATAAGTACCGCCATCGGCCCTACGAAGATAATCCTCCAATGATCGCGGGCCTCATTCTCCAGATCCGATTTCACTATTACCTCGGTAAGCCCATCGTGCCGTGTGTGAACAATCCCATCGATGGTGCCGTCCAGCAACAGCCGATGTTTCTTGCGCGACATTGCAAATACCTGCCTCGGCTCGTCGAGTGGCTGAACGGAGAACCACCGCTCGCCCACGGCGCCCACGAAATGGTATTCCTTCCCCGTGCCCGGCTCTCCGCTGGCACGCGTAACGCTGCGTATGCGGGCGATGACTTCCTGTTTACTCAGGCGTGTAAGGATTGTGAAACACGGGCGCTTGTCGTTCGGAGCGCTCAGTTCGATACTGTTCATGATGCCCCGTATACACGGCCGCGGCATCCCTTGTTGCGCCGTAACCGCCGGATACCGTTTTTTGCATCAGGCGCTCCCACACACACGCACCGCTCCCCTCGCAATCAAGGCCAATATTGTTATGGCGGGGATTATTCCGTTCGTTCTTGTGCTGTGCCTGCTTGCCGCCGTGCGCGGTGGGGCGCAGGTGGTGATCAACGAAATCATGTACGCGCCGGAAAACCCGGAGCCGGAGTGGGTGGAACTGTTCAACGCGGGGCCTGGCGCTGTAAATCTGGAACGGTGGAGTCTGCACGATGCCGCCGGTGGGCGTTGTGTGTTGCCCCGGCGCACCATCGCCTCGGGTGGGTACATGGTGATCACGCGCGACTCGGCCGGCCTGCGCGATGCCCGTGGCGGGCGCGGTGCGTTTCTGGAAGCGTCGCTTCCCGTGCTCAACAACAGCGGCGACGCGTTGTTCCTGGTGGACTCCACCGGGCTGACCCGTGATTCGGTGTATTACGATATCGAATGGGGTGGCGCCGATGGCCGGTCGCTGGAGCGCCGGTTATACATCTTCCCCCCGATGGACGATTCAACCTGGGCGGCCTGCCCAGGCTCATCCGGGGCCACGCCCGGCCGGCGGAACGCCGCTACGCCCGCCGGGTTCGATGTTGCCATCGTCTGGGCGCAGTTTGATGCCGAGCGTGCGTTGGCGCTTGCGCTTGTTCGCAACGTGGGCACGCTGGGCTCGGCCGATGCGCGTCTGGAGCTGTCCGTTGATCTGAACAACGACGGCTCGGCCGCGGCCTCCGAGTTGCTGGCCACCGCGCCCGTGGCCGCGATGGAGCCCGGCGATTCGGTTGTGATCTCGATGGCATGGCCGCGCCTGCTTCGCCCGGAGCCGGAGATAGGCATTCTGGAACTTGTGATGGCAGGCGACGAGCGCACGGCCAACAACACGGCGGAGTTCCCGGCGCTGGCCCCCACGGTCGACAGTGGCATCGTGCTGAACGAAATCATGTTCGATCCTCTTTCGGTGGGGCCACGGGCCGGCGCCGAATACGTGGAGCTTCGCAACGTTACGGCCGCTGCGATCAACGTGGCTGGGTGGCGTGTGTACGATGCCACGCTGCGCCCCCAGGTCACCGTGCCCGCAACCGCGCCCGCCATAGCACCAGACGGATATCTGCTGCTTGCCAGCGACACCACCATCTACGTTCGATTTCCGTGGCTGCGCGATTCGGCGAACGTTGTTGTGCTGCGGCGTTCCGGCTTCTCGTTTAATGCCGACGAGGAGGAGCTGACGCTCCGCAATCGCGCCGGAGCGTTGGTCGACCGGGTTGCGTATCGTGGTTCATGGCATCGGCCGGACCTGGGCGACACCAAGGGCATTGCGCTGGAACGCATCTCCGCGGGCGCGGCATCGGGCGATGCCCGCAATTGGTCCAGCTCGGCCGCGGCAGCCGGCGGCACGCCGGCAGCGCGGAACACGCTCGACGTACCGGTAACCGTATCCGAGGCATTGCTGACGGCCGAGCCGGCCACCGTGTCGCCCGACGGCGACGGCTTCGAGGATTTCACGCGCATCGCGTATCGATTGCCCGCGATGGGCGGGGTGATGCTTGCAACCGTGTACGATCGCCTGGGCCGGCGTGTGCGCACCATCGCCAACAACGAGCCGGCCGCCGCCGAAGGGGAGATCGTGTGGGATGGTAGGGATGACGATCGCCGGGCGCTGGAGCCGGGCATCTACCTGGTGCGCCTGGCCGCGTACGACGATCGTGGCGCGCGGTTCCACGTTGCGTGCGCCACAGTGATCGTGGCGCGCCGCCGCTAGCAGGCTGTTGAACAACGTCATCCGTGGCGTTGGTTTGCACGCCCGCTCACTGCGACGTTCAAGAGAACGCCTCATTTGCGTCCGTTTGGCCGCATTGCCGCTGACTGTTGTTGAACAGCCTGAGGGCCTGCAGGTATTTCAACAGGCCGCCAGGCAGGGCCGGGCTCACGTGCCCGCCCTGTGGGGCCTGCGCGGTTGTAGTGCCCGCCCGCCCGGGATGGGCCGATTGCCCGGGCATTTGCATATTGGCGGCGTCGCCGCCCGGTGGCGTGTGCGCCTGTCCGGGCGCACGGTCAACCCGCCTTGGCATGCTCCCAGCAATCACGAGCACCCGATGAAGAAACTGCTTCTGCCCGCCCTGCCTGTTCTGCTTCTGTTGCTTCACGCCGCCGCGTTTGTACCGTACATCATCGACGATGCCTACATCACGTACACATGCACCAGAAATCTGGTGGCGGGCGCCGGCCCGGTGTTTGTGCCGGGCGAGCGGGTGGAGGCCACATCCTCGTTCCTGTGGGCGCTGGCCCTGGCGCCGTTCGAGGCCAGCGGCATCGGTGCTCCCGTGGGGTCCAAGATCCTGGGTGCGCTGTGCGCGATTGCGACCATTGTGGTGGCGATGAACCTGTTTGGCAGGATGCGGCCCGGCGCAGGAGCGGCGCAACATATCGCCGTTGGGGTGCTGATTGCCGGGTCGTCGCCGTTTGTGCTGTGGGCCAGCTACGGCATGGAGAACGGCCTGGCCGCGTTGCTGCTGGTATGCTCGGTGCTGTTGTTCGGCCAGGAGCTTGCCGCCAATCGTGGCTGGCGCTCCGCCGTGCCGATACTGCTGCTGGAGACAGTTCGCCCGGAGGGGTTCATCTTCGTAGCGCTGTTCATCGTGTTGCGGTTGATGTGGGCCGGCTTGCACCGCGAGCATCGGCGCGCGCTGCTGTGGCCGTGGCTGGCCGTGCTGCTGCTGCCGTTGCTGGCCTACGAGGCATGGGGATATCTGTATTACGGGCATCTGCTTCCCAATCCCGTCGCCGCCAAGGTGCGCACCAGCATCTTCGCGCGCCTGAAGGACGGGGCGCTTTATGTGCTCCGCGGTCGCAGCTCGGTGCTCACCTATACATTCCTTGCCTCGTGCCTGATAGCGTTGCCCGCGCTGTTCGCGCGGCGGCATTCGATTGGCCCGCGGGGGCTGCTTGCGGAGTGGCGTGGCAATCCGTGGTATCTGGTGGCGTTTGGTGTGGTGGCCTTGCAGATGTCCTTCGCGATCGGCGTTGGCGGCGATTGGATGCCGAACGGGCGATTCATCAGCCACGTTGCCCCGCTTGTGATGGTGACGCTTGTATGCGGGTACTCGATGCTCGCCGAACACGCGGCGGCCGTGGCGGCCGAGCTTCCCGGCATGCGCATCGTGCTGCGTGCAGCGGCCGTTGTCATTCTGATTGGTTTGGTTGGCTATAACGCCCACACCAGCGAGCGCTCCGTTCACGGCCCGGTGGGCGAGCTGCAGGAGTCGGAGGACCGCGCGCTTGGCGGCACCCTGGCGTTCCTGGACAGCGCGGCGCGCCCAACCGATGTTGTGGCATGCAGCGATATCGGCCGCATCGGCTACTACTTCAAGGGGACCGTGTTCGATTGGTGGGGCCTTGCCAACGAGGAGATCACCGGCCTGCACCAGGCGATGGGGAATATCGATCCGGCAACGGTGCTGAAGTACCGCCCGCGCTACATCGTGATCTACTCCACCGAGCCAACGCTTACACCGCAGACCACCGACTACGGTATGGCGGAGTATTCCCGGCCGTTCCTTCGCTCGCCGGATTTCATGGAACACTACCGTCCGGTGTACTCCGTCAAATTCTCGAAACGGCGGTACCACATCACGTACGAGCGCGTTCAGTAGGCCGGTTCGGGGCCGATCACAAACGGGATACCGGCACAACGGCCGGGTTTGCCGGCCCGGCAAGCCCGAATCGCTTCGTTACGGACATCCGCGTTAACCCCATTGTCGCTACGGATCATCTTCCGTAGATTAGTAGCCTTTCGTCAACGATAGAAACGTACTCAACATAGGTGTATCATGTTCGCTATCATTGCGCTGTTTGCGATTCTGCTTTCGATAATACTGATCGTGATGGTGCTTTTGCAGCCAAGCAAAAGCGGCAGCATGGGCGGGGCCTTCGGCACGCTCGGCTCCACGCTTGGTTCCACCTTCGGATCGCGCCGTACGCTTGATTTCCTTGCGAAGGGTACTACCTGGGTGGCCGGCACTCTTGCCTTGTTATGCCTGCTCGCCAATTTCTTCCTCAGCTCGGGCTCCAGTGCCGGCTCGGGGAACGCGCCCGCCACGCAGGGCGCCGCCACGAGCGGCGTTCCGGATCGTGTTCCGGTTGCTCCGGCTCCTGGCGCCGGGGGCGCGCCAGCCGGCGCACCGGCAGGTGGTGGGCAGCCGGCCAACGTGCAGGCAAAGCCGGCACAGGTTCAGGCAAAGCCCGCCGCGCCGAAGCCCGCCGGCAACTAAGCATAGCCCGACTTCGATCGGTATGGGAAGCCGCCTGGCGCAGTTATTGCGCCGAGCGGCTTTTTCCGTTTAGGCCGTTGTGGCCCGCGAACATCGGCCGGCCTCAACCTGGCGGCCAGGTCATCGTGCGCCCACCCAGCAGATGGATGTGCAGGTGATACACCGCCTGCCCGCCGTCGTTGTTGCAGTTCACCACCAGCCGGTAGCCGTTCTCGGCGATTCCCTCCGTCCTGGCAATCTCCGCGGCCACGTGAACCATGTGGCCAACGAGCGGCGCGTCGCTGGCGGTGATGTCGTTCGCCGTGGCGATCGGCGTCTTCGGGATTATCAGGATATGCGTAGGTGCCTGCGGTGCAAGGTCGCGGAAGGCTAACACGCGATCGTCCTCGAATACGATGTCGGCCGGGATCTCCTTGCGGATGATCCGCGCGAAAACTGTGTCGGGCATTGGCTGTGATGAAATGTTGACGTTGAGTGCCGAAGCGGGCAGTGTGAATGCGGCGTATCAGCCCGCGTACGCGTTGCCGCAGGGGGAAGATAACCACCGCCGGTGACTGCGGGCGCCGCCGGCGCGGCGGCCGATACGGCTTGCCGGGTCGCGCCTATGCGGCGCCGATCAGGTCCGCGGCGATCTTGGCCGAGGAGAGCACCCCCGGCAACCCCGCACCGGGGTGTGTGCCGGCGCCCACGAAGTACAGGTTCGGGATATCCTCCGAGCGGTTATGCGGCCGGAACCATGCCGACTGTGTAAGCGTGGGCGCAACCGAAAACGCGCTGCCCAGATGGCTGTTCAGTGTGTTCTGAAAATGCAATGGGTCGATCGCGTGTTCGGTTACGATGTGGCGCGAAAGATCCGGCATGTAGCGTTCCTCCAGATACCGGACGATCGCGTCGCGATACGGGCGCGCGGCGGTCCGCCAATCGGTGCCGGAGCCCAGATGCGGGACCGGCGAAAGCACGTAGAACGCATCGCAGCCCGCCGGCGCCAGCGACGCATCGGTGGCTGTTGGCCGGTGGAGATACAGCGAAAAATCCTCCGCGAGCTGCTTGCCGCGAAAGATATCGTTCAGCAACTCGCGATAACGCGCGCCCAGGATGATGCTGTGGTGCGGGATATCGTGGTATTGGCGGTTGGTGCCGAAGTACAGCACGTACAGCGACATCGAGTACTCCATGCGCTCCAGCCGCCGGTTGGTGTTGCGCTTGCGGAAGCGTTCCGGGATCAGGCGCATGTAGGCCTGCGCCACGTCGCCGTTGCACACCACGGCGTCGGCGGGCAGCTCGCGATCGTCGGCCATGCGCACGCCGATTGCGCGCGAGGTCTCCGGATGCACCAGCACCTCGGCAACCTCGGCGTTCAGGATCGTGTTGCCGCCCAGTTCGGCGAACAGCCTGCCCAGCGCCTCCACCACCGCGCCGGTGCCCCCCATCGCGAACCACACGCCCCACTTCTTTTCCAGAAACAGGATCAGCGTGTAGATCGACGTGGTCTGAAACGGATTGCCGCCCACCAGCAGCGGATGGAAACTGAACACACGGCGCAGGCGTTCGTCGGCAATGTAGCGGCTTACGTAGCGGTACACCGATTTGTCGGCGCGCAGCCGAACCAGGTCCGGCAACACGCGCAGCATCGAGCCCACCGTAAGGAAGGGCGTGTCGATCAGGCCGAATCCGGTGGTGAACACATCCTCGGTTGACTTCAGGAAGCGTTCGTATCCGGCCACATCCGCGGGGTTGAACTTGGCAACCTCGCGTACCATGTTCTCGTGGTCGGCGTTGTAGTTGAACGTAGCGCCGTCCTCGAAGAAGATCCGGTAGAACGGGTCAACCGGAACCATCGTCACATAATCGGCCGGATTGCGGCCGGCGGCCTGGAACAGTTCCTCGATCAGCCATGGGGCCGTGATCACCGTTGGGCCGCCGTCGAACGTGAAGCCATCCTGCCGGTACACATAGGCCCTGCCGCCAAGCTGGTCGCGTTTCTCCACCAGCGTTACCGCATGCCCCTGAAGCCGAAGGCGGATGGCCGCCGCAAGCCCCGCGAATCCTGAACCGATCACAACAATCTTCATAATGCCGTCAACAGGTCTTCCTACGCGATGCATCGATATTAACCCACATTCGCTGCTAACATCGAAACGGGGCTGAAAGGTTCGCGCATGTCCGGGGCGGCGATGTGGGCGGCGGTTGCCGGTCGTGGGATCGCCTGTCAGGCATCCGCCTGTATCCCGCGCTGTATCCCGCGCAGGGCCGTGTACACACGCGAAAGCGGCAGGCCCACCACCGTATAATAATCGCCGTTGATGCGCTCGATGAACACCGCGCCGAAATCATCCTGAATGCCGTACGCGCCGGCCTTGTCCAGCGGCGATCCGGATGCCACATAGTGCTCGATCTCCTCGGCCTCAAGCGTGCGGAAGGTGACGTCCGTTTGTTCGTGGGCAACAATCTGATGCCCGGTGCCGGGGGCAACCAGCGCAAACCCGGTGTACACCGTATGTGTGTGGCCGCTCAGGCGCGCCAGCATGTCACGGGCCTCGGCGGGGTTGGCGGGTTTGCCCAGCACATCGCCGTTGAGCACTACTACCGTGTCGGACCCCAGCACCACGCCCGGGCGTTCCTGATGTGGGGCGGCCAGCGCCTTTGCCAGCGCCAGCCGTTCCACCAGCGCGGCCGGCTCCTCGCCGGGATGTTGGCGTTCGTCCACCTCGGGGTGTACCACGATGAACTCCGCGCCCATCTGGCGCATCAGTTGCTGGCGGCGGGGCGAACTGGAGGCAAGGATCACAAAAGGAAGAATCGGCATCGATCCACTGGGTACGGTTCAACGACCTCCACGGCCGCGCGCAGCGCGCGCGATCCACATCGGGGCGGCCAATCGGGCGGCGCAAAGTTACGAACCGCGCCTGCGCGTACACCGCCGCCCGGCACCCCCGTGATACGTTTTTCTACTTGGATGGCTACAGAGGCCCGTTTATCTTTGTAGTCCTTATCGAAAATTTGAACGCTAGGATCAGATAAGCAGGGCTAGAACAATGCAGGCTATCGTCACAATCGCGGGGTCGCAGTTCCGGGTAAAGCAGGACGACACGATCGTCGTTCCGTACCTTGCCAACGAGGTGGACTCGGTGGTGGAATTCGGTGAGGCCATCACCATCAATGGTGGAAGCCTCGCAATGGGTGGATCGGTTTCGGCGAAGGTGCTGGAGCACGGCAGGGACGCAACAGTCCTTGTGTTCCACAAGAAGCGCCGCAAGGGCTATCAGAAGCTCAACGGGCATCGCCAGCCGTACACCAAGATCCAGATCACCGGCATCAAGGGCTAAGTCCCGTTCGCAGGACGATCGCACTGAGAATCAACACGGAGAACAAGCGTCATGGCACATAAGAAGGGAGCCGGTTCAACAAAGAACGGCCGCGATTCTAACCCGCAATATCTCGGCGTGAAGCGCTTTGGCGGCCAGGCCGTCCGTGCGGGCAATATCATTGTCCGTCAGCGTGGCACCAAGTTCCATCCGGGCCACAACGTTGGCATCGGCAGCGACGACACCTTGTTCGCGCTGGTGGATGGCAACGTGGCATTCGAGCGCAAGGGGCGCGACCGCAAGCAGGTCAGCGTATACGCTCCGGATTCCGAATAATCGCGCGCGCCGTACTGGTGCACGCAGTCAGTTTTCCCAACGCCGCCGGTCCTGCAACAGGGTCGGTGGCGTTTCCGTTTCCAGCGTTCGGTTCGCGATACTCCAACCAGCAAAAAGCTCCGGGTCCGTCGGGCCGGAATTCGTAGCTTTATCCTTTCTCCCAGTAGAGCATGCGGCGGGTATGAAGGTTACGATTGTGGGCGCCGGCAACGTTGGCGCCGTTTCGGCGCAGCGTGTCATGGATCTGGAACTTGCCACCGAGGTGGTGATTCTGGACGTGATTGGCGGTATTGCGCAGGGCAAGGCGTTGGATATCTATGAGTCCGCGCCGCTGGTGCGCAGCGATTGTCGTGTGGTTGGCACAACCGACTACGCGCTTACCGCCGGCTCGCATATCGTGGTCATCACCGCGGGGGTGTCGCGCCGGCCTGGCATGACACGCGATGACCTGCTTGCGATGAACGCCGAAATCGTTCACGATGTCACACGGCGGATCGCCGCCCTGTCTCCAGAGTGTATCATGATCGTGGTCTCCAGCCCGCTGGAGGAAATGACGTACGTGGCGATGCGGGCCTCCGGGTTCGATCGTCGCCGGGTGGTGGGGATGTCCGGTGTGCTGAACGCGTCGCGGTTGCGCACGTTCATCGCGTTGGAGCTGAACGTGGCGGTGGAGGACGTTGAGGCAACGGTACTGGGCGGGCACAACGATGAAATGATCCCGATGATGCGGTACGCCAGCGTGGCGGGCATCCCGGTGCAACAGCTTCTGGCCGCCGATCGTGTTGCCGCAATTGTGGCGCGCACGCGCGGCGCCGGCATGGAGATCATCAATCACTTGAAAACTGGTTCGGCGTTCTACGCCCCTTCGGCCGCGATTGCCGCGATGATCGAAGCCGTGGTGCGCAACAAGCCCCGGATCATGCCGTGCGCGGTATGGTTGCAGGGTGAGTACGGATTGCGCGATGTGGTGATGGGCGTGCCGGTGAAGCTGGCGCGCGCCGGCGTTCTGGATATCATCCAGCTCGATCTGGATGACGACGAACAACAGCGGCTGGGCCGCACCGCGCGCATGATTCGCGATAATATCGAGAGGCTCCCGGAGCTCGTGCTCTAATCTCTCTCATCTCGATCTCAACAGGAAGCAACTATGAAGCATCTTCTAAGCGGCGCCCTTCTTGGGCTGATTGCCGCGGCACTTGTTGCCGGGTGTTCCGACGACGGCACCTCGAACCCGCCGCCAACGCCCGCGGACACAACGTACATGAAGTACGATACCGGCAGTACGTATACCTACAACTACTACGAGCGCGACGCCAGCAACCAGCGTGTGGAAGCCACGAAGCAGGTGAAGGTGTGGAAGGTGCTGAAGATCAACCAGACCACCGGCGAGCGCGGCGGCGTTACGGTGATCCAGGAAGTGAGCTACGACGGCACCGGCACTACGCCAACCGGCGCGGTGGACACGTTCTACGTGCAGTCCACGTCCGAAGGCGAGGTGTCGCAGTACAACCTGCTCCGTTCGGTGGTGAAGCGTATTCCGGGCGGTGAAATATTCCTGGACAGCGTGCCGCCCAAGTGGATCCTTATCGGCAACACCAAGCGTCCGACTGCCGGCACGTGGGACGCCATCGACGGCGGCAAGATCATCAACACCGTGGCAATTGCCACGATCCCGACCACCGTAACGCTTGCGATGAACGCGGCCCATGCCGGCAAGCAGAGCGTCACGGTGCCCAAGGAGACCATCGCTGATTCGTATCACACCGATCACAAGATGGTGATCACTACCGAGTCGGCCGTGTTCAACTCCAAGGACACGTTCAACATCAGCTACGATGTAAGCCCCAAGTACGGTATCGTGCGCCAGGTACTGAAGTCGGCCACGTTCCTGAACGGCAGCCAGACCATTCCCGGCTTCGAGATGGAACTGGTGGCGGTAACGAAGCGCTGATAATGAATTCCGGCATGCACAATCGCCGGTGACGGTTATGGAAATGGGGCTGCCGTTGCCGGCATACGGCGACAGTAGCCCCTTGCCTTGTAAGTGTGCCATCGCCAAGTCCGGCGATGCGCGCTTCCGATTCGGCCGGCGGCCCTCGCCTGCCGGTTCGTCGTGGTACGGGCAGCCGAGCCCGTTGTTGGCGAAGCGCGCTCCCTCGCAGCGCGCGCGAATCGGTTCGCCGAATACAGTCTTTTCTCGAGAACGATAACAACCGACAGCAGGAGAACTATGCAACAATCAACATCAGCACGCCGGGCCGTATGGTGCGCCGCGTTCGTGCGGCGGACGCTTATCGGCGCCTGCGCGTTGGCCGCAATTGCCGCGGTCGGCTGCTCGGACGATCCGGCAGCGCCCGCGTCCGGCTTCGAGGCCGTTGGCACGGTGGTATCCTCGGCGGGTGTTGCCCGCGCGGTGGATAGCAGCGGCGTCACCGGCAGCATCGAGGTTGTGGAGAACGAAGTAACGCCCGAGCTCTCCGTGCAGTTCATCGCCAAAACCACGCTGGCGCGCACGACGCCAACCGGCTCGGGGTATACGCTTGGCTGGACCGTTGCCGACGAGACGGTCGCAACGGTGGAGCAGGCAAACGGATGGACGTTCAAGGTGCGCGGCAAGAAGGCCGGCAATACCACGGTTGTGCTGAAGGTGAAAACCAGCTCGGGCACGTCGTACACGTCGGCGGCGATCCCCATCGTTGTGCGCCCGGCGGTGATGGGCCTGGCCAAGGGTGATACCGCCACGTTCAACTATCGTGACCGCGACACCATGAACAACGTGGTGCCCGGCAGCGAGCGCAAGCGGACCTGGATCGTGGACGAGGCTGGCCTTTCGCTCTACGGCAAAACCAATGTCTCCCGCGTGTACCAGCGCACGTACGATGCCTCGGGCACAACCGTTGCTACCACCGATACGCTGTATCTGGTTACCGAAACCGATGGCTCGGTGTACCAGTACGATTACCTGCGCGTGCTGCTGAGCCGTGTTTCCGATGGCGGGTCGTTCTCGGCAAGCCTTCCGGCCCTTTGGGTGAAGCTTACGAACGTGAACCTGACGACGGCCGCCACGTGGTCATCCCTGCCGGTGGATTCGCAGGTGGTGAAGAACGTAACCCCTCCGGGCATCCCGACGTCGCTGGACGTCACGTTCCGGCTTGCCGGCACGCACCGGGGAGCGCAATCGGCCACTGTTCCGGCCGGCACCTATGCGGGCGCCGTGCATACGGACCACGCGTTGAAGCTGGTGGTGAAGCTCAGCACGCTTCCCATCACCGCGCTCACCGATTCGCTGATGATCCACTGCGACGCCGCTGCCAACGATGGTGTGCTGCGCCTGGCTCTGGACAGCAAAACCCTTGTAGCCAACGTTCTTACCGCCACGCAGGCGTTGCCTGTCTCCGGGTTCGAGATGGAGCTGGTAGGCGTGGCCCGCAAGAAGTAAGCGTCTCTCTCTCTCTCTCAAGCGCGCGCGGGCAAACAGCGCCGCGCCGCCAACCGGTCCGTGCCGCCGGGCACGCCCCGTTCCGTGCGAGTCCAAAGCAAGCAGGGCGCATCTCACGATTGAGATGCGCCCTGCGCGTTTTCGGGATCGATTGTTTCGGGATGCGTCGTTCGTTCAAGCACTCAGGCAGGGTGCGCGCACCGCCGTTCTGCCGCCGCCAGGGCCGGAGATCATCCGGGCCTATCGGCCGTTCATTGCCAGCGGGGCATTGCCGCCGGCGAGCCCCTTGCGGAGGAAGTCGATGAACTGCTCGGGCTTGCGGGTCATGCCGTCGAACTTGGCGGCCACCTTGTCATCGGGCGTTACCACCGCGTAGAAGGGGATGGCCACGGTGCCGAATCGATCCAGCAGCATCTTCTGCTGTTGCTTGTTGACATCGTTGCGTCCGTCGGTATACAGCCGCACCAGCACGAACTTGTCCATCAACTGCGAAACCTCCTGGCGCGGGAACATGTTGCGTTCCATCCATCGGCAGTTGGTGCAGAAGTAGCCGGTGAAGTCCACGAACACCTGCTTCCCTTCGGCCTTTGCCCTGGCCAGGGCACCCTGATAATCATCCTGCATCCAGGTTTTCTCGGCCGCCGCGGGAGCAGCGGTTCCGCCGCGATTGGCGCCAGCAACCGAGGCGCGCACGGCATTATCCTTCGGGGGCGGCAACTGCGCCTCCACCTCGCCTAGGTTGGCGCCGAACAGGCCGGTAAGCAGCCAGAAGCCACATGCCAGGAATCCGGTTGCGAACAACACGCGGATGGGGCCAATCTTGTCCACCGGCGTATCGTGCGGCAGACGGAAGTGGCCGATAAGGTACAGCGTGGTGAGCACCGAGATGGCGATCCAGATTGCCAGGCAGAAATCGTGCGTGAAGATGCCCCAGTCCCACACCAGATCGGTGCCGCCCAGGAACTTCACCACGAATGCAACTTCAAGGAAGCCCATCACCACCTTCACGGAGTTCAGCCAGCCGCCGGACTTGGGCAGCGCCTTCAGCATCGGCGGGAACAATGCCAGCAGGAAGAACGGCAACGAGAACGCCGCCGCGAATGCCGCCGAGCCAAGCAACGGCCACACATAATCGCCGGTGGATGCCGAGCGCGCCAGCAGGGTGCCGATGAACGGCACCGTGCAGGTGAACGAGGTAAGCGTGAACACCAGGCCCATCAGCATCACGCTGCCAACGCCGCTTCCCTTGTTGGCGCTGCGGTTCAGCTTGTTCATGATCGAGGTGGGCACCTGAATCTCGAACATGCCGAACAGGTTCAGCGCCAGCAGCAGGAAGATGGCCGCCATCAACATGTTCACCCACGGGTTGGTGGCGAAGTCCGTGATGCCGGTTGCGCCGGCAATGGCCGATACCACAAGCCCCAGCAGGCTGAACGTGACGATGATGCCAAGCGAGTAGAACGCGGCATCGCGTACGGCGCGGGCCTTGGTGGATTGTTCGCGTTTGGTGAAGAACGACACGGTGATCGGGATCATCGGGAACACGCAGGGCGTTGCCAGGGCGATCAGGCCCATGAGAGCTGCAAATCCAAGGAAGGGCAGAAGGCCCTTCTTGCGGGCGGCGTCGATCTCCTCGCCGCTGCCGGTTGGCCCGTAGGTGTCCACGGCCGCCTTGCCCGGGGTGTTGCCATTCACCGTACCGGTGCCGGTACCATCAACTGCCGGGAGCTGTGCCCCCGTAACCGTGTCGGTTGGCGCCGCGGCGGTGTCCACGGCGGCTGTAGGAGCCGTGGCGGTGTCGCCGGCGCCGGGCTGGCCGGCCTGCGCCTTCAGGATCGAATCCTGCATCGCGGCGCTGTCGGCCGAGCTCTGCTTGTTGGTCACCTCAACCGTGAACGTCAGCCGTTCGTCGCGCGGGGGCAGGCATTTCCCGTCGTTGCAGGTCTGGAAATAGAAGTTCACCCATGCCTGCGCGGTGCCCAGCGCCGCCTTCGATGAAATCTTCACCGGCACAACGATGGTGGCCGTTCCCTCCCAGTACTCCGTGTTCAGCTCGAAGCCTTCGTCGAACTTCATATGCGGCTTCGTGCCCTTCAGGCGGCCCGCCAGCGACAGGAGGTTCTTCTCGCCGACGGAGATTTCCGTTGGCGATGGGGCTGCCTCCGCCGTATCCGGATACTTCATCGTGGTGTACAGATGCCAGCCGGCATCGATCGCCGCCTGGATCTTCAGGTCCACAACCTGGCCCGGTTTTCCGGACAGGGTAGGCGTCAGGACCTTCCAGCGGACAACGCTCTTCTGCGCAAACGCAACGCCCGAAAGCAGAAGCATCCAGGCGGTTACAAGGAGGGCTACTCTACGATGTATCATGGTTTCAAGGAAATATCACATCGAGCTTCACGGAGATGATAAAGCACGGTAAAACTACGCAACGCGGTACGGTGCAACAAGATCATTCCTGCCTGCCCGACCGTACCGATAACGGCTGTAGGTGGCCGCCGGGAACCCGCCGCGAATCCCACCGAAGGCTGCTGTTAACGATGTATCCGTTGTGACGGGCAAAGCATTCCCGTGCGTGCAATTGCGTGGCACGCGGCATGCGCAAAACGGCGATCAGCGATGAAGCGCGATCAGGTGGTTGATGATGGCGATGGCGTCGGCAAGTGGCGTTGTTGAATAGGCCTGGCCCGCGATGATGCTGCGCGCGCCGCCCAGCAGACGCTCGGCGGCCTGGCGCACATCGGGCGGCAGATCGGTGTCGGCGGCGATGCCGCGCAGATTTGCAAGGGCATGCGTGCCGTACTCCGGCCTGCCAAGCGCAAGCACCACCGCCCCAACAGCACGACGGCCGCACACCCTGGCGCGGCCGTCGTTACCGTTCTCGATTGCTGTCCTGCCGGACTCGATCTCCGCCAGCGCCAGATTGCAGGCCGCGTTCAGCGGGTGACCGGGCGGCGGTATGATCAACGTGTTCATGGTTGCCTTCTGGCCAAATCCGGGGCGCTGCCGTGCGTGTTCAGACGCCGCCGGCCGCGCTTTCGGTAAGCTCCTTGTGGCCGTGGCCGTTTCCGTTCCCATTGCCGTTGGCCACTACCGGAACCGGTGTAATCCAGTTGTGCGTGTCCTGCACGTCGCCATACTGGATATTGGTGATGGTCTCGTGCAATCGGGCGCGCAGCGAGTGCTCCGATTCGGTGATCACCAGCGAACGGCCCTGATAGAACAGCTCCCCAACCTGCGAGATCACCGCGGCGGTGCCGCTGCCGAACACTTCCTGCAACGTGCCGTTGTCGTGCGCGGCGGCCACCTCCGACAACGCGATCGGGCGCTCCTCGGTCGTGACACCCCACTCCTTCGCCAGCGTAAGCACCGAGCGGCGCGTAATGCCGTCGAGAATCGTCCCCCCAAGCGGCGGGGTGATCAGCACGCCGTTGATCACGAAGAAGATGTTCATCGTGCCAACTTCCTCGGCATAGGAGTGGGTTTTGGCGTCCAGCCACAGCACCTGATCGAACCCGCGCTGCTTGGCCTCCTCGGCGGCCAGCAACGAGGCCGCATAGTTCCCGGCGGTTTTGGCTTCGCCCAGCCCGCCCAGCGGCGCGCGCGTGTAATGGTCCTCAACCAGGATGCGCGTGGGCGCCGAGCCCTTGCTGTAGTAGTTGCCTACAGGCGAGGTGATCACGAACATTGTGTAATTGCGCGATGGGCGCACACCAAGGGCGTTGTCGGCCGCGATGATCGTGGGCCGGAGGTACAGGGCGGTACCGCGCTGAGCCGGAACCGAGTTGCGATCGACATCCACAAGACGCAGCATGCCCTCGGCAACCACGTTGGCGTCGAACGTGGGGATGCACAGGCGCTGTGCCGAGCGGTTGAAGCGCTCCACGTGGTCGTGCAGGCGGAAGAAGTTGACCGTACCGTTCTCCCAGCGGAAGGCCTTCAGCCCTTCGAAGATTGTCTGGCCGTAGTGCAGCGTAAGGTTCGCCGGATCAAGCCCGAGCGTGTCGTATGCTACCACCCGAGGATTATGCCAACCATGTTCAGGTTGATAGTCCATCAGAAACATGTGATCAGCAAAGTACCGACCAAATCCAAGTTCCGTCACGCTGGGAATCATCTTGGGGTGCGGGGTGCGGATGATGCTGATCTTCATGGCTGCTCCTCGGTAAATAGGTGTCGGGAGAATATACGTCTCAGGGTTTTAAATATAGAGATCCCCTCTGTAGTTTCCCCCCGCGAATGCACGGGGGTCGCATTACATTGTGTGAGTCCCGGCCGCCCGCTCCGGGCCTGATTCGCGCCGCGGCATCCCCCTCGATGCATGTCAAAATGGCGTGCGTATACGGTTGCGCCTTCACGCGCTTCCGGTGTACCAAATCTCCTGCCCAACGTTTCGGCCCGGTCCTGGCGGAAGCGGAACGGCAAAAGGTCCAAAATCATGCTGGATTCACTGTCGAAAGCCTTCTTCAAGGGCTTCAGACGATCACCTGTCGAGCGGCTGCGCAAGGCCAGGCTGATTGCCTGTGATCTGGACGGTACGCTGCTGAATCGCCATGAACGGCTGCCCGAATCCACCGCCGGGCTTATCCGGAAGGTGGAGGACGCCGGTGTGCGTTTTGTTTTAATTACACGCCGTCACCATCAGGCCGTTGAGCCATACGCCGATGAGCTTGGGCTGGCCGAGCCGATTATATCGCTTGATGGCGCGCTTGCCTGCCGGCCGTACGCGGCCGAGCCGGATGACTCGGCGGCGCTGTCGCCCTCGCTGACGCTCGATATCGCCGAGGAGGTTCGCACAACGCCCGGCGCGCAATGCGCCGTGGTGACGCCGCGGGGATTCTTCTCAACCGTTCCCGATGTGCCCCTGCCTTCGCACCACGAGCATTGGAACATCGATACCGGTGTGGTGGAGAACTTCGAGACGCTTGCCGACTCGCGCTACGTTCTGGAGATCATCGTGGTGGGCAGCTTCTATAGCGTGAACTCCGTGCTGGACTACGTGGAGCAGAAGGTGCAGAAGCAGCAATTGAAGCTGCGCATGTACGAGTCGCATACGCGAAGCGACTGTTGGTACCTGGAGATACGGTCGGAGTTGGCAACCAAGTTGAGCTCGCTGAGCCGATTGCTCGAACGCGAGTCGATCTCGTTCGAGGAGGTGATCGGCATCGGCGACAACTATAACGATCTCGATTTCTGTCGGAAGTCAGGGTATGTTGTGGCCGTGCTCAACGCGGTGGACGAGCTGCGCAAGATGGCGGACTACGTTACCAAGCGCGATTATAATCATGGCGGTGTGAACGAGTTCCTCCGCTACTTCCTCGAAATCCGGGCCGAGGGCGCCCGCCCCTGATCCGGCGCCGCGTCGGCCGTAACAGCGGCAACGTCCCGGCAATCACGATCCAGACGCTCCGATGTCAGAACACAGGCGCAAAGCTTCGTTCCCAACCCGCCGATTTCTTGAGGGCAAGGAGGATCTTTCCGAGCCCGGGCGTTCGTGGCGCTGGAAGCGGTGGGTGCGGTATACCGGGCTGATCGCCACCGCGATCATCATCGGCCTGCTGTTCCCGCGATCGTCGCTGCTGGAGTACGAATACGAGCTTGGCTCCATCTGGAGCGGCGACACGGTTCGTGCGCCGTTCGCCTTCCCGCTGTACAAGGACGATGCCACCTTCGAGCGCGATGTGAAGCACGCGGTGGCCGATGTGCTGCCGATCTACCTGCCCACGGGCATGACACCGCAGCGCATGCACGATTCGCTGCGCCAGGTTACCGATGCGCTGGCGCTTGCCAACACCAAACCACAGTTCATTTCCGATCGCTCGTGGGCGCTGATACAGGCATTGCCGGCCGGCGAGGGGCGCACGGCGCGCCTTGCGGAGATTGCCGACGCCGTGTTCGCCACCGTGGAGGCCGCCTACAGCGCCGGCGTGATCGATCAGCGCAAGGCATCGTTGCAGGTGGAGAAGATCGTGATCCGGCGCGGCGAGGCGTTCGAGGACGTTGCGCCCATCAGCTCGCTGTACGACAGTCTGGACGTAGCGCTTACGGCCGAGGCGTCGCTGGCAAAGCGGCTGGCGCCCGAGGAAGCCGTGTTCGCCGGCGAGTTGTTCCGCGCGCTGTTCGTGCCCACCTACCGATTCAGCCCCAGGCTTACCGAGGAAGCCCGCGAAAACGCCAAGGTGGAGGTAAGCCGTTCGTTCGGTGTGGTATCCGAGGGCGAGATGCTTGTGGCCACCGGCGAGAAGATCAACGAAAGCAATCGGCTGAAGCTGGTCAGCTTCGAACGCTCGCGGCAGCTTCGCGAGGAGGGCGAGAATCGCTGGACCCGTTATCTGGGCAACTTCGGCCATGTGGTGATGCTGATGCTGCTGGCGGTGCTGTTCCTGAGCAACTTCCGCCCGCGCATCTTCGCCGACAATCTGCAGCTCGGGATCATCATGGGCGGCATGCTGCTGATCGTGATCCTCAGCTTCGTATCGCTGATCCTGCACGTGGCATGGCCTGTGGAGTATCTGATCCTGATGCCCTTCCTCTCCATGCTGCTGGCGATCCTGTTCGATTCGCGCACCGCGTTCTACATCACGGTGATCGCCTGCTTCGTGGTGGCCGGTGTGCGCGGCAATGACTATGCCGTTGCGCTGGCGTGCCTTTCGGCCGGCGTGCTGGCGGCCTACACCGTGCGCGATATCAAAAGCCGTACGCAGCTCTTCCGCTCGATCGCCTTCTCGATGGTTGGCTATACACTGGCGATCCTTACGCTGGGCCTGGAACGTGGTGACTCGCTTGGCACGATCGGCGCCAAGCTGGGGGCCGCCGCGGTGAACGCCACCATCTCGCCGGTGCTTACGTTCGGCTTCATCTTCCTTATCGAAAAGTTCTTCGGCGTCGCCACCGATCTGAAGCTGCTGGAGTACGACAACCTGAACCATCCGCTGCTGCGCGCCCTGGCCGACAAGGCCCCCGGCACGTATCAGCACACGCTTACGATTGCCCGGCTGGCCGAAAGCGCCGCCAACGCCATCGGCGCCAACGCGCTGCTGGCCAAGGTGGGCGCCTATTTCCACGACGTGGGGAAGATCGCCAAGGCGGAGTACTTCGTGGAGAATCAGATGGAGATGGGCAACAAGCACGACCGGATCAAGCCGGAGAAATCGGCGCAGATCATCCGCAACCACGTGCTGGACGGGATGGAGCTGGCCCGCGAATACGGGCTGCCCCAGCGCATCATCGATTTCATCCCGATGCATCACGGCACAACGGTGATCCGCTACTTTCTGGACAAGGCCCGCGAAACCAATCCGGACGCCAGCGAGGAGGAGTTCCGGTATCCCGGCCCGCGCCCGTATTCGCGCGAGACGGCGATCGTGATGCTTGCCGATGCGGTTGAGGCAACCACCCGCGCGCTGCCGAACCCCACACCGAAGGCGATCGAGGAGGTGGTGGATCGCGCCATCAAGCGCAGGTTCTCCGAGGGGCAGCTTGACCAATGCGAGCTGACCCTGGCGGACCTTACGAAGATCCGCATCGCGTTCACGAAGAACCTGGTGGGCATGAGCCATCCGCGCATCCAGTACAAGCCGGAGGAGGCGCCCGCCGCGCCCGCGCCGGAGACCAAGCGCGGCAAGGAGGAGCCGATGATCCCATACATCGACGATGCGTTCGGCAGCGTGGACGCCGATGCCGCCTACGCCAAGGGCGAGAAGGACGAGAAGAAGCCGAAGAACGGGTAAGGCGGAACGTTTGAATGACGAATGACGAATGATGAATGAAGAATGACGATGTCGGTCCTGTAGGCGCAGGTCTTCAGCCTGCGCTGCATTCTCCCGCGCCGCTTCAGCCTGCGCTGCATTCTCCCGCGTTACCCCGCGCGCTGGCCGGGCTGCTGGACCGCTACGAGGAATTTCTGATGATCGACAAGGGATCATCGGCGAACACGCAGGAAGCGTACGGGCGCGACCTCGCGCGATACCTGGCGCATCTGGCCGAGCAGGGGATTGCCGCGATCGACGCGGTGCGCACCGAACACGTGCGCAAACACGTGGCGGCGCTTGCCGAGGCCGGGCTTGCGGCATCGTCGATAGCGCGGGCGATCTCCTCGGTGCGTGGACTGCACAAGTTCGCCGTGATCGAGGGCGATGCCCGGGTTGATCCGGCCGAGAACATCCAGCTTCCGAAAAGGATCCGCGCCCTGCCGGATGTGCTTTCGGTGGCGCAGATGGAGGCGATACTCCGCGCTGCCACCGAGTCGCCGGCGGCGGCCCGCCAGGCGCATTATCGCACGCGCGACCGCGCCATCCTGGAGATGCTGTACGCCACCGGCATGCGCATCAGCGAGCTTCGCCTTGTCACAACCGGCCAGCTTCTGTTTCAGTACCAGTTGGTGCGCGTGATAGGCAAGGGCAACAAGGAACGGCTGGTGCCGATTGGCGCGGCCGCGCGCCGCTGGGTTGACGATTATCGGCGCACCGCGCGGCCGCTGCTGGCCCGCACCGGGGTGCCCAACAACGATGTGCTGTTTCTGAACTCGCGCGGCAGCTCGCTGAGCCGCAACGCCCTGTGGAAGCTGACACGTCGTTACGCCGAGGCCGCCGGCGTGCTCAGCGACGTGCACCCGCACACGTTCCGGCATTCGTTTGCCACGCATCTGCTGGAAGGGGGCGCCGATCTTCGCGCGGTGCAGGAGATGCTGGGCCACGAGGACATCACAACCACGCAGATCTACACCCATGTGGACCGCGAGTACCTGCGCGAAGTGCATCGCACGTACCATCCGCGGGGCTGACCAGCGCACATTAGGGCCAACGTGTCACACAGGGCGTATGATGATGGTCCCTGCCAGGCAGCCGGTGCCCGAGCGGCCGGCGTTTGCGCCGCAGCGAAGGGTTCGGCGGCGGGTGTCCGGCCAGCGGCCCGCCGGCTGTTTGTTGAGCATGGGCGGTCGGATTTGGTGGGCGGATCGCGCGGTGTACACAGCGTTACCCGAACGATACGCGCCGCCGTTCCGCGAACGGATCCATTTCTTATCTTAAGCCGCTTAAATCTGCGGTCCACGGGCCGCCGACAATGATGTCTACTTAGTCTCGATCCTTATGGCACGTCGTTACATCTCCAACAAGAATGAAACGGTGCGCATGTTCGAGAGCGACTTTCTTGAGTTCTTCTCACATGTGCATCCGTTGACACCGGTGATCCTGTATGTGCCGGTGATGGCATACATGTTCTACCTGTCGTTTGCTTCGTATTCACTGAGCATTGGAACCGTTGTGGGGATGTTTGTGCTCGGCACCTTCCTGTGGACGTTTCTGGAATACATGCTGCACCGGTTCGTGTTCCACTACCAGCCGAAGACGGCGTGGGGAAAACGGATGCATTTCCTGCTGCACGGTGTGCACCACGATTATCCCAGCGACGCCACGCGCCTGGTGATGCCGCCGGGTATCAGCGTGCCGCTGGCCGTGATCTTCTACGTGCTGTTCCTGCTGATCTTTGGCGCACGCCTTACGCCGTCCACATTCGCCGGCATGGTGTTCGGGTATCTCTGCTACGACATGCTCCACTATGCCACGCATCACTTCTCGATGAAGCGCGGCATCTGGCTGAAGCTGAAGCAATACCACATGCGCCATCACTACGGCGACGAGGATACCGGCTACGGTGTAAGCTCGCCGCTGTGGGATTACGTGTTCGGTACGGTGCAGCAGCGGCCGAAGCGTCGCACAAGCTGACCACACGCACACGCCACGGATGACTGTAACGCAAAGGGCGCCTTGATGGGCGCCCTTTGTTGTTGGTGGGGTTGGCTGTGG
>CBHYLN010000016.1:0-52858 GCA_966128725.1 uncultured bacterium | reverse complement strand
CGAACACGGCCGTCGGCGGCGTTTCGGGATCTCAATGCATCAGCGGTTGTTCAGACGGAAACCACCCACCACAATCGCCACCTTCTTGATCGTCTCGGCGCCGTTCGGCGTCGTGATGCGGGCGATGATGAGCTGGCTCTGCGTCTGGCGGTTTGCCTTGGTCAGAATGTCCCAGATCTCCACGCCAACCTGTCCGTCGGCCGACGTGTTGGTCGACGCGTCATGCGTAAGCGTCTGCAGCAACTCACCGGACTCCGTATAGAGTTCGATCGTGCACTTCTCCGGCAGGCGCGTGAAGTACAGGCGACGCTCCGTGTTGCTCGGCTGGCCGATGTGGTTCACCAGGTACGGGTTCGGAACGATCTGGATCTGCTCCAGAAGGTCGTCGGTGTACTGATCCAGCTTCGGCGTTGCTTCCGGGATGGCCACACGCACCTTGGCGCCCGGCTGCGGAAGCCCAAGCGTGCCACCGGTGAAGCTGACGGTGATCTTGTCGCCAGCAGCGAAATCCGTCCGCGGCGTCTGCGCCGGCAGGTTGGCGGCAATCACGTTCTGATTGATGTTGCCCATGCCAGCGAAGTCCAGGAAGATCTCAGCGCCGTTCACCACAAGGCTGTGCGTGAAGCGGAGCGCCGAATCCGTTGCGAACGAGTTCGTGCCCAGATAGTAGCGGCCCGTTGCACCAAGCGCACCAGGATAACCGGTGGCGCCGGTACGAGCGCGGCCACGTGCCACAAGGCTGCGACGCTGTGCGGAGTCCATCTTGTCGGCGTTGATCCAGCCAAAGGCGAACAGACCGTAGGAACCACGATCGATCACGCGGCCCATGTCGTACGACGGGTTGGTGGTATCTGCCTTCAGACGGGCATTCGG
Source organism: uncultured bacterium (assembly GCA_966128725.1). GTDB lineage: Bacteria > Bacteroidota > Ignavibacteria > OLB7 > OLB7 > JAFDZV01. Next base: position 51,985 of record CBHYLN010000016.1, on the reverse strand, counting down.
ATCCGGACGGAACGAGTAGTTGTACTGCACCGGCGACTTCACCACGTTGCCGGAGGCATCAACCACATCGCGGTCAAAGCTGGCAATGTTGCGAACCTCCACGTTGAGGTACGGTACGGTAACGCTGTAGTCCTTGTTGTTCTTGTTGAACGTAAGAACCTCGGTGCCACCCGGCTTGAACTCGATCTCGATCTTGGCCTGGCCAATGCTCGGGATGCCCTGCAGGATGACGCTGCTGGTGGCCGTCTGCGACTGCCCAACAACGACCTTGCCGCGGCCCACATTGGCATCGGCGCCGCTTGGGGCGTTGATCGTGAACGGGCTGGCCTTGTACGTATTATCGCCGAACACCCCGAAGCGGAGCGAGTCGCCGAACTGCTGGAACGTATAGTCAAAGCCAACACCGAACGTGTTCTTGTACACGCCAACGGTGCCAAGGTACGAGCGAAGCGGATCGGCGTTGTACGAGTCGTTGAACGTCGACATCACGTTGCGGGCCACGAACACACCGGTGTCCGTCTTGCGCGTGGTGAAGCCGCTGTCCAACAACCGAAGCGTGGTATCCGAACGGTCGGTGTACTGTCCGTACGGAACACCGAAGCGAAGCAGCTCGGCGCCGGTACGCACGCTGCGTGCGGTAACCTGATCCACGTAGAAGTACATCGGGAAGAAGAACCCGGCAAGCTGATCGGCTGCTGGCAGGAACTGCGTTGGCCGTGCCGGCTGCCACTCGAATTCGATGGTGTCGCCACCGAACAACTGGCAAAGGCGCTCGTTGTCCAGAATGTTGAAGCGGAAGTTGTAGATGCCGCCCATTCCCTCGCTGGACACCACGTGCGCGGTGGCCGCGCAGCCAGCCTGGGCCTGCTCCGGCGTCGTACGCACCTCGTTGATGCCGATGATCGCGGAGTTGGACTTCGACGGCGTCCCTTCCTCACTACCGGCATCGTATGCCAACACCTGATAGTAGTAATCCACATTGTTGATCAGCCTCTCGTTCTGCGCGAGATTCGATTCATCAACCTCGATACGGCCGTCGGCATTGTCATCGCCGATGTCGATGAACGTGCGGCCATTGGTAACGCTGTCCATGATGCTCGTGATGGCATCACGCACGATATCACGAATCGCCTTGTTCTTGAACTTGTCGCCGTAGCGGCCATCGTTGTACCGCGAGGAATCTTCATCGCGATCGTCGTAGGCGTCGAAATCGAACTTCGCGCCGTCGTAGTAGTAACCGCTCACCGAGGTCGTGTCCTTCGACGCGATCAGCGTGTCGGCCTGGCCCGGGCGCTTCAGCGTATCAACGCGCGTCTTGCGACGAGCCGTCAGACGCATGCCGGCAATGGTGTCGGCCAGCATCGGCAGGCGCGACCACGCGCCCAGGTACGACAGGTTCTTCGTGCGGGCAGCCAGCATACGCGAAAGCGTATCCGGGAACGCAGGCAGGCGGAACGTGCCAACGGTCTTGAAGCCAAGGTTCCAGCCGTCGGTGGAGTCGGCCTCAGGGAAGCCAACCGTACGACGACCACGCTTGATGGTGTAGCCAAGGAAGTCCAGGCCACGCTCCTGGCGGTCGAGCGAACGCTCCGACTGCTCATCCCAGCTCAGACGCACGCCCTCGTTCAGGGCCTTCCAGGTGACGTTTGCCGGATCCGGCGGAACCGGCGCCAGGAAGTTCTCGTCGTATACCTTCTGCGCGAACTTGTCGATCGCATAGATGTTCTTACGGTCGCGATCCTCGCCGGTCGGAACATCGCCCAGGCCGTACGCGAACATGATGCCCACCACCACGCGGGCAGTATCGCCCGGGTGCATGTTGAACGGTCCGGTCGACATCAGGAATCGACGGTCACCAGGGCCGATATCAACGTCGCGCTGGGTCTTGTCGGAGATAAACTCGTAACGCTGCTCCGGCGTCTGCGGGTCTTCCTCGATCGGCCAGTTCTGGAACACCGAGAGGCCAACCTGCTCGTTCTCCTGGAACACGCGCTTGTCCTTGCGAACAAAGCCCTGATTGTCAACAGCCGGGCTCTCGAGGAAGTCCAGGCCGATGTAGCCGTACTTGCCAGAGGACTCGCGGTCCGACCACTGAATGGCCAGGTTCAACGAGTCATCGTCGGCGTTCGGGATGGCGATCGTGGCACGGTCGTTGGACGGCGTTCCGATATCCATGTCAAGCGCCGGCGCCATGTAGCAGTTGTACAGATCCTCGCCGGACTTGTTGATGATGGCGTACTTGATGAAGAGGAAGTTGCCGTAATCACCAAAGCCCCAGGTGTACACGGTCTGCTCAACCTGGATGCCGATGGGATAGCCCTTCTTCTTGGCAGTGTCGCGCGAGATCTTCTCGTACTTGCTGAGATCGGTGTCCTTGTAGATCGAGAAGATATCCTCGCCCGAGATCATCGCCGGGCCCTTCGCGAACTGGCTGCGGTTACGCAGGTTCACGTCCTCGATGTAGTAGCCGAAGTAGCGGCTGAACTTCAAGGTATCGTTCGGGTTCACGTCCCAGATCGGCCAGTTTGGTCCGTTGACATCGGCCTTGTCGAACGGCTCACCAGTAAAGCTGCTGTAGTCGCTCGACATGTACAGGCGATACTTGTTGATGCCGTCGGCCGTTTCGTCGATCGGCGACTTGTTGACCGGGCCGTTGATTGCGCCCGGCACCATCCACGAAGCGCCCGAGTTCGGGTTATAACCGATCACGCACAGCTTCTGGAACTCGCCGTTCTCACGCTTCTTTTCGGCGCCAAACCAGACACCGCCACCGAAAATATATGCGCGGCGCGAACCGCGGGGCCACGTGCCGCCGGCCGAGTTGGCCTGCACGTTCAAGCCGAAAATGCCGTAGTTGGAGGAGTAGAACTCGATGTTGGACACCTTGTTCCTCAGCACCTCGTAGGCCCGGGTCGGCACGCGAAGCGGGGCGGCGCCGCCCTTCGCATCCGACTTCTCGGTCGACTGCTCAGTCCCCTCCTCCTTCTGCTTCTTCTGCTTGTCAGCAGTTCCCGCGAAGGCGAGTGGTGAAGCCAGCAGCACCGCACCGAGCACGACCGCGAGCATCCCCCTGATGTAGGTTTGCAGATTCATGTCTATGCCTCAAGTGTTGGAAAATGTTGTTCTCGTTCAATCACGTTGCCCGGTCGGAACCATGCCCGGCCGGGCTGCGTGCATCGATCAGAATCGGACGCGGAACCCGACTGCCACCGTGCGGGGCGTCTGGTACTGGCTGCGCAGAGTCTGAATAGTCGCGATATAGCGCTGATAGCCCTCGTACCGCTCCTGCTGCGTAACAACACCGTCAAGATTGCTATCCGAGTACGGGTTGTAGTAGCGGGTGCCGAAGCGATCGTACTGCTGGGAATCCCAGGTCTCAGGGCGATTCGCGTCGATGTCGCGGTAATGCGGCGTTGCAATGAAGTCACCGATCGAGCGATCCATTGCCGAACCGTCGTTGTCGGCGCTGCCGGTGATCGAGTAGCGCGAGCCACCCGGTGCACGCGACAGGCGAACGCCGATCGGGCCGGTGTAGTTCAACAGGTTGAACACGTCGGCATAGAAGCTGATCTCCAGATTGCCAACCGACTCGCCAAGCAGGTCGCGAAGCTTGAAGCCACGCTCCAGGTGAGCCTCGGTGCTGAGCGTCGAAGGATAACGCTGCGAGTTGAACTCGGTGGTCGGAAGCCCCTTCGAGGTTTCACGCGTGTACGGCAGACCCGTGTTGTACGTAGCCGTGATGCCGATCGTGGAGTTCTCCAGCAGCTTCAGGCCGCCAACGGTCGGACCCTGGCCATCGCCCCACACGAAGTTCACCGACGCGTTCAACGCATGGGTCTGATCGTAGTTGAGCGGGTACTCCGTCAACGGCAGCTTCTGCTGCTCGCCCGTGTACGGATCAACGCCGCCGGTAAGCGAGGAGTAGTTGGCTTCCGGTGCCGAAGCCGTTCCAACGGCCTTCTGCAGCGTGTAGTTGATTTCGGCCGAGATGTTGTCGCTCAGCAGCTTGCGCGCCGAAACCTCGATGCCGCGCACGTTGCCGTATTCGCTGACGCTGTACACGATGTACGGCGACGGAATCGCCGGCACGTAGGTCACGCCCGTCTGGTTGTAGATGTCGCGATAGAAGGCCGACACGTCGATGTAGTAGTCCTCCGAGATCTGAGCCTGATAGCCCATCTCGTACATCAGCGCCTTCTGCGGATCGATGTTCGGGTTGCCGAAGAGCTGGTTGCCGCGCTGTGCGTCGCCGAAGGCGTTATCGTACAGGTTGTTGAAGTCCGGCATCTTGAACATCACGCCGAAGTTCACGCGGAACTGCGACTGGTCGGTGATCGGGTAGCTCACGCCGATGCGCGGGCTTACCTGGAACTTCATGCTTGCGTCCTCGGCGGTCTGCAACGCGCGAACAACCTCGGCAACCGAACCGCGCTGCGACGGCGGCATCTTGGTGTTCGGGTTGGTGAAGTCGAACCGCACGCCCGGCTGGAACACGATCGACTTGTAGTCGAAGCTGGTGCTCACATACAATGCGCCTTCGATCGGCTTGAACGGCTTGCTGAAGAAGTCGCGCAAGGTGCCGGTGGTATCGGTGCCGTTGAAGTAGTTGGCATCAAAGCCGTACACGTCGAAGAACGGGTTCGGATCCCACGGCAGGTTGTTCTCGTGACGCCTCAGCGTGGTCTGCTTCACCTCGAAGCCGGCCTTCACCTGCGTCTTCACCTCGCCAAGGTCGAAGTTGGTCTCGTAGTTGCCCTTGAGATCCAGCACGGTCGACTCGCGAACCTCCAGCACACGGTCATTGCCGTGCACCGGGAAGTTGCCGGCGTCGATCAGGCCGTACGGGTTGCGGCTGGCGCCGCCGATCTCGCCGCCCTCGAACAGGCCCGTGATCGGGTTGCGCGCATAACCGCTCACCTTGTCGGTCAGGTACTGGTTCAGCTGAAGGTCGGTCTCGGGAAGCGCATAACGATCGATAACGTTATCATTGTTCAGGTCCTCCGGACCATAGATATCGTACGTGTCGAACGGACCGTAGGTCTTGCTCTCATCCTTCTTGCCGGCCTCGGTGCGGTGATGTACCCACGACGCCAACACTTCCAAGTATGTGCCTGCATCCAGATTCTGGAAGTAGCGCATGTTGGCACGGTTGATGATCGTGTTCTGGTTGGTCTGCTGCATGTCGCTTTCAGACAACGCAGTGTTCTCCACGCCGTTGACAATCGGATGATCGAACTGGTAGATGCTGCTCCAGCCGCCGCTCTCGGTGCTGGTAAGGCCGATCTCGCCGCCCAGTTCCACGAAAATGTTCGAATCCACCTCGATCTTGAACTTGCCGTTCAGGTTGCGAACCATCGCTTCCTGATGGCTGAGCTGGCCAAGGTTGGTTGGCTTCAACGAGAAGCCCCAGGCCTTCTCGGCAACGCCGGCGCGCTGGCGGGCGAACTCGTCGGACATGTCGTACACTTCGTACGACGATCCGCTATACGGAATGCCGTTGTACTTGCCGGTGATATAGAAGGTCACGCGATCGAAGCCCGGGATCGGGCCGCCGATGCCGAACTCGTACAGCTTGCTGCCGGAGCCCATCAGCTTGGCGCCCGGAAGCGTGGTGTCCGAATCGGTGCCAACCTTCTTCACGGTGATCGCCTCGCTGGAACCATACAGCGCCGGGACCGTCGTACGGAAACGGAAGGTGCCCTCGTAACGGTCCTTGCGGCCGCTGCGTGTAACCGAGTTAACGACGCCGGAAAGGATGTCGCCGTACTCGGCGCTGAAGCCGGAGGAGACAACCTGAACTTCCTGCACTGCCAGCGGCGACACCGTGGGATACAGGCCCGACGACGTGGAACCGAATCCGCCGATAAACGGATCGCCGACCTCGACGCCGTCCACGCGGATCGATGTCTCGGTTGCGCGACCGCCACGGATGGCGAAACCATTGACGCCGGCGGTGGTGACACCGCTGGAGAGCGCAACCGCGCCCTGAATCGTTGTGCGCGAGCTGTTCTCGATGTCGATGCCGGACTTCGTGTTGACCTTGCCGTGATTCTCACGGTGGATCAGGTCACGGCTGCCCTTGATGACAATGGGGCCAGTTTCAATGGCCTTGGTCCGCATCTTTACGTTCAGCGTGGTCGTGGTGCCAATCGAGATCGAAACCGCGCCCTTGTACGGCGCAAACCCTACGCTTGTGACGATCACACCGTATTCACCGGCGCGGACACCCGCAATCAGGTAGTTTCCGTCCGCCTTGGACTTCGCGCCCTGTGTGGTTCCTTCAAGCCTGATGGTGGCCCCGGGCACCGGCTTGCCGTCGTCATCGGTCACCTTCCCGGAGAGGGTGCCGGTCGTCTGCGCCTGCATCGCTATCGGTGCAAGGAAGGCAAACGCGGCGGCAACGCCAAGTAGCTTCCGTTTCATGTGAGCACTCCTTGGGATTGGATAATATGTTGTGCGACTGAAGATGTTGTTCATTGTTGTCCGGGCGCGTTGCGCGCGCAAGCTGGTACCTGCCCCAGCAGAGGACCCGGCACGGACAGGCGCTCAGAAGCCAGCGCCCATGCCGGTGAAACCTTCCAACGTTCAGGCCGTAGGCATCACGACCTTCACTGTGTTACATCATGGGGATCCGAGCGTCGATCATCAGCGATACGGATTGCACTGCGTACCCCTCCATACTCATGCACGGGGGAATGCGTGAACTGATTCCAGGGGAAGATTTGGGTAGCGCAAACGGCGTTGTGACCCGAGTATGCTGTCACTGCGGCTTGATGTCGAGCTTTGGGTAGGGAGTATTAGCAAATTTTCACGCCGAATATAGCCCCATGACCTAGTTCCCGCAACACTTGCCCCGGCATTGTGGCCGGCCCCTTGGAACATTAGCCCAAGGTGTGCGTCTCACTGAATTGCGGCTTCGAGACAAACTTACACGAGAGTTACCGAAAAGTTACCGCTCGTTTCCGATTCCGGCGGACCGTATTCCATGCGGTCCGGCGTGGCCGGTATTATCAAGCCTGCAATCGCCAACGCCCCCATTCTCGTTCCGTTTACTCTTGCTTCCAGAAAAACAGCGCCGGCGCCGGCAACTGCTTCAGTGCATTGCGATGAACGGTAACCGAGCCCCTGTTCGGCCGTTGGACAAGCTCGACATTGTCCCCATCCAACAGCCCTTCGCTTCCTCTTCTCCGCTCACTCCACAACCTACACAGCACATCAGATAAAGGTTACCGGGCACCCATCCGAATGTTCCGATCGGAGAACAGGCCGGCACGGTTGGCCCCAGCGACCTAACTCGGGCACAGGGCTTCCCGGGGCAGCCCCACGATTGTGGCTGCCCCTACTACTACGGCCCAGCACGCTATGCCCGCGGGCTGGAGAGGAAATCGGCCACTTGATGGGCAATTTCCACGGCCACACGCCGTTGCGCTTCGTTGGTGGATGCCGCGATGTGCGGCGTAGCAACAACACGGGGATGCTCGATCAGCGCATTCGGGAACGGTGGAGGTTCCGGCTCGAACACGTCGATGCCCGCGCCGGCAATCTGGCCGGAGTCAAGCGCTGCTAGCAAGGCTGCCTCGTCGACAATGCCACCCCGCGAGCAGTTCAGCACAAACGCGCCGCGCGGCATACGGGCCAACTCGTCCGCGCCGATCAGCCCCCGGGTTTCGTTGGTCAACGGAATGTGGATGGTGAGAATGTCGGATGTCGTGATCAGTTCCTCAAACGTGGCTGGCTCCACGCCCAGTTCGCGGATCTGTTCGGCAGCAACAAATGGATCGTAGCCTCGCACCGTGGTACCAAACGGCGCAAGCCTGGCGGCAACCTCGCGCCCGATGCGACCCAGCCCCAGCACCCCCACGCGTTTGCCCATCAATTCGGTACCGGTAAAGAACTTGCGATCCCACGAGCCCGACCGCAGGCTTGTGTTCGCGGCCGGGATCTTCCGCAACACCGCGAACAGAAGCGCGATCGTGTGTTCGGTGGCCGAGATGGTGTTCCCGCCCGGTGTGTTCATCACCTGGATGCCATGCTCGCCGGCGGCATCAACGTCGATGTTGTCCACGCCGGCGCCCGCACGGCCAATCACACGCATGCCGGGCATGCGTTCGATCATCGCGCGATCCACCTGCACCGCGCTTCGCACGATGATGGCATCGTAGTTGGCAACGCGCTCGTACAGCTCGCCGATCGGCACGCCAACCGCGCGATCACAGGCGATACCACGCTCGGCGAAAACGGCATCACAGGAGGCGTCCACCGCGTCGGCAATCAGCACGCGCGGTGCGGCATGTGATGTGCTCATCGGGCCGCCCCCTCACTCTGCATGCGATTGAACGTGTGCTGCGCGGCCGACAGGCCGGCACCTTCGGCATGATGATGACCGATTGCCTTCAATGCGCTCTCGATGGCATACAGCACGGCCAACATGTCGGCCTCGTCGTAGTAGCCGAGGTGTGACACACGGAAGATCTTCCCCTTCAGCGCATCCTGCCCGGCGGCCAGCGTGATACGATACTGCTTCTTCAGCAGAGCCATGAATTCGTCGCCACGCTCGGGAAGGTTGATGGCCGTTACCGCGTTCGATGCCGGATGCCCAAATGGATGCAGGCCCAGCGCGCTTACACCGGCACGCAGGGCGGAAGCCAGGCGCTCGTGGCGATTCCACACGTTCTCAACACCCTCCTCGCGAATCATCCGCAGCCCCTCGGCCACGCCCTGAACAAGCGTCACCGCCGGTGTCCAGGGTGTGTCGTTCGATGCCGCGGCCGTGCGTGCGGCCGCGAGATCGAAATAGAACTTCGGCAAGGTTGCGGTGCGCGACGCATTCCAGGCGCGTTCGCTCAGCGCGATAAATGCAAGCCCCGGCGGGATCATCAGCCCTTTCTGCGATCCGGTGATCACCACATCGAGATCCCACTCATCGAACCGCATCTCGTGGGCGCCCACTGCGGTGATTCCGTCGACAATCACAAGCCCGTTGAAATGCGGGCGTACCGCCGCGGTGATAGCGCGCACGTCGGTAAACACGCCGGTGGACGTCTCGCTGTGCGTAAGGCATATCGCCGCGGTTGCAGGATGCTCGCCAAGCGCGTTCAGCACGGCCTCGGCCGTAACGGCCTTCCCCCACTCCACCGTGATCTCGTGCACCACCAGCCCGTAGGCGTTTGCAATCTCACCCCAGCGCTCGCCGAACTTGCCGGCATTCACGAAGATGATCTCCTGCCCTGCCGACAACGTGTTCACCAATGCGGCCTCCATGGCGCCGGTACCGCTTGCGGTAAGCGTCAGCACCGGCTGCGTCGTGCCGAACAGATACTGCAGGCCCTCGCCAACGTCGCGAAGCGTGGCCTGGAACTCGGGCGTACGATGATGGATGATCGGCTGCGCCATGCGGAGCATGATCGACTCCGGCACGGGTGTCGGTCCTGGGGTAAAGAGCCGTGGTTTCATGTTCGGTGCTACAATCAGGTTTGGGTTCAATGGCACGGGCCGTATCCGCCGGGTTGCATCGGCTAGGGCCGCGTCGGCAGGGCCGTGCCACTGTGGGGTTCTTGGAGGTCAGAATGCCTGCACGGTTGGCGGCCGGCAATCGTTGGCCACAACCGCACGTTCATCAGGCCACGATTTCAATCGGTTCGCCGGCCAGCGCCTTACCGATAATCCCAAGCAAACGATCGCGATTGTGTCTGGTGTTGGAGGACACCGGCAACACGCCCACGCAATGCGTATAGCTTGCGGCCAACGCGGCCACCTCAAGGCGCCGGGCCTCGGCCTGCGCAGGCGGCACCTTGTCGTGCTTGGTAAGCACTATCAGGAACGGGCGGCCGATTGCGTCCAGCCAATGGAACATCTCGATATCGAGTGCGGTTGGGGGATGGCGAATATCGCTCAGCGAAACCACCAGCGACAGTTGGTCGCGGTGTCGCAGGTATGATTCGATCAGCCGGGCCCAGGCTTCCCGGTCGGTTTTGGAAACCTTGGCATAGCCATAACCCGGCAGGTCAACGAACTGAAACCGGTCGTTGATCCTGAAGAAATTGATCTGCTGTGTTTTGCCTGGCGTGGAACTGATCTTCGCCAGGCTTTTGCGGCCCACCAGAAGATTCAGCAACGACGATTTCCCCACGTTCGACCGCCCGGCGAAGGCAACTTCGGCCGTCGGTTGCTTGGGGAACTGCGTGGGCGCCGCAGCGCCGATAACGAATTCGGCTGTCGCGATTCGCAGCATGAACGTGCTCCAGACAACGGAAAGGGTCGCTGGAAGATCGAACGATCGGCCCAGCGACCCGCAAGTTAGGGATCGGCGCTCGCTGCTACAGGTAACAGAGTGGAACGCCGCCTACCATTTCGTGTTATTCGTCGTCGTCGTAACCGCGGCTCCAGCTCTTGTCGCTCCAGCGATCGTCTTCCTGCCCGCGTCCGCCGCCCGGGCGCCCGCGATCACGACCACGCCCGCCATCGCCGTACCCGCCACGATCGCGCGACCCATAATCACGACGGCCACCATCGGAGCCACCGCGAGCGCCGCCGCCCCCGGAGCCACCGCCACTGTAACCGCCTCCACCGCCGCCGCCGAAGCTGCGCCGCGGCCCATCGCCATCACGGCGCGGCGCATAGCCGCCCGGACGTTCCTCGCGAGGACGAGCCTCGTTGATTGCAAGCACGCGCCCCATCCATTCGCGACCATTCATTTCCTCGATAGCCCGGCGGCCATCCTCGTCGCTCTCCATGCTCACGAACGCAAAACCACGGGAACGGCCGGTCATCTTGTCGATGATAATACTTGTGGATGTCACCGTCCCGAATTCCTCAAACGCCTGGCGGAGATCCTCCTCCGACACAGTGTATGGGATGTTACCCACGTAGATGTTCACGATGCTATACCTGTACTATGAGATTAAGTGAAACTGAACGAAGGTGGGCACCTTTCTCGCGTGATAGCGGTGGCATTCGAGCGGAGCAAACGGTACCGTACCGATAGCCAAGGAAGTCAGGGCCTACACCAAGAAGCCTCCTTATCGACGAAATAAGGAGGCTCCGCAAGCATACACAATTTTTGACCGATTGCAAAAGAGAATTCCGTTCCCTCGTGAATCACCATTCAGTAATTCAGCGGTCGGGCGAGCCCCGGAACGCTGTCAAAGCGCCGGGCACGCCCCCGGAATATCAGGCCTCGGCTTTGGGCTCGTCGCCTTCGCTGGTACCGGCTGCGCCATCCTCCGCCACGGTGTCAACGCTCTCGGCCTCAACTTCCGGGGCAGCCTCGACAACGTCGGCCACAGGAGCTGCGGCCTCAGCCACCGGAGCAGCAGCCGGCACGGCCGTCGCCTTCTCCTTGGCTTCCTTCTCGGCCTGCTTCGCGCGGCTACGGGCCACACGCTCGGCACGCGAGATCGCACCCTTGGAGCGGCTGCGAGCGGCACTGTCGTCGCGCTCGATGTTGTAATCCACAAGCTCCAGGATCGCCACGCGGGCACCGTCACCAAGACGCTGGCCCAACTTCACCACGCGGGTGTACCCACCCGGGCGACCGGCAACCTTTGGCGCAATCTCGGTGAACAGCTCACGCACCACCGCGGCGTCATGGATATCCCGCGCCACGATACGGCGTGCATGCACGTCGGGAGCACCGCCGGCCTCGGCCAGATGGGCACGCTTGGCGCGCGTAATGATCGCCTCGGCAAAGCGACGAGTCTCCTTGGCCTTTGCCTCGGTGGTCTTGATCCGCTTATGACGAAGGAGCGCCACGGTCAACGACTGCATCAGCGCCTTACGATGGCTTGCGGTCCGCTTGAGTTTCCTGCCTTCTACTCTATGTCTCATGATCTTCGCGAATTAGTGCCGTGCCACGTACGGGCCGGCGTCACCGGCGGCAAAGCGCTCGGGATGTTGATATCGAAGGAATGCGTTGCTACTGCACAAGCCCGATTACTCGCGGCCGGCGTTGTCCTCGGCCTTGAGGTACTTGTCCACGTCCATTCCGAACGTGAGGCCGAACGAATCGATGATGTCGGTAAGCTCGGCAAGCGACTTGCGCCCGAAGTTGCGGAACTTCAACATCTCATTCTCCTGGCGCGAAACCAGGTCGGCGATGGTGTTGATGTTCGCGGCCTTCAAGCAGTTGTGCGAGCGAACCGAAAGCTCCAGCTCATCAACCGGCGTAAGAAGGATGCGACGGATACGGCTTACTTCCGCCTCCTGTGCTTCCTCCTCCTCGGCCATCTGAGTTTCCTCGGCATCGAAGTTCAGGAAGAGCTGGATGTGATCGCGAAGGATCTTCGCAGCCGAGGCAAGCGCCTCCTCCGGAGTGATCGAACCGTCGGTCGTGATCTCGAGCGTCAGCTTCTCGTAGTCGGTCTTCTGGCCAACGCGGGTCGGCTCAACCAGGAACCGGACGTTCAAGATCGGCGTGAAGATCGAGTCGATCGCGATCGTGCCGATCGGCTGATCCGGAAGATGATTCTCCTCGCTGGGAACGTATCCCTTACCACGGCTGATACGGAGCTCGATGTTGAGCGTCACGCCCTCCGAAAGCGTCGCAATGTGATGCTCCGGATTGAGAATCTCGAAGTCCTGCGTCGCATTCTGGATGTCAGCGCCCGTCCAGTCGGCCGGGCCGGTGACGGTCAGGGAGATCTTCGTGGCCTTCTTGTCGAGCTGCTTGATCCGGATCTCCTTCAGGTTCAGGACGATCTCGGCCATGTCCTCACTGATCCCTTCGATCGTCTGGAACTCGTGCAGAACTCCATCGATGCGAACAGCCGAAATGGCACATCCAGGGATCGACGCCAGAAGAACTCGGCGGAAGGCATTGCCAATCGTAGCACCATAGCCCTCTTCCAGCGGCTGCAGCACGAACCGTCCGAACGTCTCGCTGCGCGTGGACTCATCAACCTGCACTCGCTCAGGCATCTGCATGAACGAGCTCATCGGCGCTGTGATCTGCTCTGTCAAGGCTAACCTCTCAGTTCTCTTCGTTTGTCAAAGGATAATTCGTAAGCAACAAGCTCCTGCATACGCACGGTGGGACCCCGACCGGGTATTTACATCCGTTGCTGCCGCACGAAGCGTCAACGACGAATTACCCGGTTGTCTATTACTTGGAGTACAACTCCACCACGAGCTGTTCGTTGGCGTTGAGCGGCACATCAGCGCGCTCCGGCAGATTGAGCAGGATGCCCTTCAGGTTTGCCTTGTCGAGCTGCACCCAGGCAGGGATCGAGCGATCGTTGACACGACGCATTGCATCATGGATCACATCCAGCTTGCGGCTCTTCGGGCGCACCTGAATCACATCGCCCGGGCGAACGTGATAGCTGGGGATATTGACCGTGTTGCCATTAACCGTGATATGACGATGCAGCACGAGCTGGCGGGCAGCGCTGCGCGACGAGCCGAATCCAAGACGGTAGACAATGTTGTCCAAGCGCGTCTCGAGAATACGGACGAGGTTCTCGCCGGTAACACCCTGCTGACGATTGGCCTTCTCGAAGGAGAGCCGGAACTGCTTCTCGAGCAGACGATAGCTGCGCTTGATCTTCTGCTTCTCGCGCAACTGAACGCCGTACTCGGTCACCTTTGCCCGGCGAGCGTTGTTGCCGTGCTGGCCAGGAGGATAGTTCCGACGCTCGATCGGGCACTTCTCCGTGTAGCACTTGGCGCCCTTCAGGAAGAGCTTCTGCCGCTCGCGACGGCAAAGTTTGCAGACCGCATCTGTGTAACGAGCCATGAGAGATGTATGAACTGAATGAAGAGTTTTTCCCGTGTCCTATTCCCCGGCGCCCAACCTGCCTCGGGCATCGCGCCCGAAACCACCTTACCTGCGGAACACGGCCGATCGGCGGCACAATGTCCGTATCGCGCTCGGTACCGGGATGCGCACCACAAACCGCTGAGAGTGCGGCGCAACGCCCCGATTGCACACCGAGATTACACGCGACGGCGCTTCGGCGGGCGGCAGCCGTTATGCGGAAGCGGCGTTACATCGGTGATGGTCAGCACCTCAAGGCCGGTCTGCTGAAGCGCGCGCACCGCGGCCTCGCGACCCGAACCAGGCCCCTTGATGAAGACATCAACCTTCCGAAGCCCCATGTCGTAGGCGTCCTTGCCCGCGTTCTCGGCACACACCTGCGCCGCATATGGGGTATTCTTACGCGACCCACGGAAGCCGTTACGGCCTGCCGAGCTCCAGCTCAGCGTGTTGCCGTAGATATCGGTCACCGTGACGATCACGTTGTTGAAGGTTGCCTTCACAAAGGCCTTGCCGTTAACTTCGGCCACTACCTTCTTCTTGCGCTTCTGCTGTGTATTCTTAGCCATGAGTCCTGGATGATTTCACTGCTTCAGGAGAACGGGCATTCGTGCGGCGCCCCGTATCCATGCTCGGTTGAGATACCGAACAACAGGACCGGCGGAGTTCGCCAACGGGATACCTGCCGAACGACTACTTCTTGCCGGCCTTCTTCTTGCCTGCCACCGTCTTGCGGCGCCCCTTACGCGTACGCGCATTGGTACGCGTGCGCTGGCCGTTAACCGGAAGCCCGCGACGATGCCGCAGCCCACGATAGCAGCCGATATCCATCAGTCGCTTGATGTTCAACTGCATCTCGCTACGCGCGGCACCCTCGACCTTGTAGTCGTTCTGGATGGTCATGCGAATGCGGTTGACTTCCTCGTCGCTCAGATCGCCCACCTTCTTGGAAGGGTCAACGTTCGAGTTCGCGAGGATGTTCATCGCCGTCGTCGGCCCAATACCGTAGATGTACGTCAGGCCGATGCGAGCATGCTTGTTTCTCGGAAGATCAATTCCAGCGATGCGTGCCAACGTGTATAGCTCCTTGATTCAAACGTGATTGCTGTTGTAATCAGTTGCCGCCCCGCGATCGATGCCTGCCCCCGAAGAGAGCTGGCGCCACGCGCGTCACGGTGGGTTATCATCCCTGACGTTGCTTGTGCTTCGGATTCTTCTTGCAGATCACCCGTACTACGCCATGGCGCTTGACGATCTTGCAGTTGTCGCACATCTTCTTGACGGATGCTCGTACTTTCATTGCTCTGCTCGATTTGCGATCGGGGTCAGGCCGCCGATCCGTTTATCTGTCGTTGAGTCGTTCTGCATGTTTCTGGTGCCGCCCATCGGGCATGCACATCAACGATACCGGTAGGTGATCCTGCCCTTGGCCAGATCATACGGCGAGAGCTCCACCGCAACCCGATCTCCCTTGACGATCCTGATGTAGTGCATCCGAATCTTACCGGAGATATGAGCGAGGATCTCATGTCCGTTCTCCAACTTCACCCGAAATGTCGCGTTCGGGAGAACTTCGGAGATAATGCCGTCTACCTTGATCGCGTTCTGTTTGGCCATACGTTCTCGTTCGCTGATTGCCGTGCCGGCCATTCGCCGGACTACGACTCTGTCCTCTTTGCCGCCGTTGGTTCGCGCTCGGTCGAGTCGCTTGCCATCCATTTCGGCTCCGCCCCTTTGGACAGAGTAAGCACTTCCGGCCTTCCTTCTCGTACAACAACCGTGTGTTCGTAGTGCGCCGACAGTTGCCCGTCCTGCGTCGCCATCGTCCACCGATCATCGCGCGTCTTCACACGGTAGGTTCCCGCATTCACCATGGGCTCGATGCAGATCACGAGCCCGTCAACAAGCTGGGTGTTCTTGAAATGATGCCGCTGGAACGGGCTTGGCACAAAATTCGGAATCGAGGGATCTTCATGCAGCTTTGTCCCGATTCCATGCCCTACCAGATCACGCACCACCGAAAACCCGTTTGCCTCAACGTGCCGCTGCACGGCCCGCGAGATATCGTACACGCGATTTCCAACCACCGCTTCCTGTATCCCCAGCCACAGCGATTCCTCGGTTACCTGCATCAAGCGCCGCCCGATTTCTCCGGGGTCGCCGATTGCGTAGGTAATGGCGCTGTCGCCGTAATACCCGCCCTTCTTCACACCTACATCCAACGAAACCACATCACCCTCTCGCAGCGGAACGCTGTCCGGCAGGCCATGCACAACCGCATCATTCACCGAAGTGCACAGCGTGTTCGGATACGACAGGCCCATCACAACGTAGCCCTTGAATGCCGGCTCGGCGCCATGATCGCGAATGTATTCTTCGGCGATCGCATCGAGTTGCAGCGTTGTGGCACCTGCCACCGTATACTGCTCCAGCATCCCGAGAACATCAGCGACAATCCGGCTTGCTTCCGCTATCAGAGCGATCTGCTCCGCCGTTTTGCCACGACCGAGGGTCGTTCCTCCTGTCGCCATGATCTCTCCTCGCGCTCCTGTCTCTTCGTGTGAGACCCGCTTAGTTACCCTGCACCACCTGCTGGCGCCCAAGGCGTCCGCGCAGCTTGCCACTCTTCATGAAGCCATCGTAGTGCCGCATCAACAGGTACGACTCGATCTGCTTCAGCGTATCAATGGCAACACCAACCATGATCAGCACCGAGGTACCGCCAAAGAACGTGGCGAACTCGGCCGACACCCCCATCGTCTGCACGAACATCGGGAGAATCGCGATCACCGCCAGGAACAGGGCGCCAGGCACCGTAACACGCATCAACACCGAGTCCACATACTCCTCGGTGGGCTTGCCCGGGCGAACGCCAGGGATAAAACCACCACTCTTGCGCATGTTCTCGGCAACGTCGCGGGCGTTAACCACGATCGCCGTGTAGAAGAATGCGAAGAAGACGATCAGCAGCGCCTGTACCAGCGCATGCAGCGGATCGGTATACTTGAAATGCTGATTGATGAAGTTCGCAAGACCGCTTCCCGGCAGCACCTGTGGGATCAGGTTCGGGACGAACATGATGGCGCTGGCGAAGATGATCGGCATCACGTTGGCCGTGATAAGCTGGATGGGGATGTAGCTCATCTGCCCACTGTAGCTCTTATTGCCAACCATGCGCTTGGCATACTGCACCGGAATCTTGCGAACGGCCTGCGTGAACAGCACGACGACGGCAATAATTGCCAGGAAGCCGGCCATGATCACAAGCTCGACCAGCGGGTTGCGCGTGCGGCCGGCAACCATCGACCATTCCTGCGCCATCGCATGCGGAAGCCGCGCGATGATGCCGATGAAGATGATCAGCGATGTACCGTTGCCAATACCCTTCTCGGTGATCTGCTCGCCCACCCACATCAGGAATATCGTGCCAGCCGTGAAGATCGTCGCGGCCATCAGCAGGAACGGAATGCGCCCGAGCTCCGGGCTGACCACATCCAACCCACCGTTAACCTTGCCGAAGTGGCTCACCGCGATGGCGATGCCCTGCGCGAAAGCCAGCACCACTGTAAGGTACCGGGTGATCGTTGTAAGCTGCTTGCGGCCCTGCTCACCTTCCTGCTGCATCTTCTGGAAGTACGGCACAACCGCACCAAGAAGCTGCACGATGATCGATGCCGAGATATACGGCATGATACCGAGCGAGAAGATGGCCGCATTGGTATATGCTCCGCCAACGAACATGTCGAACAAGCCGAACAAGCTGTTGTTGGCGTTGGAGCCCGAGCCAGCGTGGATTGCCGATACGTTGATCCCCGGAACGGAGATGAACGAGCCGACGCGCACCACCAGCAACATCAACGCAGTAAAGAGGATCCGCTGGCGCAGCTCCTCTATCTTGAAGACGTTGCGAAGAGTATCGGTTAGCCTACTCATGGATTGTCACCGTGCCGCCGGCCTGCTCGATCTTCGTGCGAGCGGCTGCCGAAATTTTATGGGCTGTTACGGTAAGCTTCGCGGAGAGATCTCCGTTGCCAAGCACCTTGAAGGGTACGTTCCGCTTGGAGAGCACACCCAGGGCGTGCAAGGCCTCCGGCGAGACAACGCCGTCAACAAGATGGCCGGCATCGGCGAGCTCCTGCAGGCGGCTTACGTTCACCGTCTGGTACTCCACACGGAAGGGATTGGTGAAGCCGAACTTCGGAACGCGACGGACAAACGGCATCTGGCCGCCCTCGAAGTTCGGGATCTGCCCGAAGCCCGAGCGAGCACGATGGCCCTTGTGACCACGCGTCGAGGTGCCTCCACGCCCGGACCCCTGCCCACGCCCAATACGGCGCTTGTTCTTGGTTGTCCCCTTCGGCGACTGAAGCAATCCTAAGTGATTCGACATGTCTATTCTCTTTCGCTTCGATGTTCGATGTTGGAAACCTGCCGCCGCCGGCAAGTCGCGATCAGACGCTCTCCACCTTCACCAGGTGGTTGACCACGCGGAGCATGCCGCGCAACTCGGGCGTATCCTTGTGGACGCGCGAGGTGTTTGGGCGCCCAAGGCCAAGCGCCGCAATCGTGCGCTTCTGCTTCTCGGGCCGATCGATGATGCTGCGAATCTGAGTGACTTTGAGCTGTGTCATCACGTTATCCTTTCAATACCTTGTGGAGGGAGATTCCACGGCGCTGAGCAACCGAGGCAGCATCCTCAAGGCTCATCAGCGCATCCATGGTTGCCTTCACGGCATTGTGCGGATTGCTGGAACCCCGGTTCTTGGTGAGGATATCCTGAACACCGACAGCCTCCAGAACCGCACGCGCGGCGCCACCGGCGATCACACCGGTGCCCGGCGTTGCAGGCCTCAGGAGAATCTTGCCGGCCCCATACCTGCCAAAGGCTTCGTGCGGTATCGTGTGTCCCTTGAGCTGGATCTTCACGACGCTCTTCTTGGCGGCTTCGGTGGCCTTCGTCACCGCGTTCGAAACCTCGTTTGCCTTGCCAAGCCCAATCCCCACATGGCCATTGCCGTCGCCGACAACGACGATTGCGCTGAAGCCGAAGCGGCGGCCACCCTTCACCACCTTCGCGGTGCGGGCGATGTTGACCACTTTATCTTTCAGTTCCAGTTCGGACGCTTTTGCTTTTGCCACTGCATTACTGCGTTTCGAGTGAATGAATCAGCGCTGACGAAGACCTCCCCATCGGGCGGGAAGTCAGCTCTGTACGGCGCGGCATGCCTAAGGGCAGCGCGCTCGGAAAAGAGCGAAGCGCAAAGATACGAGAATGAGCTGATTTTTCAGTTATCGACGCTATTGCTCACATCCGCGACAACGGAAGCCTGGATCAGATCCCCAGGCCGCCCTCGCGGGCACCGTCGGCCACGGCCTTTACACGGCCATGGTACAGGTATCCGTTGCGATCGAACACGGCCGAGGTAACGTTCTGCTCCTTCAACCGCGAAGCGATCGCCTTGCCGACGGCTGCGCTCGGGGCCATCTTGCCGGCACCTTCGCCCATCAACGAGCCAACAAGCTCATCGTTCAGGCTGGATGCGGCCGCAAGCGTGCGCCCGGAAATGTCGTCCACCGCCTGAGCGTAGATGTGCTTCAGACTACGGAACACCGTAATCCGCGGACGCTCCGCCGTGCCGGCAACCTTCTTGCGGATATGGAACTTACGCCGCGTGCGACGCTGAATCTTACCTTGTGCGCTCATGATCTACGGTCTATGAGAGTCGTTTCTACGAGTAATATCTTTTTGGTCAGCCGCTTGCCTGGCTGAATTGCATCACCGGCCTGCCGAAGGCATGCATCGAGACCGCGGCCAAGGCCGCATCATCGATTACTTGCCTGCGGACTTACCGGCCTTGCGACGGATCTGCTCGTTCTCGTACTTCACGCCCTTGCCCTTGTAGGGTTCCGGCGGACGGAACGAACGGATCTTCGCGGCGATCTGGCCAACAAGCTGCTTGCTGATGCCGGACACCACCACGCTGTTCGCGGTTGGCGCCGCCACCTGGATTTCCGCTGGCGGGAAGAACATGATCGGGTGCGAGTACCCAAGGTTCAGCTGCAGACCGTTGCCACGCACTTCGGCGCGGAAACCGACGCCAACAATGTCCAGCTTCTTGGAATAGCCCTCGGTTACACCCTGCACCATGTTGGCGATCAGTGTGCGCGTAAGGCCGTGTGCCGAGCGGTAAGCAGGCTGGTCGTTCGGACGAGTGACCGTCAGTTCGCCTCCGGCGATGGTGATCTCGACAAGCGGGCTGACTTCTTCGTTCAGCTCGCCCTTCGGTCCCTTCACCGAGACGACGGTTCCGTCCTGCTTTACTGTGACGCCGTTCGGAATTGCGATCGGCTTTTTACCAATACGTGACACGTCTATTACCCTTGTCTAGTCTGTTAAGAAGCTCACACGACGTCGTAGATTACCAGACGTAGCAGAGGACTTCGCCTCCGATATTCCGGGTGCGTGCCTCCTTATCGGTCATCAACCCCTGCGAGGTGCTGATGATCGCGATACCGAGGCCGTTCTTGACGCGGGGGAGCTCGCCGGCGCCGGCATAACGACGCAGGCCAGGACGGCTGATGCGCGTAAGGCCGAGCAGCGAGGGAAGCCCGTTCACATAGCGGAGCGCCACGCGGATGGTCCCCTGCGGGCCCTCCTCGAGCTTCTGGTAATCCGCGATGAATCCCTGATCCTTCAGGATTGCCGCCAGGCTCTCTTTCATCCTCGACGCCGGAACGTCGACCACCTTGTGCCGGGCGTTCGCGGCATTGCGAATACGGGTGAGGAAGTCTGCTATCGGATCGGTCATTGTTCTCGGAATATGCTAGTCGTTGGAAATCACTGTCGAGAATGGCTTACCAGCTCGCCTTGCGGATGCCGGGGATCTTCCCCTCAAGTGCCATCAGGCGGAACTGGTTGCGGCAGAGACCGAACTTGCGGTAATACGCGCGAGCGCGTCCGGTCATCACGCAGCGATTACGCAGGCGTACCGGCGAGCTGTTGCGCGGTAGCTTCTGCAGTGCCTCCCAATCTCCATCGGCCTTGTACTGTGCACGCAGCGCCGCGTACTTATCGACCAGCTTCTGGCGCTTGGCCTCCCGTGCGATCAAACTCTTTCTTGCCATAGGTATGGATCAGCCTCTTTGATTCGATAACGTTTTCGTGTCGACGTGCGCGGCGCTCGCCTTCTCAGGCAGCAGCCTCGGCGCTCTCGCGCTTGCGGAACGGCATCCCAAGTTCCTTCAGAAGAGTATAGGCCTCTTCGTCGGTCTTGGCGGTGGTAACGAACGTGATGTCGATACCGTCGATGCGGCCAACCTTGTCCACATCGATTTCCGGGAAGATGATCTGCTCCTTGATGCCGAGCGTGTAGTTGCCGTGTCCATCGAAGGACTTGTCCGGCAAACCGCGGAAGTCGCGGATACGCGGCACGGCCACCGAAATGAAGCGGTCAAGGAACTCGTACATCTTCGAGCCGCGCAGCGTAACCTTCGCGCCGATCGGCATCCCCTCGCGGAGCTTGAAGTTCGAGATAGCCTTCTTCGCCTTGGTCACCAGCGCCTTCTGGCCCGTGATAAGCTGAAGCTCCTCGACGGCGTTCTGCAGAAGCTTCTGATCGCCTGCCGCATCGCCCACACCGCGGTTCACCGAGATCTTCACCAGGCGCGGAGCCTGCATGACGTTCACGTAGTTGAACTGCTTCATCAAGTTGGGAACCACCATCTGGCGGTACTTCGTAATCAGACGCGGCGTCACGGCCTCTGCCGTCGACTCGATCTGCGAATCCTGATTCTTTTTATCCTTGGCCATAGTTCAGCAGAGTTTTCGAGCAGTTAGTCCTTGAATGCGGTACCAGAAGCCTTCGCATAGCGGACACGACGGGTCTTGCCATCGCTGGTGGTTTCCACCTGAATGCCCACGCGAGTATGCTTACCCGACTTCGGATCCAGAAGCATCACGTTGGAGATGTCGATCGGCATTTCCTTGTCGTGAATACCACCTTCCGGCAGGTCGTTGTTTGCGCCCTTCTTATAGGTACGCTTGCGCACGTTCAGCCCTTCGACCAGCACGCGATGCTTCTGCGGGTACACAACAAGCACTCGGCCGGTTTTTCCCTTGTCGCCGCCGGTGATCACCACCACTTGGTCCCCCTTCTTGATCCGGGGAAGCTTCACTTGCGCTGTCTGTTGATTCTGCTTCATAATCGGGTTTGCAGTTCGCGTTACGATTGCCGATTTCAGAGCACCTCGGGTGCCAGGGAGACGATCTTCATGTAGTTGCGGTCGCGCAACTCACGAGCAACGGGTCCAAAGATGCGCGTTCCACGCGGCTCACCCTGGTTGTTCAGCAACACCGCGGCGTTCTCGTCGAAGCGGATGTAGCTGCCGTCACGACGGCGCGTTTCCTTCTTCGTCCGGACGATCACGGCCTTGGAGACATCACCCTTCTTGATGTTGCCGCCCGGCAGAGCACTCTTCACCGAGACGACAATCACGTCGCCGATGCCGGCGTAACGACGGTCGTGCCCGCCAAGCACCCGGATGCAGCGAACCTTGCGCGCACCCGAATTGTCGGCAACTACGAGGTTTGTTTCTTCCTGAATCATGATTGTATCCCTTATCGGATTCCCCTGCGCCGCATTCGGCCCAGCGGGATAAGCGTGTTCGTGATAACCGATGCAACCTGGAGCGCTGACGGAATGATTGCCTCATCCCGACCGCGGCCACCGGGCTTCTTACTTCGCGCGCTCGACGATGAGGTCGAGTGCCCAGCGCTTGTTCGCGCTAAGCGGACGAGTCTCCACGATGCGGACGGTGTCGCCAACGTTGCAGTCGTTGTTCTCGTCGTGCGCCATGTACCTCTTCGTCTTGTTGAAGTACTTCTTGTACAGAGGATGACGCACGCGGCGCACCACGGCCACCACGATGCTCTTGTTCATCTTGTTGGATACCACCAGCCCGGTACGGGACTTGCGGCGGCCACGCTCGGGCTCGGCAACCTCGGCGACCGTGGCGGTCGGCGTGTCCTGGCCCATCAGGTTCAAAGGATCGTTCCCCGAGGTGTTATCCATCGTCTGGTTGTTGTCTTCCTGCATGGCGTCTATCTACCGGTCAGCTTTTGTTCGTGATACCCGTTGGTGCTCTCGTAGTCTTTCAGACGCTCCGGCCAAGCTCACGCTCGCGGAGGATGGTCTTCATCCGTGCGATATCGCGACGGATCACGCGGATGGCAGCGGGATTCTCCAACTGCCCTACCGCCTTCTTGAATTGCATGTCGACTAGGGCACGCTCATTGTCCCGTATCTGGGTTACAAGCTCTCCGTCGCTCAGGCCGCGCAGGTCGGAAGGTTTTGAAGGCTTCATTGCTCTATCGGTACTAAAAACTTCGTGATCGAATTCGTTTGCCGCTATCGCGCGACACTAGCGCAGCGTCTCGTCGCCAGCGTAATCAGGGCGCGTAAGGATCTTCGTCTTCACCGGCAGCTTGTGGCTTGCAAGGCGAAGCGCCTCGAGTGCGATCGGCGTTGCAACGCCGGCAACCTCGAAGATGATGCGGCCGGGCTTGACCACGGCAACCCAGAACTCCGGCGAACCCTTACCCGAACCCTGACGGGTTTCGGCTGGCTTCTTGGTCACCGGCTTATCCGGGAAAATCCGGATCCAGATCTTTCCGTCGCGCTTCATCTCGCGGTTGATCGCGATACGAGCGGACTCGATCTGACGGCTGGTGATCCATGCCGGCTCCATCGCCTTGATCGCGTGCGTGCCGAACTCGATCGTGGAACCGCGATAGGCCTTGCCAGTGCGGCGACCGCGCTGGGTCTTGCGGTATTTGACTCTCTTCGGTAGTAGCATTGTATCGAACCCCTGACGGAAGCGTGACGCCGGCGCAAGCCGTGCCAACTTCCAGTGCTAATTGCCTGTTGAGGTTAAGCTTTTTACGAACGAATCAGATCGGGCGCTCCTGCTGGCCGATTACCTCGCCCTTGCAGATCCACACCTTCACGCCGATGGCGCCCTGCTTGGTGTGCGCGGTAACCTGTGCGTAGTCGATATCGGCACGCAGGGTATGAAGCGGCACACGCCCGTCCTTGTACTGCTCGGTGCGCGACATGTCGGCACCGCCCAGGCGTCCTGCGCACATCACGCGGATACCCTCGGCGCCCATGCGCATCGCCGAACCCACAGCCTGGCGCATCGCACGGCGGAAGGCAATACGCCCTTCCAGCTGCTGCGCGATGTTCTCGGCCACCAGGTAGGCGTCCAGCTCGGGACGCTTGATCTCATGGATGAGAATCTTGCAGTCCTTCTTCGCAACCTGCCGGACTTCTTCCTCCAGCTGCGCGATCTCCTTGCCGGAACGGCCGATCACCACGCCCGGTCGGGAAGTATGAATCGTCAGGCGCATCTGCTTGGCCGTGCGCTCGATGACAATACGGCTGATGCCCGCACGCTTGAGACGGTTGCGCAGGTAGTTGCGCACCATTGTATCCTCCGTCAGCTTGGCTGCGAAGTTCTTCTCATCGTACCAGTTGGCATCCCATGATCTGATGATGCCGAGGCGAAGCCCTATCGGATTTGTTTTCTGTCCCAAAACGACTCCAGCGTTTATCAGGCTTGTGTTGATCGTATTCAGTGTCCGCACCGCCAAGGAGGCTGCCGGTCACCTACCATCGATTACTTGGAAGCAACCACGATGGTAAGATGGTTCGAGCGCTTGCGCATGCGATATGCCCGGCCCTGCGGCGCGGGAAGCATACGCTTCATCGTCGTTCCCTGATTGACGAAGACTTCCTTCACATAGACGGTGTCGGGGTCGATCCGTCCGTTGGAATCCTTGTTCATCAGGTTTGAGATTGCCGAGCGCAGCACCTGCTCGGCGTCGCGTGAGGCATGGTGCGACGAGAAGCGAAGGATACCGAGCGCCTCAGCGGCGTTCTTTCCACGGATCAGGTCGATCACCAGGCGCATCTTGCGCGGCGACGAATGGATGTTTCTACGAAGAGCGCGAGCTTCAAACATTGTCTTCTATCTCCAGAGGAAGCAGCCGCCGGCTGCC
Organism: uncultured bacterium; assembly: GCA_966128725.1. GTDB lineage: Bacteria > Bacteroidota > Ignavibacteria > OLB7 > OLB7 > JAFDZV01. Next base: position 27,173 of record CBHYLN010000016.1, on the reverse strand, counting down.
CGATAACGTTCCAGATGATTCCTTGCCGATCGACCGCTACTTCTTGCTTCCGGCGTGACCACGGTAGGTACGCGTCGGCGAGAACTCGCCAAGCTTATGCCCAACCATGTTTTCGGTCACGTACACCGGAATGAACTTGTTGCCATTGTGCACCGCGAAGGTGTGGCCAACGAAATCCGGAGCAATCGTCGAGGCGCGAGCCCACGTCTTGATCACGCGGCGCTGGCCCTGCTGGTCAAGCGCGGCCACCTTGTCGGTGAGGTTCCTGTCGACGTACGGTCCCTTTTTGAGCGAACGTGCCATGTATCTTTCGTGATTACGTGTTCCAGATATCGAGAAATCTATAGCGCGAGGCGCCTGCGGCCAGCACCATTACTTGGTGCGACGGCGCACGATGTACTGGTTGCTCTGGTTCTTCTTCTTGCGAGTCTTCAAACCCTTGGCATACTTGCCCCACGGCGACTCAGGATGCTGGCGACCACCGCCCGACTTCGAGCGACCTTCACCACCACCGTTCGGGTGATCAACCGGGTTCATCGCCATACCGCGCGTCTGCGGGCGAACGCCCAACCAACGCATACGGCCGGCCTTGCCAAGCGAAAGATTCTCGTGGTCCGAGTTGCCAACCACGCCAAGCGTGGCGTAACACTCGTTGCGGATCAGCCGCATTTCGCCGGAAGGAAGGCGCAGCGTGGAGAATCCTCCCTCGCGCGCTACAACCTGGGCCGAGGAACCGGCCGACCGGCTCAACTGGCCACCCTTGCCGGGCTTCAGCTCGATGTTGTGAACAAACGAGCCCAGCGGAACGCGACCCAGCGGGCAGGCATTACCGTCGCGGATTTCAACTTCCGGGCCGGCCATCAGCTTGTCGCCAACCTTCACGTTGTTCGGCGCGATGATGTAGCGCTTCTCGCCGTCGGCATATTCCAGCAGACAGATGCGGGCCGAACGATTCGGATCGTACTCCACCGTCTTGACAATCGCCTCGATGCCAAGCTTGTTGCGCTTGAAATCGATGATGCGATACTGGCGCTTATGACCACCGCCACGATGGCGCGAGGTGATTCGCCCGGTATTGTTACGACCACCGCTCTTCTTCAGCGGAGCCAGCAGCGACTTCTCCGGCTTAGAGGTTGTAACCTCCTCGAACGTCGGTGTTGAATAGAATCGACGCGAGCTCGTTACCGGTTTGCTGATACGAATTCCCATATCGCTCGTACTCTCTATCGTGTTTGTCGGCCTCAACCGGCGGCATCGCCGCTCGATCGCCTTCCGACACTACGCTGTTCGTAATTGGCTGGTACTATTCTCGGCTCCCATTCCGCCATCGCTCACCCCGTGGGAGCCCGGGATGTGCTGCGCTGTCAATCGGCCGATCAATCCTCTGACGGAAGCTCGCCGATGACGTCGATCTTCTGACCGGGCTTCAGCGTGACAATCGCCTTCTTGCGACGGATGGTCTTGCCCATCACGTAACCGCGGCGCGTCATCTGAACCTTGGTCTTCGGCTTCACACTGATGGTGCGCACGGCCGTGACACCAACGTTGTAACGCTCCTCGATCGCCTTGCGGATCTCGATCTTGTTGGCGCTCGGAATCACCTCAAAAACATACTGCCCCCTGTCACCGAGCAGCGAGCTCTTTTCGGTCAGGATCGGACGCTTCAGTACTTGCCTCATCGTGGTTCTCGCTGGTCTATCGTGTGATTGACTGGGTTAGTCTTCCTTCTGGAGCTGATCGACCAGGACGTCGGTCGCGCCGCGATCGAGAACGAGAACCAGGTTGTTGTGCAGATCGTAGGTAGAAGCGTTGGGCGCTTCCATGATGTCGCAGCGATCAATGTTGCGGCCGCTGCGAAGCGTGGATTCGTCGGCATCCTTCAACAGCACCAGCGTCTTCTTGCCGTTGGCATTAATCGCCTGAAGCATCGACGCAAACGGCTTGGTCTTCATCTCGCTGAACGCGATGCTGTCGACCACCACCAACTCGTTCTGCTGCGCCTTCAACGCCAGTGCCGAGCGGCGCGCAAGCTGGCGCATCTTCTTCGGCATGTGCTGCGTGTAGTCGCGCGGGTTCGGGCCGTGGATGTTGCCGCCGCCAACCCAGACACCGGAACGGATCGAGCCGGCGCGCGCCGTACCACGTCCCTTCTGCTTCCAGGGCTTGCGACCGCCGCCTCGCACTTCCCACCGATCCTTGGTCTTGCTGGTGCCCTGGCGCTGATTGGCCAGGAACATCTTCACGGCCTGGTGCATCACGGCACTGTTCGGCTCGATGCCGAAGATCTCCGTCGGGAGCTCCATCGTCCCGGTAACGTTGCCGTCCTTGCTGAGGATATTGATAGTCATTGTTCTCTTCGTTTGCCCTTGAACTTCGTCCCGTCGGAATCATGCGCCGCGCAAAACGCGGCAGGCTACGTGTTTAGTGCTTGATGATCTCGACGATGCTGTTCGGAGCACCGGGGATCGAGCCCTTCACCACCAGAACGTTCTTCTCGGGAAGCACTGCAACCACCTGCAGGTTGCGAACCGAGGCACGCTTGCCGCCCATCCGACCGGCCATGCGCGTTCCGGGGAACACACGCGACGGATAGCTCGAACCGCCGATCGAACCAGGGGCGCGCTGACGGTCGGACTGACCGTGCGTCTGCATGCCGACGCCACCGAAGTGATGGCGCTTCATGACACCCTGAAAGCCATGCCCCTTGCTGTCGCAGGTAACACGAACCTTGTCGCCGACAGCGAACACATCGGCAACCGCGATGACGTCACCCTGCTTGTAGTCGGCGATGTTGTACGAACGGAACTCGCGAAGCTCGCGAATCGCCGAGGCGCCGGCCTTCTTCAGATGGCCCTTCATCGGCTGATTGATGTTCCGCTCGGCCTTGTTGCCGAACCCGAGCTGAAGGGCCTCGTACCCGTCGCTGTCCTTTGTCTTGACCTGCACAACCGTGCAGGGACCAGTCTCGATCAGCGTGCATGGGATATACACCCCCTGCTCGTTGAACATGCCGGTCATTCCAATTTTTCTACCTAGTAGCGCGGCCATCGCGTTCGTCTTGGGCTTGGTTACGATGATAGGATTTCAAACTGCTGGGGCCATCCCCGCCGGGCGCCTGATGCCGTAGGGGCGTCTCAGGCGTCGACCTTGATCTCGACATCCACACCGGCCGGAAGCTCAAGCTTCATCAGCGAGTCAACGGTCTTCGGCGTGGAGTTGAGGATGTCGATCAGACGCTTGTGCGAGCGATTCTCGAACTGCTCACGTGACTTCTTGTCGACGTGCGGCGAGCGGAGAACCGTGTAGATCGTCTTCTCGGTCGGCAGCGGAATCGGGCCCGAGACGATCGCGCCGGTCTGCTTGACGGTGCGGATGATCTTCTCAGCCGACTTGTCGATCAGATTGTGATCGTACGACTTCAGCTTGATGCGGATTACCTGGGCAGCCACGTTGTTCGCTTGCTCCGAATTAGTACGTTCTCGTCTCAGTATGAACAGACAACGGTAGAACGGCGCATGTGCCCCCGCCCGGCGAGGAACACCGTTCTGTGTTATCGACTATGACGCTTGATGAATGCGCTCACATACGGTGTGCGATGTGGCCCGGGAGATGGGCCGAACGGCACAGTAGCTGCCGTTTTGGGATTCGCACTTCAACCTATCGCGCAGGTCCAACGATGTTGGAGGTTTCCAAGATGAGCCCGATTCGCGTGTTTGCGTTTCGTTGACCCCGGCATTGCACCGCAGCCCGCTCGTTCTCTGCTTTTCTCCGGTTGGCGCCCTCCACTTTCTCCGCAGTAGGATCGGTGAGTTAGAAGGTTGCCCCAGCGCTTTCGTGAGACGCTCAAATTATTTAGCCCGCAAATATACGTTGGGCACGCTTGACGGTGCAAGCGTTGTTTTGGCCAAAACCGGCTGATTCGGTACGCAATTGTAACACCGGGCACTTTTGTGGCCCGTTTTGGCCCTTTTACAGCCCATCTCGCATTACGCTGGCTCGGAACACGATTCACCTGCCCTACAACTGCTGTGTGCAGCCCGCCCGCATCACCGCTTACCGCGTCGCCGAAACCGCCGGCACCCTGGCCACGACTCCGGCCGCTGCCGGGTTGGATGGCCGGCCACCCAACCCGCGCCCCATACCCCTGGTCGGCATCAACATTGCGGCGCACCAGTGCTTCCGAGCTGCGGCCGAGCACCCTGCTCCCCTGCCATTTCCCACCAGTGCGCCCGGCGTACAACTATTCGTGTTATGAACAGTTTTCTTGCATCAACCTATTGCGAAGCAATCGCATCAACGCATATATTTCGACTGCTCCCCAGTAGCTATTGCATCGTGGTGGTAGGGAGCCTCGATGTCCTTTGAAAACGGAGCGATTCCTTCTCTTCTCTCTCTCATCTCGCAACATCCCTATCCACCGCAGTTCTCCATCGCGGTGGACGTTTCGAGATCACCCGTTCACCCTTGTAGGAGCCCTCAAGCATGGAGAACACGAATCTTGTTTGGGTTACGGACGAGAATTGGCTCGACGTGGCTGGTCAGATCGATTGGCGCCAGCCTGAGACGGTTGACAATCAAGGCAATCGGATACTCATGGATCGAAGCGGACAAACTGCCTATCAGATTTCCTTCGATTTGTGGTACGAGACCAAGGCCTACGAGAAGCCGTGGCGACGGTATATCGAGCGGACGAGCAGTACGGCTATCCTGTCGTAACCGGGAAACAAGACAATTGAGCAGTGCACACGAAATGCCCTTCACCGATCACGGTGAGGGGCATTCTTTTTACCCCGTCTTCCCACCAGATCTGCATTGATTCCCGTATCGAGCCGCGCCTATTTCCCCGCGTGTGACTGATGCCTCCACGGGCACCGGGCGCACCGCACAAATCGCCATGCAGCACAACTCCCCGGCACACGCCCCCAGGGCTGCGCCGTTCGGGATGAACCTTGCCGGACAGCAACCACCTGTCCTCCGCGTTGGCATAAAAGGCATCGCCTGTTCCGCGCCTGCCGCACCGCTGGCGCCTCCGTGCCGTGCTTTCGTGCCGCTCGCGGCTCACGCTGCAAATGGTTGAGAGGTACACCATGGATACCGTTGCAAACGGCACCACGATCACCGGCCGCCACGCCCTGGCCTGCCAGTGGATACCATCACACACACGCCGCCTGCTCGACGCGGGCTGCTCGTCGGGCATCGCCACGCTGGCCTACCGCCGGCTGTGCCTTGAGTGCCACGGCATCGATACCGACGCTCGCTCGCTTCGCATTGCCAAGGCAAACGCCGGCGACATCCGATTTCGGCTGGGCTCGTTGGATAGCCTTCCCTATCCCGATTCCTACTTCGACACCGTTGTCTGCACCGATGTGCTCGAACATGTCGACAACGAGATCCGTACGCTCGATGAGCTGTTCCGCGTGCTCCGGCCCGGCGGCACGGCAATCATCACCACACCGCACCGTGGTCTGCTGACCCTGGCCGACCCGTACAACTACGGATATTATCTCCGCCGCCACGCCATGCCGATATATCAGGCGCTGCATCGGTTGCTGCGCGGCAAGCCGTCGGGCAAGTGCACACCGGGATACCGCCATCGCCATTACACCCTGGGCGACATGCGCCGCATGCTGGATGCGTCGGCCTTCTCCGGCCAGTATGCCATCGAGCGCGTTGCGCGCACTGGATTGTTCGTGGATGTGGCGGCCGTGAACGCGGACTACCTGATGGAACATCTGCTGCATGGCCGAGCGCGCGATGTGGCGCGTGCGGTTGCGCGGCGGATCGGCGGGCTCGATTTCGGCGTACGTTATGGCCCGCTCGCCGCCAATATCGCGATCAAGGTGCGGCGCCTGCCATGACCCCCAGGCGTAGTAGCATCGGGACGGAACAGCAATGGATGGCTGGATGAGAACGCCGGCGTGGCCTGCATGCCACCGGCTTATCGGCCGCCCGCTGCGTTACCCCGCGCCGGTCAACAATCGTTGCCGGCCAGGCCCACGCACATCGGGCCTGTATAAGTCAGCCGCCGAAGTATTTACGGCGGCGTTTCAATGCGTCGATCACGGTTAGGCCGGCGGCGTGGTTCAATGTGTGCGTCCCGACAATCCCCGGCGCCCATTCCGGCTTGATGGTTTCCACCAGGCGTTCCTCGTACGCCTCGGTAGTAAGCGTCACGATCTGATTGATCGCCATCGAGTGCCCGTAACGCCGCGCCGAGTTCTGCGACGGCCGATACAGGTTGCCGTTGTGCTCGAACACACGACCCGCCGGCCGGGCCGAGCGAACATCCGACACAATCGGATTACATGGATGTGGCACCCAGTTCGCGGACAAGGGTGTATCGGCATGGAACAGGAATAACTCGTCCAGCGCCGAGGCGCCGGGATTCTCGCGGATGTTGACGAACATCCACCAGCGGCCGCCATGCTCGAGCAGCGTTGCGTCCACCGCGTGCACATCACGCATCAACGTGGCGGCGTGTTCCCACGTATCCGGAAAGTTCGTGCAGCGATAGACATCCACCGTACGGTTGGCGGCCGACTCCGGCACCATGAAATGTTCGCCGTTATATTCAAACACGAACGGGTACGACAGATGGTACGGGCATTGCAACACCGTGCGGGGCGGCCCCACCACACCGTTGGCGTCAACAGTCATCGCGGCGATGTGCCCCTTGCCCCGCGCGTAGACAAACTCCTCGATGAACAGGCACCACGTATCGGCGTGGGCAACCACAAACGGGTCGGCCCAGAACCGGTCCTTCGGCGGCACCAATGGCTTGAACCGCCAGAACGACGTCGCCATCGTACCATCCGACCGCAGTGCGTACAGCAGCATCCATTGCTCGAAGTGCAGCAACGCCGCCATCTTTCGCTTCAACGCTTTCCAGGAGTGCGCAATGCCCAGGCGCAGCATCTCGCGATTGGTGGGCGTGGTGAACAGACGCCGTGAATAGAACGCCGGATGCTGGTTCACGCGCGCCAGGCGCCCGGTAAACGCATCGCCCCCCATCTGGTGCAACTGCTGCAACGCACGCGGCAGGAACGACATCGACTTCCAATAATACCCGTTGCGATTGCGCGCGGTGAACATCCGGTCGGTATGCGCGTGCGATCGCGCCATCACCAAGCCGTTATCCAGATCCTCCGAAAGAATCTGCAGGATCGAGCCGGTAACATCCCAGCGCTCCAGCACTTCCCATACGCCGGGCGGGCCGCCCCTGTTGATGCTGTTGTCACCGTGATGATAGGACCACACGCCGTAGCGGGCCGCTCGCAGGATGCCGCCGCGCAGGATCCGGAATCCAAGGCGCACAAGCACATCAAGATCGTGTGTTGCGATGGTTGCGAGGTCGGAATCGGTGATGGTATCGGAGAACTTCCCGCGGACAGGGATCACATCAACGCACGGCACACCGGCAAGCAGCTCGCTGCAATCCACCGAAGCAAACGCATCGGGGCGAGGATGGCTCAGGCGCGACTCGATGCGCGAGAAGGCGGTAAAGAGCACATTGGGTGCGTTGCGGCGAATGCGCTCCGCTACGCCGGGGGCGGAACCTCGCGGGGACGCATCGCGCACCACCAGCACGATCTCCGCGTAGTCGCCGGCGACGATCCGCTGAAGCATGGCATGCGCCCACGCCGGGATTCGGCAGGAGTTAACGAGGATGCCAACGCGGAGTTTCCGATTCATGGGCATAACGGCGAGGGGGGCATGCAAGCATTTCGGACCAGAAGCATCCGATCCGGAACAGCCGGACAGGCAGGGCCACAAACAACAACACCCCCTTCGCGATATCCGCGAGAGGGGGTGTTGCAGTTTCTATGCTGACCGTGTTGCTGTTACTCGACGATCTTGGTAACAACACCGGCGCCCACCGTGCGGCCGCCTTCGCGGATAGCGAAGCGGAGGCCTTCCTCCATTGCGACCGGGGTGATGAGCTCAACCGCGAGTCCGTCGACGTTGTCGCCCGGCATAACCATCTCGGTGCCGGCCGGAAGGCTGGCAACGCCGGTCACGTCGGTCGTACGGAAGTAGAACTGCGGACGGTAGCCGTTGAAGAACGGCGTATGACGGCCGCCTTCTTCCTTCGAGAGCACGTACACCTGAGCCATGAACTTGGTGTGCGGCGTGATCGAACCCGGCTTCACGATAACCATGCCACGCTCGAGCTCGTTCTTGTCGACGCCACGAAGCAGAAGGCCGACGTTGTCGCCAGCTTCGCCGCGATCGAGAAGCTTGCGGAACATTTCGACGCCGGTAACAACCGACTTCTTCTTTGCTCCGAAGCCAACGATCTCAACTTCCTCGTTGACGTTGATGACACCACGCTCGATACGGCCCGTGCCTACCGTGCCACGACCCGTGATCGAGAACACGTCCTCAACCGGCATCAGGAACGGCTTGTCGGTCTCACGAACCGGCGTCGGGATGTAGTCGTCGACGGCGTCCATGAGATCCCAGATGCACTGGTAACGAGGATCGTCAACCGGTGCACCGCTCGTGCCGGCCTCGAGAGCCTGCAGAGCCGAACCCTTCACGATGGGGATGTCGTCGCCCGGGAACTCGTACTTCGTGAGAAGTTCGCGAACCTCGAGCTCCACCAACTCCAGAAGATCCGGATCGGCGATGTCGACCTTGTTCATGAACACCACGATACGCGGCACGCCGACCTGACGGCAGAGCAGGATGTGCTCGCGCGTCTGGGGCATCGGGCCGTCCGTTGCGGCAACAACGAGGATGGCACCGTCCATCTGAGCCGCACCGGTGATCATGTTCTTCACGTAGTCGGCGTGACCCGGACAGTCGACGTGCGCGTAGTGGCGCTTGTCGGTCTGATACTCCACGTGTGCCGTCGCGATTGTGATACCACGTGCGCGCTCTTCCGGAGCGTTGTCGATCGAATCGAACGTGCGGACCTGACCACCATGCTTATGCGCAAGCGCCATGGTGATTGCGGCCGTCAGCGTCGTCTTGCCGTGGTCCACGTGACCAACCGTACCCACGTTTACGTGGGGCTTGCTGCGGTCGAATTTCTCCTTTGCCATTCCTGATAATCTCCTCTCAGAGAAGGTTAAACGTTGATATAGACTGCTGATTGATTTCGGTAATTACGCGCCGACCATCGCCTTGCCGCTCTTCTCGATGATTTCCTCGGCCACCGACTTCGGAGCCTCATCGTAGTGATCAAACACCATCGAGAAGATGGCTCGACCCTGAGTCATCGACCGCAGACGGGTCACATAGCCGAACATTTCGGCGAGCGGAACCATTGCACGGATCACCTGCGCATCGGCGCGGGCGGTCATGCCCTCGATACGACCACGGCGGCTGGAAAGGTCGCCCATGACGTCGCCCATGTACTCCTCGGGGGTCACCACTTCCACGGCCATGATCGGCTCCAGAAGAACCGGGCGGGCCTTGCGGCAGGCTTCCTTGAAGCACATCGATGCGGCGATCTTGAACGCCATTTCCGAGGAGTCAACATCGTGGTACGAGCCGAAGTGCAGGCGCGCCTTGATGTCGACCACCGGGAAGCCGGCCAGAACACCGTTGCGCATGGCCTCGACAATGCCCTGCTCAACCGGCTTGATGAACTCCTTCGGGATCACGCCGCCAACGATGTCGTTGACAAACTCGAAGCCCTTGCCGTGCTCGTTCGGGCTGAACTCGATCACCACGTGACCGAACTGACCCTTACCACCGGTCTGACGCACGAACTTGTGCTCGTGATCGACAGTGTTGCGGATCGTCTCGCGGTATGCCACCTGCGGCTTGCCAACGTTGGCTTCCACGCGGAACTCGCGACGGATACGGTCAACAATGATATCAAGGTGAAGCTCGCCTACACCCGAGATGATGACCTGGCCGGTCTCCTCATCGGTGTGCACACGGAATGTCGGATCTTCTTCGGCCAGCTTGACCAGTGCTTCGGAGAGCTTGTCCTGATCGGCCTTCGTCTTCGGCTCGATGGCCTGGTCGATAACCGGATCAGGGAACTCCATCTTTTCGAGCACGATCGGATCGTTCTCGTCGCACAGCGTGTCGCCGGTCTTGGTTGCCTTCAGACCAACCACGGCAACGATGTCGCCGGTGTAGGCCGTGTCGATATCCTCGCGATGGTTCGCGTGCATCTGCAGAAGCCGACCCACGCGCTCCTTCTTGCCGGTGATCGTATTCAATACATACGAGCCGGCGCTGATCGCGCCCGAATACACACGCACGAACGTGAGCTTGCCGACGAACTTGTCGGTAATGATCTTGAAGGCAAGGCCGGCGAACTTCTCGCTGTCGGACACCTGGCGCTCGATATGATCGCTGGTATCAACATGATGGCCCGGCGTTGCGCCGATATCCTGCGGCGACGGCATGAACTCGATCACCGAGTCAAGCAACTGCTGCACGCCCTTGTTCTTGAACGAGGAGCCCAGCAGCACCGGCACGATCTTCACCTGAAGCGTGGCTTCGCGCAACACCTTGCGAACTTCCTCGGCCGAGATCTCCTCGCCGCCCAGGTACTTCTCAAGCAGGGTGTCGTCCACCTCGGCCACGGCTTCAAGCATCGCGGTGCGATACTCGCGGGCCTGGTCGGCCATGTCGTGCGGAATATCGATTGTATCCCAGCGCGAGCCCTGCGAGGAGTCGTCGAAGATATAGGCCTTCATCTCGATGAGGTCGACAATCCCCTTGAAGATGTCGCCCTGGCCCACCGGCAACTGAACCGGCACGGCATTGGCACCGAGACGCTCCTTGATCATCCCCACAACACGCAGGAAGTCCGCGCCCACACGGTCCATCTTGTTGACGAACGCAATGCGGGGCACCTGGTACTTGTCGGCCTGGCGCCACACCGTCTCCGACTGCGGCTCAACGCCACCAACCGAGCAGAACAGTGCCACGGCACCGTCAAGAACACGCAGCGAACGCTCCACCTCGACGGTGAAGTCCACGTGGCCCGGCGTATCAATGATGTTGATACGGTGTTCGGGGAACTGCGTCAACGAACCCTTCCAGAAGCACGTGGTGGCAGCCGATGTAATCGTGATGCCACGCTCCTGTTCCTGCTCCATGTAATCCATGGTTGCAGCACCATCGTGCACTTCGCCCATGCGATGCAGCACACCGGTGTAGAAAAGGATGCGCTCGGTTGTCGTTGTCTTACCGGCATCGATGTGCGCCATGATGCCGATGTTGCGGACGCGATCTAATGGATAAAGACGGGGCATGATCCTGCTATAGTTACTTAGAGCGTGTTTCTGTTGAGTCGTCGGTTCCGAACCCTTGCCAGCGAATCAGTAAGTCATCATCAGCATGGTACGAGCCGAGTACATCCGACGGACAAAGCCGGCGGATAGTACAATGCCTGTTTAACCTGCGTGTTACCGCGGCAGGCGATTACCAGCGGAAGTGCGCGAATGCACGGTTGGCCTCGGCCATACGGTGCACGTCCTCGCGCTTCTTCACGGCACTGCCTTCACCGTTGGAAGCAGCAACCAACTCACCGGCCAGCTTCTCGCGCATGCTCTTCTCGCGGCGATCGGTGGCATAACGAATAAGCCAGCGGATGCCAAGCGCAACGCGGCGATCCGGACGCACCTCCATCGGCACCTGGTAGGTGGAACCACCCACGCGGCGCGAGCGTACTTCCACGGCCGGCGACACGTTCGACAACGCCTTGCGGAACAATTCGAGAGGCTCCTGCGAGGTGCGCTGGGCGGCAATCTCGAGTGCGCCGTAGAAGATCTGGCGAGCCGTGCTCTTCTTGCCGTCCTCCATCAGGTTGTTGATGAACCGGGAGACGGTGACGTCGTTATACAGAGGATCGGGGAGCACCCGACGCTTTTCAGCGCGCTTCTTTCTCATGCTGACTCAGTGATGTATTGATTCAGGTTACTGTTCGTCGTTTCGCGTGTATGCCACGGCACGGATGCCGCTGCGAGCGCCAGAATTACTTCTTCGGGCGCTTGGCACCGTACTTCGAGCGCCCCTGCATGCGCTTGCCGACACCCTGGGTATCGAGCGTTCCACGGATGATGTGATAACGCACGCCAGGAAGATCCTTCACGCGGCCACCACGAATCAGCACAATGGAGTGCTCCTGCAGGTTATGCCCCTCGCCCGGGATGTACGCGGTCACCTCGATCTTGTTGGTGAGACGCACACGCGCAACCTTGCGCAGAGCGGAGTTTGGCTTCTTCGGCGTCGTCGTATAGACGCGCGTGCACACACCGCGACGCTGCGGACAGGAATCGAGCGCAGGCGAGCTGCTCTTGTACGACTCGACCTGACGTCCCTTGCGAACTAGCTGGTTAATTGTCGGCACTGCTTCAGACCTTCTGAATGATTCGGATTCGTTCGATGTTAGAAAGCCTGCTAATATAGGCAGGCCCTGGAACATGAGTCAAGCTCATGCTCCGCCAAAATCCCGCGGTTTTGTTACGGAACGTGTTCTTCGGGCTCAGCGGTCGGACGTTGAACAACGTCACCGGCCACCCGTTCTGCCCGTTGGGCGCGGGGATTTCGCGGTCCCCGGCGTGCCCTGCGGCGCCCCCTGCTGTGGGCCTGGTCCGGATTCCGGCGAGGCCGACGGGGGTGGCTCCTGCGGCTGCGGCTCGGGCCGGCGCGGAGCCTGCGATACTACATACCCAGCGCCGTTCGGCCGCAGGTACATGATGTTCTCCGGCTGCCCCGAGTGCTGCACGGTCAACACGATCAGAGTGTCCACGCGCTTTATCACATACTCACCCTTGAACAAGGCGGCCACGCCTTCGTCGCTGCCAAGGATCCGGGCATAGATCTCGCGCTTGGGCTTGCCCTTCAGCGAATCCCATCGTGGGCGCTCCGACGGCGGGAGCTTATCCAGGTTCGCCATCTGCAATCCCATCAACGTGTCAACCTCGGCGCGACGGCTGCTATCCAGCACATCGTACATGAAGCCGCCATCATGTGTCCGCGCGGCCTCCACAAGGCGCTTGTAGAAATCGCGAGGATCGCCCGCCGTATCGGCACAGGCAGCCAGGCTGCAACAGCCCACGGCTGCGAACACGAAAATGCGGAGATACTTCATTGCGACTGATTCGATTGACAAGCGTTCATTCCCCCAGGCCAGCGGCCCATTCTCCCGGTTTTCAGGCGCTGATGCGGATAGCCGGCGCCGGCCGTGGAGTGAGAAAGACCCCCAACTTACACTATCGGCGCGGCATGGCAATGCAATCGGCTTCCGAAAGTGCAAATGTGTTCCGGGTTCGCCACGAAGCTCTGGCATGATATGGCGGTTCTTCCGGGCCTTCGATTGGCTCGCCGGAAACAGACGCCACACGGTTGGTGGGTGTGGGAGCATTCGCCACGCGTATCGTAAATTCGCACCATGACTTCCGGCCGAATCCCTCCTACCGTCCATACTGTCCTGCTGGAAGGGACCCCTGTTACCTATATCGTTCGCCGGCATCCACGCGCCAAAAGCATCCGGATAACCATCTCGCCCTTTCACGGTGTGGTGGTCACCTTCCCGGCGCGCATGCGACGCTATGTAAACCCGGACACGCTGCTGCGGGAAAAGCAGGAGTGGATTCTGCAGCAGTTGGCCAAGCTGGATATCCCGGCGCAGCCCCGTCCGCTTGGTGATGGTTCGTTGATTTATTATCGTGGCAGGAAGTATTCGCTCAGCATCCGGTCGGGCGAGATGTGGCACGGCTGCGAGATTGTTGGCGACGAGCTACGGGCACACCTGCCGCTTGACTTCGATGGCGACCTGAAGGCATTCCTGCTGGGGTGGTTGAAGCTGCAGGCGGTTGATCACATCGTGGCGGCCGCGCGCGCCGCCGCCGAGGAGATCGGGGTTCGTTACGGGCGCATCACCGTTCGCGACCAACGCACCAAATGGGGAAGCTGCTCGAAGCTCGGCAACATCTCCTTCAATTGGCGGTTGATACTCTTCCCTCCCGAGGTCCTTCGCTATGTGGTGATCCACGAGCTGTGCCATCTCCGGCACTTCAACCATTCGCAGCGGTTCTGGAATCTCGTTGCCAAGTTCGATCCGGCCTTCGAGCAATCGGTTGCGTGGCTCCGCGATAACGGCATGCGCATGGAAGCTTCGCTCCGCTAACCGCGTCGCGCCACGGTCCGCATACCGCGTACCGCCTTACAGCACCGCACACCATCAACCACTGCAATCAGCGGCCAGGCAGCTCACGATCTCCAACGCATCATGTCGCCGTTGGCAGTGGCACCGCCCTGCGCACACGCCATACATGGCAAGGGCGGGCCGCGCCGACAAAAGCAGCACATGCCCGCCCAAACACAGAGGAATCCCGGCAGCGTGCGCGCCTAGCGCATAAGCAACAAGGGCTGTATCGCCACATGGCCTGCAAGCGCGATGCGCACGAAGTACCGGCCGTTCGGCAGGCCACGAAGCGCCAGACGGGTTACATGCTCGCCGGCCTGCATCGGAGCATCAAGCACCGCGGCCACACGGCGGCCCTGAACGTCGAGAACGTCGATCGTCACGTGCGTGGCCGATCCAACCACGTATCGTACATCACCTTCATCGCCCAACGGATTTGGCGTTACCGACACGATGCGGCCGGCATCCGAGCCACGATCAACCGCAACGCCGCTGCTACCGCCCGGCGCATGGTAGTTCACCACAGGCCCGGAAACGCTTCCACCACCTTCCACCAGCGATGGCGTTACCGCCCTGTTGGTGCCGTTACGGCGTGGGTCGGGGCTCGTATAATACACGGTGCAGCATCCCTTGGCGAACACGATTTCGGCGATGCTGGCAAACACGGAGTCCATGGCGGCCGGATCGCGCACGCTGTAATAGCGGCCCCCGGTCTGCGCGGCAAGCGCGCGCAACGAGTCATCGCTGTCCAGCAACAGACCGATGGCAAACACCGGCACGCCAGCCGCGCGCGCGCGGGCAATCACCGTACTGATCGCGGTAACCGCCGATCGGTTGTCCTCGCCATCGCTCAGGACAATGATCGCCTTGCGACGCGAGGCCGGCCGCGCCTCGATATCGGCGATGGCGCGCATCACCGCATCGTTCATGGCCGTCCAGCCGCCCGGCTGCAGATTGTTTATCGCGTTCTTCAGGGCCGTTGTGTTGGACGTCCACGTTTGATCCAGCCGGGTGGATTCGTCGAACGAATACACGGCGGCCTCATCGGCCGCGCCAAGCTTGCCAACGAACTTCACCCCGGCGGCGCGGGTATACTCCATGCGGGTGGAGTTGCCGAACGATTCGTTCATGCTGCCGCTGCGATCGAACACCATCGCGGCCGAGACGGCGCTGGCACGCTCGGAGCAATCCATGGAATCGATATGCACCGGCACACCGTTTTCGGTTATCACCAACGAGCCGAGGAAGTCCTCCTGACGCACCGAGTCGCGCATCACCTTCACGGCCAGCCGGATATAGGGGAATCGGGTGGAATCGATGCCGCATACATCGATCGTCAGCAGCGGCAGCTCCTCGACAAGAACATGCAGATAGCCGCTGTTGTTGTCGTGCGCATCGCGCTGGATGAAGTTCTTGAAGTTCCAGTCAACGATCGTGGTCGACACCGGCCGCCCCGTGCCCTGAATCTCCATCACGTAGCGGTGGTCGGGCGCAAGCGGTTGCTTGGGCATGGCCGAATCGTTGATACGCAGGCCGTGCGAGTTCAACAGGCGCCCGTCGCCTACATAGATCGGGGGACCTTCCGGGAAAATCCGCCACTCGGGTTTTGCCCACTCCTCAGCCGGGAAGGAGTAGATCCACATCGGGTCCACACTGCTGTTGACGGTATCCTCCCACATCGAGTAGGTGCCCCATGCGGTAATCCGATATCGGTGCAGCGGTGAAGTGGCGTCCGGCGAATACAGCGTATCCAGCTTGCGCGAGTCGAGATCGAACTGGTACGGGAATCGGCGTTGGGCGCTGGCCGCGCCCGTGGCAAACACGAGAAGCAATAGCGTCGCGAAAACAATCTGCCGTAGCGTATTGCTGTTCATATCACTCTCCAACGGCCTGTTCATGGGAAGTTCAACTGTCTGGAACTGTTCACATGACACCGATGCCCCATCAGGGTTGACACAATCCGCCAATTTTTTTTCGTGGGCCTGCGGCCACGCGGCGTTCGCTTGCGCGCAAACGGAACAGGGCCACCGTGTGGCCCTGTTGCGCGATATCGTTGCGCCGGCCGCGCGGGGATTATCCCTCGGGCACGTTCAGAAACTTCCGCTCCAGGAAATCGGGCAGCATTGCTCGCCACGTGGGCCAATCGTGCCCCCATTCCGGGCCCCATATTTCCACGTTGTTCGGGATACCCTTCATGCCGAGGATGTTGGCGATGGCCCAGGTTGCCCCCGGCGCCTCGTACGAACCCTCACCGCTCAGGAAATGCAGATGCCGCTTGCTTCGCAACAGGCCCAGGATACGCTCGTCGGTAAGGTTCGGCAGGTAATCGGCCGGGGAGTTGAAATACACGTCCTCATCGTAGTATCCCTTGGAATACGACTTCAGGTCGTAGATGCCGCTCATGCCGATGGTGCCATCAAACAGGTCCGGCCGGCGGAACACGGTGTTCGCGGCATGGAATGCGCCCAGCGAAACGCCGCAGGTGATCAGGTCCCCCGGCCCGCTCATCGCGTTGCGAATGTAGGGCACAACCTCATCGGCCACGTAGGCATTGTATTGCTGATGGCGCACGGCCTTCTGCCGGGGCGGGATCTGATCGTTCAGCCAGCTCTCGCTGTTGATCGAGTTGATGGAGAACGCCTGTACCTGCCCCGCCTCGATCGCAGGCGCTATTGATTCGATCAGGTAGAAGCGTTCGTACTCCAGATAATCGGCTGCCGCCGACGGAAACATCAACAGACCGAAGCCCTGAGTGCCATAAACGGCAATCTCCATCTCCTTGTTCAGGCTCGGGCTGTACCACGAGTCGAGAATTCGTTGCATGCGGATCTCGTGTGTTGGATTGAAACTGCCGACGCATCGCCTGTTGACGCATGCGCTGCCGATGTTCTGTTGGGGTGCGCGGGATAATAAGAAAAAGGCGACTTACAGCGCATCGGAATCCCCGCGCGATCGCAGCGCGCCGGCGATCGTTACCACGAACTCGCCACGGATCGAGGGGCGCGCCGCATAATCGGCATGCAACTCCGCAAGCGTGCCACGGTTGATCTCCTCGTGCATCTTCGTGATCTCGCGTGCAAGCGTTGCCCTGCGGCCCTCGCCGAAATGCTCCACCAGTTCGCGCAGCGTGCGCACGATCCTGTGCGGGGATTCGTACAACACGATGGTGCGCTCCTCGGCGGCAAGCCGCCGCAGCATCGTCTGCCGACCCTTCTTGTGCGGCAGGAACCCCTCGAACACAAACGCATCGGTTGGCAACCCACTGGCCACCAACGCGGTTATCACCGCGCTTGCGCCGGGCAACGGTACAACACGGATGCCGGCCGCAATCGTGGCCGCAATCAGTCGTGTGCCGGGATCACTGATGCCCGGCGTGCCCGCATCGCTCACCAATGCCACGTTCTCCCCTGCCTGCAGCAACGCCACTATCCCCCCCACGCGCGCCGCCTCGTTGCCCGCGAAATAGCTGATCAGGCGCTTCTGCGGAACCTCGAAATGCCGAAGAAGGTTTGCTGTAACACGTGTGTCCTCGCAGGCGATCGTCGGTGTTTCGCGCAGCACCCGCAGCGCTCGCAGCGTGATATCCTCCAGATTGCCTATCGGCGTCGGCACAACGAACAATGTTCCCAATCCGGTATCGCTCATACAGTGCCTCCGGCATCGTCGTTCCTGATCTGCGCGAAAAAGTCGCGAAGCAGCGTGGCGCACTCGGCATCGAGCACGCCGCCAAGCGTTGCCAGCCGATGATTCAGTCGCGGATCGTTGGTGATCGAGTACAGTGTTACAGCGGCGCCGGCCTTGGCATCAAACGCCCCGAATATCAGCTCGTCGAGCCGGGCGTTCACGATGGCGCCGGCGCACATCGGGCAGGGTTCAAGTGTAACGTACATCCGGCACCCATCCAGGCGCTGGCTTCCAAGCGCGGCCGAAGCCTCCGCGATGGCCAGCATCTCGGCATGGGCCGTGGCGTTAAGGCGGGCAAGCGTTCGATTATGTCCCCGGCCCACAATATCGTCCCCGCGCACCACAACAGCGCCTACCGGCACCTCCCCCTCGGAGGCGGCCGCCCGGGCCTGTTCCAGCGCCAATCTCATGAACTGTTCGTGCTGCATCATTCGCGAAGTTAGCGGTTCGGCACGTGCTTCCGCGCCACGCGATGCATTTTTGGCGCCGCGTACGAAGCACTCCTGAAACACGGCGACGCGCACTCGGTGATCGCCGGGCAGCACCCGCACGCCAACACCGCGGCGCATCCGGTTGTGCGGCAGCGGTTCGGCCCGCTTTTGTACCTTTGACGCACAATGATTGCATCGATGATCGCTCGACTATCAAAATCGGCACCGTTGGCCCTGTGTATCGCGGCCACCGTGTGCGCTGCGTGCAGCAGTACCCGCGAGGCACGGCAGAACGCGCCGGACAGCACCGTTGTGCTGGCGGATACCGCACTTGCAACGCCGCAAACGGTTGATTCGGAGTTGAAGGCCCTTGCCCCGCAGTTTGCTTCATCGCAGATCCCCGGCGCACGGTTCTCACTCACGTTCGCGGTGGGCGCCGGCGGCGGGCATGGGGCCCCCAGCCTGGCGGCGATTCGCAGGATCACAGCGTTCACGGCGGAACTGTTCGATCCCACCGGCGGCCGGGCGGACTCGCTTGCAACCCAGGAGATCAACGTAAGCGGCACGGCGAATTCGCAGGACGGCACGTCGTCGCTGGCGGCGTTTGGCGGCCTTGAATGGCATCCACACCGCGAGCCGCCGCCCGGCACATACGCGGTGCTGACGCTGTATACCACAATCGGGTACGTGCGCGATACGATCTACGTGCAGGCGATGCGCGAGAGCTTCCGCCCGCGCGAAGTTCTGCGCTGCACGCTTACGCCGGCTGTACGGAAGGAAGGCGCCACATTCACGCTGCACGTGCAGCGCATATCGGCGGCGCCGGCCGAGGAGTACCTGCCCAGCGCCGAGCAGTATCGATTCGAGGTGCTCGATGCCTCTGGTACGCTTGTGTGGTCATCATCGGCCGGGAAGGCGTTCGCGCAGATGGTGGGGCGCGTTGAGCCCGCCGACGTTGGCGCGGTTGTTGATCACGTGGCCACATGGAACGGCACCGATGCCCGGCGCAAGGCAGCGCCGCCGGGCACGTACACGGCCGTTGGGATCATCCCTGCAAAGCCGAACCCGTACGTGGTTCGCAAGGAATTCATCTGGAGTGGGAGATAAACACGCGGTGGAAGAGTTTGATCAGTTGGCATTCGACGAAATGATGATGCGGCGCGCGCTGGTACTTGCCGAGCGCGGCGCCGGGTCAACCAGCCCCAATCCGATGGTTGGCGCGGTAATCGTTAATCGCGATCACCGCGTGATAGCCGAGGGATGGCACGAGCAGTTCGGCGGCCCGCATGCCGAGGTAAACGCCCTGCGCGCGGCCGAAGGCGCCGACCTTGAAGGCGCCACGATGTACGTGACGCTGGAACCATGCAGCCATTACGGCAAAACCGCCCCCTGTGCCGACACGGTAGCAGCCACGAAGATCAAGCGCGTGGTGGTGGCGATGCGCGACCCCAATCCGCTGGTAAGCGGCCAGGGCAACCGCCGTATGCGCGAGGCCGGCATCGAGGTTGTGGTTGGCATGATGGAACGCGAGGCCAAGCTGCTGAACGAGGCCTACATACACTACATCACCACGGGCACGCCGTTCGTGACGATCAAGATGGCGCAGACGCTGGACGGATACACTGCATTGCCAACCGGCGAATCGCGGTGGATCACCAGCGAGGCCTCGCGCCGCAGAGTACACGAGATGCGGGCCGTTACCGACGCGGTGATGGTTGGCACGCGCACGGCCCTGCTGGACAACCCTTCGCTTACGCTGCGTTATGGTGTTGAGGGGCGCAACCCGCGCCGCGTTACGCTTGATCGCCAACTGACGCTGCCGCACGATCTGCGGATCTTTACCGACGATTTCCGCGAACGCACACTGCTGTTCACCGCCGACGTGATGGCCGAGGGGTCGCGGGCGCAGGAACTGCGCCACGCCGGCGTGAAGGTGTTCGGCATCCCGGTGAACCCGCGCGGGTTGATTCTGCCGGAGGTAATGCGTGTGCTGGGCGAACAGGGCGTTGCCTCGTTGATCGTTGAAGGCGGCGCCGAACTGGCCGGCACGCTGATCAAGGAGAACATCGCGCAGAAGCTTGTGCTGTTCGTGGCACCGAAGCTGTTCGGCCGGGGCATGCCTGCATTCTCGGGTATCGAGGTCGCACGGCTGGACGAGGCATTCACGCTTCGATTCCACCAAACCGAACGGATCGGCGACGACCTGATGGTGGTGGCCTACTGGAACACGCCGTAGCAATCAAACGCCGGGATACTGAATGGCGGCCCATCGCATGCTGCAACGGATGTTCTCGCGCACAGCGCGCCGCATGATGATCGCGGCGGTGCTGGCCGCCGTGCTTACGATTTCGTTGGACGAGCTTCCCAAGATCGACCTGCTGAAGGCCGGCATCAACGACGACAACTTCGCCGATCTGGTTCTGCAAACCCGTGGCGAGCTGCCGATCGACACCAACATCCGTATCCTGACCTACGATGCCACCATGCTCGACACGTTCGACATGGTGGACCGCGCCCAGCTTGCAATGCAGTTGGCGTCGCTGTTCGAGCTGAAGCCGCGCATCGTGGCCGTGGACTTCCTTGTGGAGACGGCGCGGCAGGAAGCCCCGGAAGGAGACGCGATGCTTTCGGCGCTGGTTGCCGACCACCCCAATCTCCTGCTGGGCATCTTCTTTGAGGACTCGCTGAACCGCTTCCGGATTCCACCGCGTTCGCTGAACATCCCGGCCGCGCAGCTTGGTTGCATCAACATCGTCACCGATGCCGACAACACCATACGCAGGTACCGGCCGCTGTGGGGCGCCGATGGTGGCCCAACGTTTGAATCGTACGATGTGAAGGTTGCGCACGCGGTTGACTCCTCGGCAACGGCATATCTGCGATCGTTCGGCAACGAGGAGTTCATCATCGATTATGCGGCAGGCATCGGCGAAACCCAGCGCAACGGGGCCGCTGGCGACCAGATATTCCCGGTGATGCCGCTGGCCGAGGTGTTCAGGGTTGTTTCCTCGGGCGACTCGGCCGCTACCGCAGCCCTGCGCGAGCAATTTGCCGGCAAGGCCGTGCTGGTGGGCTACGGCGACCTTCGCGGCGGACAGGTAACCAGCGTGGTGGATCGATTCTACACGCCGTTCAAGCCGGAGAAGAACACCCTGCCCGACATGCACGGTGTAGCCATCCACGCAAACATCGTCAACACGATTCTGCAACGGCGTGTGCTGGAGCAGATACCAACGTGGGCAAATGTGATATGGGCAGCGGCGGTGGTGTGCCTGGTGCTGGCCGGGCGCGAGCGCCTGAAACGCTTGAAGAGCCCAACGCTGCGCACGGTGTATACCTACGCCGGATTCATTTCCATGATGGTGGTTGCGGCCCTGATACCGGTGCTGACGTTCCGCTACACGCCGTACAAGCTTTCGATCTTCATGCCGATCGGCGCCATGCTGCTGGCGGTGCCCACGCTTGAGGGGCTGAACAAGGCGATCGACATGATCATGGACCTGCGCCGCCGCGCCCGGTTGCGCCGGCCGCTTCCACCCTCCATCCAGGCCGGCATGCAGGCAATCCTGCGCGCCTGGGGTATCGACGAACGGATGGAACTGGCCATCCATTTCCTGCAAACACAATTCCACCTGGTAACGGCCGTGCTGTTCGCCGAAGCCGCCACGGGCCGATGCCCTCGGTTCCAGCCCGCACACCTGAACGCGCCGACCATCACCAATATGGGCGCCGATGCCGAGTTGCTGCTGGCCGCCCCGGATGCGATATCCACCACGGCACGCACCGCCGCACGGGCCGTGGCGCTGATGGCGAACGATCCGCTGCTGGCCCGAACGCTGCGGCTGTCGCGATCGATGTACATCGCGCTGAACGAGATCCGGCGCCAGAGCAGCGAGGAGCCGGCCGACGAGCGCCACCTTACCCGCAATGCCGACGACGCGGCCCAGAGCACAACCAGCTATGCTGACCTGGCGTTGAAAACGCTTGCGGCGGGCGGCGGTGATGACGGCGAACGATTCGATGCCCTGTACGCGGCTCTGGAGCGCTACGCGGCGGCGATGGCGGGGCTGTTGCGCCGGCCGGATGGCTCGGTGGCCGACCTGCTTGCACCGGGCCAGGACCTAGCCCCCTTCGCGTTTACATGCCGGTGCGCGCAGCACGGGACCAACGAGCACTTCGTGTATGTGTGCGTGCAGGAAGACGCCAACAGCACCGACGACTTCTTCGACCTTGTCTTTGCCGGGCAAACCATCCGCTGCCAGCCCGTTGAGCACCCGGGGCTTTCGCTGTTCCGCGAGCAGGCCGCGAGTTCGATCCTTCCGGCCGCTGCCGATCCCGCCACGGACAACTGACGAACATCACCCGGGCTGCCCACAGCCTGCTCAAACCCCGCGGGCGCGATGCCGCGCGCTCGAACACTCCACGCATGGCTCGCCGATCGGCCAAACCCCTGCCCCAACACAGCGCGACCCGACCAGAACACCGGCCGGGTCGCGCGTTGCGTTGATACTGCCCGCTCCACCTTGGCGTTACCCCCCGGCAGTGGGCGGATTGACGGCATCCGCACCGGCCGGATTGCCCTGCCCGCCGGCATTATCCGTTCCGGCCGCTACCGAGGCGCCCGAAGCCGCGTTTGCTGCCGGTGGCACCGGCGTTGGCGCAGCGGATGCTGGCGCATTGGTAAGCATGAACTCCGAACGTTGCCCATCGGGATTCATCACCATCACTCGCTTGGCGTTGCGCATCGCGTTCGGCATGCGTGTGCCAAGCCGCGTTGCCATTTCGGTTGGCTTGTCGGGGTCGGGCGTTGCCACCTGCGCGCTGCCGATCGGCGCTCCGTCAACAAAGAGCTGCGCGCCGGGCGCCAGGTTGCTGCCGTCGATCGAAAGATGGCCGCTGGCATCGGTAACCGCCGACTGGATCACTGGCCCCGGGTTGCGGATCATCTTGCCGGTGATGTATCCGGCGGAACTCAGCCCCATCAGGTACAGAAGCTCCTCCGGGATATCCGGTATGGCGGTTGAGATCGCGTAGTTCTTCACCAGCATCCACACGAACATCGAGGAGCCCACCAGCGTCCACAACACCTGCTGAACCCGTTCCAGCGCGATCACACCGCCGTGCAGCACCAGATCGGCCACACGCGGCTCAACCGAGCCGGATCCCTTCGAGCCCTTCGCCTTCACTGTTGCCTCGGCGCCAAGCAGTGTGCCAAGGCTGATCAGGAACGTCCAGCCAAATCCGGCAAGCGAGGGGAACATCCAGATCCGCTCGAGCATGCCCTGCGCCAGAAAGAGAAATCCGTACGAGAATACCAGCACAACGGTCCAGTAGATGAACTGAGCGCGCGACAGGCTGTACGAATTGGTGCGTGGATCCAGAAGAAGCAATTGAATCCAATTGCGCGCAGGCTGGCCCGGTGCGGGTTTGTACGTGCGAACCAGGAACCACACAAGCAGCGCCACAATCGCCAGGGGCACCAACGCGATAAAAACCAGCATCGAAAGGCTTCCAACACGGACCGGTTGCGAAACCGGTACAGGGATGCTCTTGCCGCCAACGGTGGTCATCACGTCCACAACATACCGGCCGCGCGGAACGCTGTCCGGCACGGCAACAACGATGGCGCTGTCGGAAATCCCGTCCACCCGCAGCCGCAACGGCGGCCAGGTGGGATCGTCGGAACTGCGCAGCCGCACAAATGGTGTATCGGCCAGCATCCGCTGCGAGATCGCAAGGCGCAACGTTCCACCGGCAACCACGCCACGAACGGGATCGGCCGTTGCGCGCACGGATACCAGTTGCGGAGCGTCGGTATCGGACGCCGCGGCCACGGGTTGGGCCACCGTTGCGCCCTGCGCGGTGGGCGCGGCCTGCCCCGATGTTGAGGTCGAGGCGGAGGTATCGCGTTGCGTGCTGTCGGCCGCACGGACCGAGTCGTTCTGCGCGCGCAGCAACGCGCATGGGATCATCAGCCCGAACAGTACGATGGCGGCCAACAGGGCAGCATCACATCGCAACAGGGCATGCCGAATCGGTGTAAACGATAGCGTAGTGGTTGTCATCGAGCCTCCCGCTCTGATCTTCTGGTTGATCGATGCGATGCGCCGGCGGTAACCGGCGTCTCAAACGGGGAATTGCAGTGCCATGGTGTACGGCGATCGTCGCCCACGGACAAACTTACCGCGTGCGGCCCGATGCTACAACCGGCATTGTGGTATCGGACAGGGCCGCACGGTTACCACTTCCAGATCAGCGCCACAATGGGCGCGATGCGCAGATGACGGGCCTCGCCGCTCAGCGAACCAGTGCCCGTTACCGACGAATCGCCGCCCAGGCCGACGCCCAGGCCGGCATCCACCGCGAAATCGGTGCCGAACCATCGTACGGTCATCGCCACCGGCACCATCCCGGAGGATTCGATCACATACGCTTCGCCCACCAGCTTCATGCCCCGCGATATCGTGATATCGCCGCCGACGGCCACCACATAGGCGTTTTTGTCGAAGCTCTCCTTGTCGGTCTGGTGGTGCTTCCAACTATAACCGGCCCCAATGGACAATCGCCGTGCCCGATCGCCGTAGCTGAACACCGCGAACGGCGCGGCCACCGTGATATCGGATTCGGTGGACGACGAGTATCCAAGCTGCCCGCCCAGCGCGATCTTCACCGGCCCGTTATCGAACACCTCGTACTTCGCGCCCACGGTCACCACCAGAAGTTTGCTGATGAAGTCCGGAACGGTCACACTGCCCAGCGTCGCGGTAAGCCGGTTGGTAACGCCAAACCCCGCCACCCATCCGGCGACATCGTAGTTGCCGGCATACAGCCGCCCCCGCTCCAGCGGTTCGGCGGTGGGCATAAGCAGATTGCGAAACGTTGTGGGGTCGGTAAGCTCCGGCAAGGTGTCGCCGGGATCACGCCGCACGATCGGCTCGGGCGGCGGCATAACCGAGGCACCGCGGATCGGCTTATCGATCACGTACTGCGTAAGGCCGGCGTTGGGTTGCTTGCGATGCAGGTAGATGCGGATCATCTCCTCCACGGTTTCAGCCGTATCGGGTTTGTAGCACACCATGTACTTGAAGCTGCTGTCCTCCGCCTCCCACTGGGGGCCGCCCGGCGGCATGATCACACGGAACCGGGGGTTGCCGATCACGATGGAATCCACCAGGCGCATTTCGCTGGTGACGATCTCGCACTGCACACAGGTATCGCGCCCCACCATCACCCGGCCGGTGTACTCGCGGCGGATCTTCCAGTTCTGCGTGGCAAGCTTGATTGTCGCGAACGCGCCGCCGCAATCGTATACCGTAAGATCGATCTCCTCGTTGGTGGTGGCATCGTCCACGCGTACGTGGATGTTAACGCTGGTTGGGCAGCCGCTTATCGGCGGGATCGTGGCCATGCTTTTCGCCGTGGATCGCACGCGGATCTTGTCGATACCACCGCTGTTCTTGATGGTGATGACATTCTCGCCCGGATACAGTTCCGATGGATACACGGAACTGCGCCCCTCCTGCGCGTGCAGCAACAACGGAAGCACATGGCACAGAAGTGCCGCCATCACGATTCCACACGTCGATCGATGTCTGCCTGGTACTACCATGTCGAGTTCGGCGAACGGATCAGATTCGGCAACCAACGGCACCATTTGCCGTACGATGGCCCTGCTGGGGAGAGAACCGCCTAATATAACCGTCGGGCGGCACGAAGTTACGACCTGCCGGCAACCGACCGGCAACCATCAGGCAAACCAGCCGCGGCCAACCCGTAACGACACACCCACATCGGCGAGCCAGACATGCCGGCGATTCGTACATTGCCAACAATCCAATACCTATGATGCAATCTCCATCCTCCGCTTCGCCCGCGCCGTCGGGACCTGTTGCCCGGGGTCGGCTGGCGACCCTGTTCTCGCCCGACAACGACTACTTCAAACTCAGCACTACGTTCGCGTACAGCTACCTGTTCGTGCTGCCGCTGGTGGTGTTGTACGAGCTTGGCGTCGTGCTGGTCAACAGCGGCGCTGCCACGGAAATCCGGGTCAGCTCGGATATCTACATCAAGCGCCTGCTGGCGCTGGTTGGGATCGAGGGAACGCTGGTGCCCAGCATCCTGCTGGTGGTGGTGGGCGCGGGTGTTGTGCTGTACCAACGCCGCCGCAATGCCCACATCCGTCCCCGATATTTCGCCTACATGTTCGGCGAAAGCCTGGTGTACGGTGTGGTGATCGGCATGGTGGTGGCCACCTTCGTCTCCCATCTGTTCAGCCTGCAATGGCCCCCGATGCTTCAGGAGGTCACCGGCAAACCAAGCCTGGCGCAGGGCCTGGTGCTTTCGCTGGGCGCCGGTGTGTACGAGGAGCTCGTGTTCCGTCTGCTGCTGGTTTCGGCGTTGGTGTGGGCGCTTCGGCTGTTCGACGCCGTTAAGCAGAATCAGCGTTATCTGGTGGCGGCCGTCATTGGCGCGCTGGTGTTCAGCGCCGTGCACTACATCGGCGCGCTTGGCGATGTGTTCACCCTCCAGAGCTTTGTGTTCCGTTTCCTGATGGGCGCCGCCCTGAATGTGTTGTTTCTGTGGCGCGGGTTTGGGATCGCGGCGATGACACATGCGCTGTACGATGTGATTGTCACGCTGATGCACGGCGGATAACGGCGGGCCGGGCCGCACAATTGGCCCGGCACGGCCTGGCACCGACTGCGCCGGCACAACGCCCAGGGCATCCCCCAAAAAAGCAACTATATACTTGGCGGCACCACGGAGATTCTTCTCCCCCTCCTGCCAAGAGAGGGTTGGGGGAAGTTGCCGAGGCGGCCGTGCCGGAGCGTGAGCGACAAGCGGCGGACCCCACCCCGCCACCCCAGGGCCACGGGCGGGCCGCCCAGGGCAGGCCGGGCACGAGGAGATGGACCACGACAGCCACCGCCGCCGTC
>CBHYLN010000015.1:0-53450 GCA_966128725.1 uncultured bacterium | reverse complement strand
GCAGGCCGCCGTGCAGCGTTGCGTACGGGATGGCCCGCAGGGTTGAAGCGTCCGATGGGGCAATGGCCGTGAAGTCGGCAGCGCGGCGTGCGCCGCCAGCCATGTTATACGCGCCGAAGACATCGGCGGCCGAGCCACCACCCCGGGAACAGCCGGCGGCCAGCGCAAGAATCGAAACAAGCAACAAGCGCGTTGCAAGGGGGCAGAAACGCGCGACGGTTGAAGGTATGGTTGAGATCGGCATCCGCCACTGTCCGTGAATATTTGGTACCGCCGGTGCGGTATAACACCAAAGATAACCCACCTGGTTTGGATTACTCGCCCTATCGCATTAGGTTTGGCGCCTGGTGTTCATGAGATGACCCTCTGGCCGATCTCGTTTGCCGGGTTTCCGCCGTGGGCAGCCATTCCGGGCACATCCCCCTTACCGCTGGATGGGATCATCGATTCAATTTCTCAACCACAGGAGCAGTACACGATGCCTGAAGAGCTAGGGAGCAAATCATCAACCGGTCTGGATGAGAACGTCGCGGGGCTTCTCTGCTACATCGCCGGCCCGATAAGCGGATTCATTTTCTACCTGATGGAAAAACAAAGTCGATTTGTTCGATTCCATGCGGTGCAGGCGATCGCGGCCATTCTCCCTTTGTGGATCGCATACTGGGTAGTGGTTGCGGTGACCGGCTGGATTCCGATCATTGGCTGGCTTGTGCGGCTGGTGGCCGGTTTGATCGTTGGTATCGTGGTGTTGTTCATGATGTGGCGCGCCTACAATCACGAGCGATTCAAGCTGCCCTTCGCGGGCGACGTGGCCGAGCGAGCCTCGGCGCAGCTGTAAGCGCAGCATACGTTTGTTCGTTGCCGGCGCCCCGCATTCCCCGCCCACATACCCCACGCCGGCATGCGACATGGGCGAATCATCCAATCGTTGGAGGCTGTTCCGATAATGCATGACCTGACACCACGCCAGGGATCGATCCTGAAGTTCATCGAGAACTTCTTCAACAAGCAGCAGCAACCGCCTACCGAGCGCGAGATTGCCGATCACTTCCGCATTCATCAGAGCGCGGTGCGCAAGCACCTTACGGCTTTGGAGAACAAGGGGAAGCTGGCGCTTCGCCGCGATGGGCGCAGCCGCGGCATCAGGCTGAACAACATGTCGCCAACGGTGGCAGTGCCAATTGTTGGCACGGTTGTGGCGGGCATGCCATTGCTGGCGATGGAGAACATCGAGGGGGCAATGATGCTCGACAAGAGCTTTGCCGGCTCGGAGGAGGTTTTCCTGCTGCGTGTTCGTGGCGATTCGATGGAGGAAGCCGGCATCCTGGAGGACGATCTGATCCTGGTGCGGCGCACCGAATCGGTACGCAACGGCGAGATCGTGGTGGCGCGCATCGGCGACGAAACCACCGTGAAGCGATTCTACAACATCGCCGGGCGCATCGTTCTGGAGCCTGCCAACAAGAACTATCGTCCGATACCGGTTGATGAGCGATCGGGCTTCTTTCTGGAAGGCCGTGTTGTGGCTCTGATCCGCCACATGGACAACTTCCAGTTGATCGGCCGGCGCACCTGATTGCCGTGATGTTTGCGGGCCGATCGTGCGCTTGCCGCGTGCATGCCGTCGCCGATCGGCCCTACATGGTGCGCCTCGTGTTATCAGCGTCATGTACGCCACCAGATACCCTCGCCGCGATGCCAGCATCATCAGCACGCTATTGGGTGCTATTTTTTTCATCCCCGGAACATTGCTATTCAGGCAATCTTCGCGTCTTTTCGAAGACTTGTGTGCGAGTACCCTAAAGGGGGCTTGCGCAATAGCTGAACAAAGAGGGATATTCCCAAGACATGCCAGTACTTCAGTGATTCTCAGGCGGCGATAAACACACTGTTGGTGGTGCGAATCGGTTGTCGAGAATACGATCCCGAATGTTGGTTCAGGCGACATTCGTGTATCAACGCTGTTGTTGTAACACATAGCCGTGTGACGAACTTCCCATAGTTGCCCGGTTGTTATTGCATGCCGATTCACTTGCGGTAGCTGCGCTCCCATCCGTGAAGAGGTCCACGGAAGCACGCCCTGTGGTGTGCTGCTGCTTATCCGCAACGCATTGAGCCGTCAGTCGGCTCACAAATCACCCCCCGAACCTAATTGTCGGCGTTATGGCGCCGGCCAATTGGGCTTTTACTGTTGACATCCCCCAGCAGATAACAATCAGGTTCCTTCACATACTTAGAGGCATCTCTATGCATTCTATGTCCCTCCTCGTACGCAATTGCGCACGAAGGGCCGTTGCGAGGCGCTCGGTGGCGCTCGCTGTGCTCTTCATGCTTTCAATTGCCGGAGCCGCATTCTCTCAACCGTTGGCTGGTACATACACGGTTGGCGGAGCCGCTCCGAACTATGCGACGCTTGACGCCGCGATTACCGATCTCAATGCGCGCGGTGTTTCCGCTCCGGTAACGTTCGCGGTTCGTACAGGCACCTACACACCGCCGGCGGCCGGGTATGTGCTGACAAACGTCGCAACAATGTCGGCAGTCAACACCGTGACGATCCGTCCGGATGCCAACGCGATCGTGACGTTCGACGGCACCCTGACCGTGCCGATCTTCAACCTGAGCGGCTGCAAGTACTTCATCATTGATGGATGGGGCGGTGCCGGAACGTTGAAGCGCGACATGAAGATCATCCAACGCAGCAGCGGGCAGGTGGTCCGGTTCATCGATGGCGCGCAGAACAACACCATCCGTAACTGTAACTTGATCAGCAACGCAACCAGCTCCACCACGGGCCTTATTTCCATCTCGACATCGGTGGGTGCGGGTAACTCGTATAACACGATCAAGTCCAACACGCTTGGTGACTCCACAGCCGTGTTGCGTACCTCGTCGGGTATCTACATGAGCGGTTCAACCAACCGCAACACGAAGAACCTGATCGACGACAACGACATCATCAACCTCGGATATTCCGGTGGCTTCATCTACGGTATCTACGTGTCGTCGAACAACGACTCGTTGAAGATCACCAACAACCGTATCCGTGTCACCAACATCGCCAATTCGCCCAGCGTATTCCCGCTGTACGGTATCTACTACTCCAACTCGTCGGCGTCGTACGATACCATCGCGTACAACAGGATCTGGGATCTGAAGTCGCAGTACACTACCGCGACCACCTACGGCATGTACTTTACAACCGTGGGCGCCAGCCCGATCGCCGTGCACAACAACATGATTGCCCTGAACGGCGATCAGAACGCCTCGGTGTACGGTATCTATGTTGGCACGTCGAGCACTACGACCTTCACGCTGGATTATAACTCGATCGACATCAACGGCCTGGTCGCCACGTCGAGCACCTCGGCCGCGATCTACATGTCGTCGAGTTCGAACGTCACGATGCGCAACAACGCCTTGCGCATGACGCGCCCAAGCACGGGATCCAACATCTGCTATGTGGTGTACCGTGGTTCAACAACCGGTACGTTTACCAGCAACTACAACGTGCTGTACAACAGCGGTGTTGGCACGGTGACCGGCTATTACTCGCCAACAGTATATACCACGCTGGGAGCATGGCAGACGGGAACCACCCGTGACGCAAACAGCCGTGCGAACGATCCGCGATTCCTGAACATTGCCGGTGGCGATCTGCATGTGTCCACAACGCAGCGCACGCCGGTGGAATCCGGTGGGACCCCGATTGCCGGCAATACGCTGGATATCGATGGTAGCACACGTAACGCCGCAACCCCGGATATCGGCGCTGATGAGGGTACGTTCCTGGCTCTCCTCAACAATGATATGGTGGCCGACAGGTTCGTTCTGCCGCTGCCGTCAACCTCGGTGCGGAGCAACCAGCTTTTCAGCCCCACGGCGGTTGCCTCCAATGCGGGCGCGAACACGCAGGTGAACGTGAACGTTCGATATCGAATTCTGAACGCGAGCAGCGTGGTGGTGTACAGCGATGTACAGACCATTGCAAGCCTTGGAAGCGGTGGCTCGGCCACGCTTACGTTCAACCAGACGGGCAACCAGTTGGGCAACACGTCGCTGCCGGCCGGTACGTACACGATCGAGCTGACAACACAGCTTGCCGGCGATCAGGACGTGACAAGCGACGTCATCACCGGTACGGTTAACGTCAAGGATCCGCTGAGCGGGTTGTACACGATCAACAAGCTTGGCTCCGGCGTTCGGAACTATACGTCGTTTACCGCCGCCAACAGCGACCTTCAGTTCATCGGTGTATCGGGCGCGGTGACATTCGAGATTGCCAACGGCACGTACGACAACACTACCGAGACCTTCCCGATTACGCTGATCACGGCGCCGGGCATGTCGGCAACGAACTCGGTGACGTTCCGTCCGGCCGCGGGCGCCAGCCCGATCCTGGTGGGCACCAGCCCGGCCAGCAGCGCGATCTTCATGCTGGAGGGCGCCAAGTACTACGTGTTCGACGGCTCGAACGTTCTTGGCGGAAACAGCCGCAACTGGACGATTCGCCAGTTGGAGAACACAACCAGCCCGACGTTCTGGCTCCGTAACGATGCGTACTTGAACATCATCCGCAACGGGGTGGGGCTGGGCAGCGCCCAGAACAGCACCAAGACCAGTTCCTCCACCGGTATCGGCATCGTGTTCATCGGTGTGCCCACCGCGGCAACGGGGAACGACTCGAACCTGGTGCTGAACTGCACGATTGGCGATCCGAACGGCATCTACCGAAACAACATCGGTGTGGGTGTCTACGGTACCAGCGCCAAGCCGAACACGGCCAACCGTATCGTGAACTGCGACATCCTGAACTTCGGCTCGGCCAACACATACGGCTACGGCGTTGTTGCCTATGCCGAACAGCTTGGCACCGTGGTGCAGGGATGCGATATGCACAACACGGTCGCGGCGCCGTCGACGGTGACGACGTTGTACGGTATCTACACCGACTACTCGCCCGGCTACCCGATCAACAGCATCTTCAACGCCAACCGGATCTACAAGCTGACTTCGGCGGCCGCCAACTGGACATGCTACGGCATATACCACTGGGTGTCGACGTCGACGAATACGTCGGTGATCAGCAATAACATGATCTCGCTGGCCGAGACGGGCGACCACACCTACTACGGTATCTACTTCCAGTCCAGCTCGGGTGTGATCAACTTCTACAACAACTCGATTTACATGGGCGGTGCCTCAACCGGCACGCGCGCGGTATACGGGTTGTACAAGTCATCGTCGTGCACAACCAACGTGCGCAACAATGTCTTCATGTCCACACGTACGGGCGGTACGGCCAGCAACTATGGTCTGTACGTCAGCTCCACGACGGGTTATGCCTCGAACAACAACGTGATCTCGTTCAATACTGCCAGCAACTTCTACACGGCGTATTATACAAGCAGCCTTCTGACGCTTGGCAATTACCAGACCGCCACCGGCCTGGACCTTGCCAGCTTCGGGACGGCCGCTCCGTTTGTGGATCCCGTTAATGGCGATCTGCATATCAATCCGCAGCCGGTGTACGCCGGCGAGGGAACAGCCGTGATTGGTCTGGGTGTTACGACCGACTACGACAACCAGGCACGCGATGCAACCTATCCCGACATGGGCGCCGACGAAGGCAACTTCAACGGCGGCGGCCTTCGCGTGATATCGCCGAACGGCGGCGAGAAGTTCGCTGTTGACTACCAGCTCAATGTGAACTTCACGGCGAATCGCACGATCCCGGTGCGGGTGGACTTCTCCACCAACAGCGGCGCGTCGTGGACCAGCGGCCCAACCATGACGGCCGTGGCCGGCAGCAATAACATCTCGATCACAACGCCCAACCAGGTGACCACCACGGCCCGGGTGCGTGTGATGAGCACGGTGAATGCATGGGAGGGTGATTCCTCCGATGCAAACTTCGAGCTGGTGCTGCCCGTGTTCACCATCCTTTCGCCGAACGGCGGCGAGTCGTTGGTGCCAACCGATACCACGCAGTTGAAGTGGACCTCGCAGTTCGCTCCGCCTGCAATGCGGTTGCAGTTGGAGTACTCCACCAACGCCGGGTCCACATGGACACCGATCGACACGAACATCTACACAAGCAACCTGCCGGCCACGAATTCTTATAACTGGATCGTGCCGAATGCCCCAACGCAGCAGGCGCGGGTGCGTATCAAGGTGGCCGGATCCAGCATCAACGATGGCTCGGATGCCAACTTCACGATCCAGCCCAAGCCAAGCGTTGTGCTTACAACGCCGGTTGGCGGAACGCAGTTGTTTGTGGGCGATGTGGAATCGATTCGTTGGACCTCGGTGAATACCAGCCAGGTAAAGCTGGAATACTCCACCGACGGTGGTGCAACATGGATGGACATTGTGCCGAACGGCCTGATGCTGCCGGCATATCTCCCGGGTTATCCCTGGACCATCCCGAATACGCCGTCGACCACGGCTCTGGTGCGCATTACCAACGTGGAGCGTCCGCGCTTTAGCGACACCACCGATTCGTTCGTTTCGATCCTGTTCCCAAGCGTGCAGGTTCTGCTGCCGAACGGTGGTGAGAAGTACGAGATCGGCACACCGGTGACCGTCAACTGGACGGCGCAGAACGCGGCAACGCTCAGCCTTGAGTACACGGCCGACGGCGTCAACTGGCAGACGATCAATCCGGCCTTGCCGGCTGCCAGCGGGACGTATACGTTCTCGCCATCCCCGCTTCCCACGAAGCTTGCACGAGTTCGCCTTGTTGACGTGGATCGTCCGCGTGTAAACGATGCGTCGGATGCGGCCTTCGAGATCCGCGAGCCGCGTGCGGTTGTGGTGTACACCCCAACGGCGGGCGACTACCTGGTGCGCAACACCACCACGCTGATCACCTGGGATGCGCCGAACGTCAACCTGATCAACATCCAGTACAGCTCCAACGGTGGGCAGACCTGGACAACCATCATGTCGAACGTGAACGCGGGCGAGGGAAGCCGTACGTGGTCGGTGCCGAACCAGAACACCACGCAGGGCAAGATCCGCATCGTGGAGGCCGGCGGCCCGGCCAGCGGAGAAAGCGGATTGTTCACCATCGGTGATCCGGCGCCGCCCACGCTGCGCCTGGTTGCTCCGGTTGGCGGCGAGCGTTATCGTACCGGCCAGAATGTTCCGATCCGCTGGACCTCCAGCGGCGTGAATACCGTGTCGGTGTTCATCGATAACGGCACTGGATGGCAGCAGGTGGCCACCGGCCAGCCCGGAATCGGTCAGTACAACTGGACCGCGCCGAACCAGCCCGGAACCACGTTCCGTGCCAAGGTGGAATCGACGCTCCCAACCGGCCTGATGGATTCCTCGCGTGCTCCGTTTGTGGTGTACAAGCCCACCCAGCCCGGTCTGGTGATCCTGTACCCGAATGGCGGCGAGAACCTGACGATCGGCTCCACGGTGAATATCAGCTGGGTTGCCACTGACATTACCGGCGCGGGCACGTTGGAGGTTTCGACCAACGGACTGAACGGACCATGGGCTTCCATCGCGACCGTGAACGATGTTGCCTCGGGCTCGTATTCATGGACTGTGCCGAACGTTGAAACACAGAACGCCTACGTCCGGATTTCCAGCGGAGGCTTCGGTGATCGTAGCGATACGGCGTTCGAGATTTCCAAGAAGGTGCAGCCGCAGTTGCACATTACGCGCCCTGATGGCGGCGAGATCTTCATTTCCGGAACCAAGGAGATGATCACCTGGGATATCACCGATGGCGTGACCGGGTTGAAGATCGAGTACCGCATCGGTGCGGGTTCCTGGCTGCCGATTGCCGATAACGTGGCGATGTCGTTGGGCCGATACGAGTGGACTATTCCGGATTTCACGTCGGAGCAGAACTCGTGTCTGGTACGTATCAGCGATGTGGCGAATCTGTCGAATCAGGACATCTCCGACAGCTCGTTCGTGATGCGTCCGCCGATTGCCGGTGTGGGCGCCATTGCCGGCGTAAGCGGCATGAAGATCATCGGCAACTATCCGAATCCGTTTGCCGAGCAGACCGAGATCCGCTGGGTACAGCCCGTTGGCGGTAACGCGGAGGTGCGCCTCTACGAAACCGGCGGCGCGATGGTGCGCAGCTACGATGCCGGTCGCAGGGAAGCGGGCGAACAGGCGTTTGCCGTTCGTGCGAACAACCTGCCGAGCGGCATGTATATCTACGAAATTCGTGTGGCCCAGGGCATTGCTCGAGGCGTGATGATGGTTGCCCGTTAAGGCACAACATCGGCGAAGTTCGTGGTAATCTGACGAACGCAACACGCCCTTCCGGAATATCCGGAAGGGCGTGTTCGATGTTGGCCGTGCAGAGCCCCACGGCCGACAGATTCGGGTCGTATTTCAGGTCGGGCGGGAATCAAACCATCATAGCGGGTAATGCCAATAGTGATTGTTTTCGCGGACTTGGCGGGTTCCGCGCGGAGTGTGGCCCTGGCGCTGTGCGTTTCAGCGGGCATCACAACCCGCCCGCACAACGAGCTTGTGAATTCCCTGTTGTAACCCGTTGTTTCGTATGTATTCAACTCGTAATATTGCTGCTCGATGTAAGCCGGGGGCCGATACACCGTCGGCAACAGACGTGACAGCCGGCATTACATCGATACGGACAACACCCCAAGTCCTCAGGTCTTCTGACCAACGCTCTCGTATCCGTCTACAACCATTGCATTGCACGATGCTTCAACGCTGAAGCACCTGTGTAAGCACGACCGGTAGTACCATGATGATGTGGTATTGCTTGGTGTTCCGGATTCTCAGATCACCCCCCTGATCCCGCGGCGCGGGCACGTTCCTTTGTCATTTGAAACGACGTCCGACATTTGATCACCGAGGTGGGTTCCCCAACCGCCTGCAGGTATCCGGCTTCCTCCATCTGTCGGTAACGTCCATCTACATACACACTGCTTTCCCACATAGTGGAAAGGATGGACCTCTATGCTACGTACTGCTAGTTCCCGTGCAGTTCGAGGCGTGCGGCCAACCGGGTTACTGCTCGGAATGGTTGTTGCGCTTCTGGTGTGGGCATTGCCTGCGTTTGCCCAGCTCAACGGCACGTACACCGTTGGCCCCACAGGCACATACACGTCGATCGACGCCGCCATAGTGGCGCTTGGTGCGGGTGTTTCCGGCCCGGTAACGTTTCAGATTCAGAATGGGACCTATACGCCGCCTACCGGGGGATGGCGGCTGACCAACGTAGCCGGCCTCAGCGCGACAAACAGGGTGACCTTCAAGCCCGCGCCCGGGGCAACGGTTACACTGAGCGGCAATACCGGCACCACCAATCAGAGCGGCGTTTTTACGTTTGACGGTGGCAAGTACTATGTGATCGATGGCTCCAACGTGGTGGGCGGAACCACCAAGAACATGACGTTGATCCAGACCGAGGTTAACTACAACCCGGCGATCTTCTTCATGAACAATTCGGATTACAACACCATCAAGAACTGCAACCTGCGGGCATCGGGCTCCAGCTACAGTTCGTTCTACGGTGGTGGCGCCGTCTTCTTCGGCCCATCGAACACAACCTCCGGCAACGACAACGATACCGTGCGCAACTGCACGATCGGCGACCCGGCAGGCATCAACCGTTCGTACATGGCAGTGTACATGTACGGCCAGAACTCGACGTATCCCAATCTCGGCAACGCCGTCATCGGCTGCGACGTACTGAACTACCGTGTATACGGTATCTGGGTGGACCTCTACAACAGCGGGGTTGCCATTCAGAAGAACAAGGTGCACATGACGATTGCCGGCACGTCGTCGAGCATCTACGGCATTTATCTGTACCAGAGCTCGTACGGCGGCAACACGATCACCGTGGACAGCAACCAGATCTACAAGCTCTACGGCACAACCACAAGCAGCCAGTCGGTCTACCCGATCTACTCGTACACGTACTCGATCCCGAGCGGCACCATACAGATCACGAACAACATGATCTCGTGCGTGGAGCCAGGATACACGTACTTCTACGGTATCTATCTTACCGACAACCTCTACAGCGGTTCGAGCACGCTTACCTACAACGTGTACTACAACAGCGTGTACTCCGGCGGTGTTGCCTCGAGCTTCGCGCAATGCATGTCGTTCTACCGGTACGCCTACTCCTCCACGGGCTTCGTGGCAAGTACGGTGAACCACCAGAACAACATCTATTACAGCGAGCGGACCGGTGGATCGAGCAC
Source organism: uncultured bacterium (assembly GCA_966128725.1). Lineage (GTDB taxonomy): Bacteria > Bacteroidota > Ignavibacteria > OLB7 > OLB7 > JAFDZV01. The sequence continues at coordinate 43,233 of CBHYLN010000015.1, read as the reverse complement.
CAGCTACGGTCTGTACGTGTATGCCTCGCCGACCGGTGGCTGGAATTCCAACAGGAATCTGATCCAGCTCAACACCGACGCCAACTACTACTCGGCGTACTACAACTTCTCGTTGTACTCAACGCTGGCCGCGTATCAGACATCCGGGCAGGATGTGAACAGCGTTGGCGGCAATCCGGTGTTTGTTGATCCGCCCAATGGCGACCTGCATATCTCCACCACGCGGCGCACTCCGGTTGAAGGGCGCGGCGGTGTCCTGGCCGGCTTCACAACCGACTACGACGGTGCAACGCGCAATGCATCCACGCCGGATATCGGCGCCGACGAAGGTACCTTCCTTCCAACGCTTGCCGTTGACGCCAGCTCCGATCGATTCCTGATGCCGCAGAACAATGCCACGGTAAAGGCCGGAACGTCGTTCCAGCCGATTGGCTACTTCAGCAATCTGAGTTCCACCACACAGACGGTTCCGGTGCGCGCGCGCATCCTGAACTCCTCCAGCACGGTGGTGTACAACGATCTGCAGAACTTCTCGGTGACCGCGCTGACACAGCAGCGAGTGGTGTTCAACACGACGGGAAATGTGCTGGGCAACACGACGCTTACCGCGGGCACGTATACCGTGGAGATCGGAACCGAGTTGGTTGGCGATCTGGACGCGGCCAACAACATCATCAGGTACACGATCAACGTGAAGGATCCGTTGAACGGGATCTACACGATCAACAAGTCCGGCAGCGGCGTCCGCAACTACACCTCGTTCACATCGGCTATCAATGACCTGAACGTGGTTGGTGTTTCGGCGGCAACAACCTTCAAGGTTGCCACCGGCGTGTACGATTCCACCACCGAGACCTTCCCGCTGGTAATCGTTCCGGCACCAGGCGTCAGCGCCGCGAATCCGGTGACCTTCAAGGCCGACAGCCTTGCATGGCCGGTGATCACCAACATGATCGGATCGCCGCTGATCGACCTGGTTGATGCCGACTACATCACGTTCGACGGCGACAACACGGTTGCTGGCAGCCCACGCGCATTCAAGGTGATCAACACCGGCAGTGGCCCGGCGCTGCGCATGATCAGTGGCGCGCAGTACAACACCGTGAAGCGGATGAACCTGATGTCGAATAACACCGCCACGACGGGTGTGCTGAATATCGCCAACGTTGTGACCGGAACGCTTGGCAACTCGTACAATGTGATCCAGTCGAACACGCTTGGCGACTCCGCCGGTGTGATCCGTGCGTTCAACAACCTGTACATGTCCGGCACCTCGTCGTACCGGAACATCGCCAACCGTATCGACGATAACGACTTCATCAACTGGGGAACCAACACGAACGGTGGTGGTTACGGCCTGTATTGGTCAACCTCCAATGATCAGGTGAAGGTGTTCCGCAATCGGTTCCAGCAGTTGAACGCAACGCCGCTTACGGCGATCTCGGCCAGCTACTGCATACTGATCCAGAACACGCTCAATACGAACGATACGATCGCGTACAACACGTTCAAGAACCTTACAACGGCCTCGCCGAACGCGACGCTGATTGGTGTGTACGTGAACTCGATGAGCCAGAGCACGCCGCTGTCGATTCACAACAACTTCATATCGCTCAATCAGGGGTCGGGCAACCTGTACGGCATCTATTGCACTACGGCAAGCCCAACGCAGTTGGTGATCGACCACAACACGATCAACCTTCGCGGTACGAACACGAGCGGCACGGCGTACCTGACCGCCTGCGTGCGCATGACATCGACGGCGGTGCTCAACGTTCGCAACAACGTGATAACCAACGAGCGTACGTATCCGTCAACGATCACCAGCTATGCGATCTATCGTACTACTTCCGGTACGCTGGTAAGCCAGTATAACAACCTGTGGGCCAACGGCACGGGCACGGCATACGGCTACAACGGTTCGGCAACGTATACCACGCTGCCAACCTGGCAGGCCGCCGGCTATGACTTTGCCAGCGTTGACGGCGCTCCGCCGTTTGTGGATGCGGCCAATGGCAACCTGCACATCAACCCGCAGCCGGTGTACGCCGGCGAGGGCCAGGGACAGGTACTGTCCTACCCGCTGGATATCGACCAGCAGAATCGCGATCTGGCGGCGCCGGACATGGGCGCCGACGATGGTGATTTCAACGGTGGCGGTCTGCGTGTGCTCTCGCCAAATGGTGGTGAGATCTACATGCCGAACGAGGTTGTGCCTGTACAGTTCAACGCCAACCGCATCATGGCCGTGAACGTGCAGTTCTCGAACAATGGTGGCCCCTGGACCACGATCGCGACGGTGAATCCAACCGTGAAGGGCACCAACGTCGTCAACGTGACGATGCCGAACATCACGAGCAATAACGCGCGTCTGCGCGTCATCAACCAGCGGAATCAGTGGGAGATGGATTCGTCGGATAACTCGTTCCGCCTGGTGCGCAAGCTGTTGCTTACCGCCCCGAACGGCGGCGAGCAGCTGAACACCGGCGACACCACATGGATCCGCTGGCAGCGCCTGCCGGGCGAGATGATGAACGACTACCTGACGTTCGAGTACTCGATCGACAACGGTAGCACGTGGCTGCCGGTGGCGACGCTGATCCCTGGATTTAGCGACAGCCTGCGCTGGATTGTGCCGAACACGCCGACCAGTGCGGCGCGGCTTCGTGTGATGAACCGCGATACCGAACGGTTCTGGGATACGACCAACGGGTCATTCGAGATCATCAACGTTGGTGTGACGGTGCTTGGGCCGAATGGCGGCGAGCACTACAATCTCGGTGCACCGGTCACGGTTACGTGGACGTCGTCGAACGTGAATTCGCTGAAGCTCCTGTTCTCGACAGATAATGGTGCCACGTGGCAGCTTATCGCCTCGGGAATTTCGGCGGCGGCGGGTGTGTACTCCTTCACGCCTGATCCTGTCCCAACCAATCTGGCGCTTGTGCGCCTGGTGGATGAGGCAAGGCCATGGGAGAACGACGAATCGGATCATCCATTCCAGATCAACGAGGATGCGTCGGTGATAACGGTGTACACACCGGTATCGGGCGACCAGTTCGTGCGTGGTTCCACCACGGTGATCACGTGGGATGCGCCGAATGCGTCGCTGGTGAACATCTACTTCCAGTACGATGGAGGTGTCTGGACACCGATCGCCACCAACGTCACCGCGTCGGAAGGAAGCCGCGTGTGGACGGTTCCGCAAACCAAGACCACACAGGGCAAGATCAGGATCGACGCGGTTGGCGGCGGCGCCAGCGGCTACAGCGGCCTGTTCTCGATCATCGATCCACCTCCGGTTGGCAGCATCACGGTGCTGACGCCAAATGGCGGTGAATCGTACAAGATCGGCGACACGGTGAATATCACGTGGACTTCCACGAACGTCAACAACGTCAACGTGCTGTACAACGACGGCACCACCTGGAAGACGATTCGTTCCGGTGTTCCGGCCCTTCCGGCAAGCCTCAAGTGGGTTGCTCCGAACAAGGCAGGCACCAACTATCTGATCAAGGTGGAAGCATCGTCCAACACGTCGGTCAATGATATCTCGGCCGCTCCGTTCGAGGTCAAGTCTGCCGTGGCCGCTTCGATCGTGGTGCTTGCCCCGGATGGCGGCGAGAACTACGCGGTTGACTCCGCCGTCACCATCCGCTGGAACGCCGTGGGCGTTACGCAGAAGGTGCGCATCGAGTGGCAGCACGATGGTGGCACGTGGGATTCGATCGCCACGGCGAACGCGTCCGACGGTCAGTACGTCTGGACTACCCCGAACGTCATCACGAAGAGCGCGTATGTGCGTGTCCGCAAGCCGAATCAGCCGGGTGGCGAAATCGGCGACACCAGCAATGCGGCCTTCGAGATTTCGCCAAAGGTGCTCCCGCAGCTTCACGTGACGCGTCCCGATGGCGGCGAGAAGTTCAAGTCGGGTACCACCGAGGCGATTACATGGGATAACGTGCCGAGCGTTCCGAAGGTGGATCTCCACTATTCGGTTGACGGCGGCAACACCTGGGTGGAGATTGCCTCGAACCTGGATATGATCCCGAACCAGTACATCTGGACGGTTCCGGCGTTCACAAGCGAGAAGGCGAACAGCCTGGTGCGCATCCGTAGCCATTCGGATACAACCAACGTGTTCGACATCTCTGGCAGTCCGTTCTCGATTACACAGGTCGCCGGCTTCGACGCCGTTGCCGGTGTAAGCGGCATCAAGCTGGTTGGCAACTTCCCGAATCCGTTTGCCGACCGCACGGAACTCCGTTGGCTTCAGCCGATGGGTGGTGATGTCGAGGTTCGTTTGTACGAGTCCAACGGCACCATGGTACGCAGCTACCCTGCCGGCCGCCGCGATGCGGGCGAGCAGAGCTTCGGGATTCGTGCCGACGGCCTTGCCAGCGGTATGTACATCTACGAGGTGCGCATTGCCGAAAGCATTGCGCGCGGCGTGATGATGGTCGCCCGCTGATCTCTTAGTCTACTGGGAGCAGCTTTCGTCTCGAATGGGAACGAGACGAGAGCGGATGCATAGAGGCACACGCCCTCTCGGCAGCAATGTCGAGGGGGCGTCGTGTTTGTGCGGGACCCGGTGGCGTTGCGTTCGTTGCGTGACAGCAGCGAATGCCGGATATTGGCGCGCTATGTGCGGACGTTATACCCTTGCCACGCGCGTGAGTCTGCTGCTGGAACAGTTACAGATCGAGTTCCCGCCGCAGCTTGCCGATCCCAAACGCTACAACGTGGCGCCCGGCCAGCCTGTGCTGGTTCTGGTTGCCGATCCCACTCCTCGGGCCGAGGTGATGGAATGGGGCTATATTCCTACGTGGAGCCGGCCGGGCTCGGACATGCGGGCGGTGATCAACGCCCGGGTCGAGTCGCTTCGCGAGGGAAAGCCGTATTACCGTGGGGCGTTCCGCAGTGCCCGCTGCGCCATCCTTGCCGACGGTTTCTACGAATGGAAGAAGGAGCGCGACGGCAAACATCCCTACCACATCGGCCTGCGCGATGGGGGGCTGTTCGCCATGGCGGGCCTGTGGAGCTCGCCGCATGCCGCCGACGGCGCCGAACATATCACCTGCGCCATCATCACCGTGCCGGCCAACAGCTTCATGCGTCCCATTCACGACCGCATGCCGGCAATCCTGCAGCCGGAAGCGATTCTGCCATGGCTTGATCCCAAGGCCAGCGAACGCGAGCTGTACGCGGCGTTGGAGCCCTGCCCGGCCGAAATGATGAGCGCCTATGAGGTGAGCACCATGGTGAACAACCCTCAAAACGATGCGCCCGAATGTATCCAACCGGTTGGCGGGTCGCAGTTGGGGATGCTGTGAACCAGGCGAACGCACGGCCGGAGCAGGCGATACCGAAGGAGCTGGTACGATGATGAGCGACCGGACGCGCGGAGTGCTGTATCTGGTGGCGGCCGCGCTGTGCTGGAGTTTTGGCGGTCTGCTGATCAAGCTGATTCAGCTTCATCCGATGGCGATCGCAGGCGGGCGGAGCGCGATCGCGGCGGCCGCGATCTGGGCGCTTGCGCGGCCGGTTGGCGGCCGGCTTACCCGCACGCAGATCCTGGGCGCGCTATGTTATGCCGGAACGGTTGTGTTCTTCGTGCTTTCCACCACGGCAACCACCGCCGCCAACGCCATCCTGCTACAGTATACCGCGCCCATCTACGTTGCGCTGGTAAGCCACCGTGTGCTTGCCGAGCGCATCACACGCGTGGACTGGGTGGCCATTGTGCTGGTGCTTGCCGGCATGGGGCTCTTCTTCGTGGAGAAGCTTGCCGGCGGCGCCCTGCTGGGAAATCTGCTGGCGGTTGCCAGCGGGATGTTCTTCGCGTTGAACGTTGTGCTGCTCCGCAAGGAACGCGACGGATCGCCGATGGCGATCATCCTGTTGGGCAATATCATCGCCGCGGTGATCGGGCTCCCGTTTCTTGCCGTTACGCCGCCAACGCTGCAGGACCTGCTGTACCTTGTGCCGCTTGGGCTGTTTCAGCTTGGACTTGGCTACGTGTTGTTCGTGCGCGGTGTGCGCCACGTGTCGGCCATCGAGGGGACGCTGGTGCCGGTGATCGAACCGCTTCTGAACCCGTTGTGGGTTGCCCTGTTCTTCGGCGAGCAGCCCTCGGTATACGCCATACTGGGTGGTGTGGTAGTGGTGGGAACCGTCACCGCGCGCGGCCTGTATAATGCCCTGGCGGCCCGTGCCACATCCCCGGCGGCCGGCATAGCCGACAGTTGATTTGATCGCTCCGATGCCATAAGTTGCCGACGCTTCCCCGCACACAACCACACGCATTCCAGCTATGAACCGCTCAACTCCATGGGCCGTGTTTGTTGTGCTTGCAACGGCCTGCCTGCTGCCGAATGCCGCCCTGCATGCGCAGGGCATCACGTATCCGCGAACGCTGTATATCGCCTACCCATCCACGCCGCTGTATGACTCGGCCCATCACATGGCCCCGATTCGCGATCGACTTCAGATTGGCGACAGCGTGCTTGCGCTGGGTACCGTTGGCAAGTACTTCCTTGTACAACATCAGGGGCGGCATGTGTACGTGATGGGCGCCAACGTGACGTTGGCCCCGCCGCGCCGCCGTGCCCGGCAGGCGAAAGCCGTTGTCGGAAGCACTGTTGCCATCTCCTCCAAAGCCGACTCTTCAACAACCGACTCTTCGGTTGCCAACTCCGTCCAGCGCAACGCTCGCGGCCCGGCCCCTGGCAACACTTCGGCGGACTCCGCCGGCCGCCGTTCGGTGGCGGGCCTGCCGGCGTCGTACCCCGCTACCACCGATGCGCGGGCACGCCGTGCCCGGCCGCGCGCGGCCGACAGTACCAGGCCGGCCAGGCCATCGGTTCGGCCGTTTGGGCAGTGCCTTGCAACAACGCGAAGCGGGCGGCGATGCTCGCGTGCCGCTGCCGATACCATGGGGTACTGCTGGCAGCATCGGAAGCGGTAAGTTCGCGCTGTATGCGAACACACGATGACAGGCCTTCGCGATTGACCGCAGTGCTGCGTCGGGTCCGCCGCCGAGCGGCATTATGGGCCATGGTGCCCTTTGCGGTTGGGCTTACACAGGCCGGCGTGCCAGCCCTGGCGGCTGTCGGGTCCGCCGAGCCCGTGCCGGCGGTAGTAACGGTGCCGGCCGCGGCGCAGGATACGGTTCGGCCCGTGCCGGCAGATACGGTGGCCCCGTCTCCGGCCATTGGCGACACGATCGTGACCGACCTGCTGGAGACCGTTACCGATGCGGGCGCGTTGTTCACACGCCCGCTGCGCTTTGGGGCCGGCGACTGGGGGATTGCCGGTGCCGCGGTTGCCGCCACCGGGCTTGGCATGCTGGCCGATGATCCCGTACGAACCGAGATGAAGCGCCAGCATGGCGCGGCCGGCGATGTTCTGGCCGATGCCGGCAACCTGTACGGCACTCCGTTGCCGGCGGCCGCGATTGGCGGCGGCCTGTATCTGAGCGGCCTGATAGCCGATGCTCCGGGCGTGCGCCGAGCGGGCCGGCATGTGATGCAGGCCGTGCTGTATGCCGGCCTGGTTACTACCACACTGAAGGTGGTGATCGGGCGCCATCGTCCGTTTCTGAACGATGGCCCGCAGGTGTATCGGGGGCCAACATTGCAGGATCCCTATCACTCATTGCCATCCGGGCATAGTACGCTTGCCTTTGCGCTCAGTTCGGTGTTGGCCGCCGAGATCGACAATCCCTTTGCCACGATTGCCCTGTACGGGATGGCGAGTGTTACCGGGCTGAGCCGCATCTATGCCGATCGGCACTGGACAAGCGATGTTGTGCTGGGCGCCGCGATCGGCACGGCCTGTGGTTATGGCGTGGCGCATCTGCACGACATCGTGTTCGGGCATACCGGGCTGTTGCTTACGCCTCTGCCGAACGGTCTGCTGCTTACCGTGCGGTTCTGACATCGCCTGCTTCGGGCGGGCGCCCGTGGCTGAACGACGGTATCGGGCAATCCTCAACATCAACTTCCAACCAACCGGCCATGAGCTCGATTCTCCTGTACACGATGCTGCTGCTGGCCGCGGCCAGCACCGGGTGCTCGGACACCACCCGCGATGCCGGGCAATCGCGGGTGCAGCCCAAGGCGAACGTTGTGCCGCGCCAGGCGGTGGCCGACGCGCGGGCAGCGGGTGACAGGCGCGTGCAGCCGGAGGCCGAGGCCGACGTGGACACCGAGCCTGTCAGCAGCAAACCGCCCAGGCTGGTGCCGCGCCCGATACGCCTGGCCAATGGCAGGCGTTATTCGCTGAACATCCCGCGGGGATACCGGATCAGCGTGGCGATCGAGGGCCTGAAGCGCGTGCGATTCATGGCGCAGGCTCCGGATGGTCGTTACTTCGTCACCGACATGTACGACCGCACGGATAATTCGCGCGGCACGGTGTATGTGCTGGAGGGGTTCGACTCGGTTGCCGGCACGTTCGGTCGCGCTGTTCCGTATCTGGGAAAGCTGCGCAACCCGAACAGCATAACCTTCCACACGGATGCCGCCGGCGCAAGCTGGCTGTACCTGGCGCTTACCGACCGCCTTGTGCGGTATCGCTATCAGGCGGGCGATACAGCCCCCAGCGGTGAGGCCCAGACGCTGGCCACATTCCCGGCGTATGGGCTCAGCTACAAGTACGGAGGGTGGCACCTTACACGAACCGTGGTTATTGGCGGCGACGGCAAGCTGTACGTTGCCGTGGGAAGCAGTTGTAATGCATGCGAGGAGAAGGAGGATGTGCGTGCCACGGTGTTGCAGATGAATCCGGATGGGAGCGATCAGCGAATCTTTGCATCGGGCTTGCGCAACGCGGTGGGGCTGCGCTGGGTTTCCGGCAGGCTGTGGGCGACCAACATGGGGGCCGATCACCTTGGCAATGACCGGCCGGAGGACCTGATGGTGCAGGTGAGGGATTCGGCCAACTACGGTTGGCCATACTGCTACGAGTATCGCGGGCGCGTGTATGCCGATACCACGTTTGCCCGCTCGCCGAAACGAGTTCCCACCGCGGTCGTGCCGCGTTCATACGTCTCGCTGGGCGCGCACAGTGCGCCGCTTGGGCTTGACTATTTCGGTGGCGCGGCCGATTCCACCATCAGCAACTATTTCCTTGTGGCGCTGCATGGTTCGGGCACGGTGTCGTTGAAGCGCGGTTACGCGGTTGTGCGCGCTCGTCGCGGCGGGCCTGTACGGCCCGTCATCACTGGATTCCTGAACGGCACCACCATCAACGGTCGGCCATGCGACGTGCTGCGTGTTGGGCGCGATGCGTTTTTTGTCACCGACGATTTCGCCGGCGTGATCTACTACCTCCGGCCCGAACGCTGACACGGGCGCGCCTGTCGCCGAGCTGTTGCCGCACCGCGCGCCATCGCGGATCACGCCATCGCGGATCACTTTGTTCTTGACTCTCACGCAACGTCAGCCCGTATGTTTGTTGCACGGAGATGCAATGAACAAGGCAAGCGAAAAATTCTATCGGGTGCGCGAGTTCGCCGGGAAGTCCGGCGTGACAATCCGGACCCTGCACCACTACGATCATCTCGGGTTGCTGAAACCCAGCCATCATTCGGAGTCGGGGTATCGGCTGTATGCCGAGCGTGATTTCGCGCGCCTGCAGCAGATCGTGACGCTGAAGTTCATTGGCTTCTCGCTGAAACAGATCAAGGAATTCCTTGACGGGGAGATGTACGATCTGGCGGAGCAGCTCCGGCTTCAGCGTACCGCGCTGGAACAGAAGCGTCGAGGACTGGAACTGGCCATCCAGGCGATCGGCACGGCCGAGCGGATTATTGCATCAGGCGCCGAACCCGATTCACAGACCTACGAAACCATCATTCGGGTGATCAACATGGAGAACAACAAGGAGTGGATGCGGAATTATTATACCGACGAGCAGCTTGCCGAGCTCAAGCGCCGATCGGTTGACGAAGCCGACGAGATTCGCGATACGCAGGCGGAGTGGGCGGCATTGATTGCCGAGGTGGAGGGGGCCCTGAACGAGGATCCGGCAGGCCCGAGAGGGCGGGAGCTGGCCGCGCGCTGGAGCGGGCTGGTTCGGCGGTTCACGAAGGGTGATCCCGAGTTGGCCGCGTCGGTGCGCAAGCTGTACAACGACGAAGCCAATTGGCCTTCACATTTCCAGAAGCCGTACAGCGATGCGGTTGGGGAGTTCATCAATGCCGCGATGGCAGCGCATGGCGAGCCCGGTTAAGGCCAGATGAAACCGCCGGATGGCTGTGTGAGGTAACCGAACGGACAACTGGTGCACACGTTGTCCGTTCGATACATACGATGCACTGGCCGATGTGTCCGGTGTCGGGCTGTGGCCCTGGTTGCGCGGGCCGGCGGTAGTGCCGCGGAATGGAACCCTGATATGTCCCGCGTTGCACTACATTTGCTGGCACACGGATAAAGGTGTAATCACGATGCTGGCTCTGCGATTCCATGTGATGATGTTCGGGCTGCTTGGCGCGGTTGCGCTGGGGGCGTGCCGCGAAGGGTCGGCGCGTGGCGGCACCATGCCGGGGCGCCCCTTGGGCACGCCGCCTGCGGCCGTGAACGCTGCTCCGCGCGACGTTGTGCCAGCGCCAATGCCGTTGGCCAGCGGCTTTCAACGTGGCGTGAATCACGCGCACATCCACAGCCGTGGGCATGGTTACGGCTCGGCGGTTTCGGCTGCCGCAATGGACTCGTTGCGGCGCCTGGGTGTCAACTCCATCGCCATCACCCCGTTTGCCTTTCAGCGTGGCGCCACGGCCGATAAACTGTTCGGGTTCCCGGGCGATGGTTCCAGTCGTCGGGATGGCTCGATGACGTTCGACGACATCATTGCCGAAACGCGTGCGGCGCACGAGCGCGGCATCTCCGTGGTGCTGAAGCCGCACATCTGGTCGAACGATTTCTGGGACGGCACACAGTGGCATGGTTCGGTGTCGCAGGGCACGCCGGAGGAACATGCTCGCTGGTGGGCGTGTTATCGCGCATTTGCCATGCACTACGCGCGCGTGGCCGACACCGCCGGCGTGGACACGTATTGCATCGGCACCGAACTGGTGTTGATGAGCACGCGGTACCCCGATGAGTGGCGCGCACTGGCGCGCGACATCCGCCGCGTGTACCACGGCAAGCTGGCATATGCCGCGCACTGGGAGCACGAGTTCGACTCCATCGCGTTCTGGGATGCGTTGGACTACGTTGGCGTGAACGCGTATTTCCCACTGAAGCTGCCGGATACAGCCACCGTTGAGCAATTGGTTGCCGCATGGGCTCCGCACCGCGAGCGCATCCAGCGGCTGGTGGATCGTGTGCGGCTTCCCGTATTGTTCCTGGAAGCCGGCTATCGCCCGGTGTCCGGCGCCTTCCGCGAACCCTGGCGCTACGACGGCGGAACAAGCGATCCACAGACACAGGCGCGCGCCTACGAGGCGCTGTTCCGTGCCTTCTGTCGCGAGCCGTGGTGGCAGGGGCTGTACCTCTGGAAAACTTTTACCGACCCCGCGATGGCCTCGGAATACGGCGAGGACATGAGCTTCTGCTTCCAGGGGCGTCCGGCCGAGGCCGTGGTGCGTGCCTGGTACGGCGGGCATTGATGCTCTTTGTGCCATCGGCGTAGCGTGTTGTGTGAACCGTGCGAACAGGCCCGCTGTAAACGGACCTGCCCGCACGATACCATGCATCCGGACGTTGCGGCCGCCGCCGTCAACGCTTCTTCCTGTAGTGTTCGCGCTGCGCCTTGTGAATGGCGCGCCATCGCTGCTTCTCAAGTGCCGCGGCCGACGAATCCGTTCGCCGTTCCAGATATGCAATCTCACGTTGCAGCTTGCGATAACTTCGCCATCGTTCCTCGGGCAGGGTTCCGTTGGCAAGCGCTTCGTTCACCGCGCAGCCCGGTTCGCTGTTGTGCCCGCAGTCGCTAAAGCGGCATTGCGCCACGATTGCGTCAACATCCTCGAACGTTCCCTCCAACGCCTCTTCGCCGCTCCATAGGCCCAGCTCGCGCATGCCTGGCGTATCGATCACCAGCCCGCCGTTTGGCAACATCAGAAGCTCGCGTACGGTTGTTGTGTGGCGTCCTTTGCCAACGCTGTCGCTTACGGCTCCGGTACGCTGTGCCTGGTACCCGGCGATTGCGTTTACCAGCGTTGATTTGCCAACACCGGATGAACCCAGCAACGCCAGCGTTCGCCCTGGTGTTGCCAGCGTGCGAAGCTCCTCGATGCCCGTGCCGGTTTCGGCGCTCACCACCACAATCGGGGTTCCGAAGGCAATGGCCTCCACATCGGCGCGCCGATGTTCGGCCTGGTCGCACAGGTCGGCCTTGTTCAGCACGATCACCGCGCGGGCGCCGCTTTCCCAGGCCAGCACCAGATACCGTTCGATGCGTCGTGTGTTGAAGTTGTCGTCCAATCCGGTTACCAGCAGCACAAGGTCAACGTTCGCGGCGATTGCCTGCTCCTCGGCTGCGTTTCCCGGCGCCTTGCGCGAGAAGAAGCTGCTGCGCGGCAGCACGCCGTGCACCGTGGCCCGCCCTTCGCCGGGGCGGGGATCGATTGCCACCCAGTCGCCAACGGCCGGCAGATCACGCCGTTCGGTTGCGCGATGGCGGAATGCTCCGGCGAGCTCGGCGTGTAGTTCGCCATGCGCTGATGAAAGTACCAGATATCCGTTGCGGTGTTCCTGCGCCACACGAGCGGCGCAATAGCCCTGCTGGGCAAATGGCTGGAAGCCGGCCTCGAAAAACGGGCTCCAACCCAGTTCGATGTCGTTCAATGGTTCGATTCCTCACAGAGAGTCAACAAGCGGTTTCGTCGAGCTCCGCCAGGAGGAATACCGTCGCGCAATCGTTGGCTTCGTCGTGGTTATGCCACGGCGGCCGTAGGCGGCGTTATGCCGCGTGAGTCAGCAAATACCAGGTGTAGCGGCCCAGCCTCGGGCGGGGCATGCTCTCTAGTAGCCGAACGAGTGTCGATGGCGTTCCTCTGCCGATCTCCCGACGGTCGCCGGGAGCCTCCGGATCACCAATATTCCAATGGTTGCCATGGGGAATTCTCCTTGTTCAGGTTGTTGAATGATTGATTGACTGTGTTGATGCCGGCACGGGGCGCCGGGCCAACGCCGCGCAATCTACAACGATTGCCCGTTCCGGCGGTGGCGAGGTTCCGTGCTTCCGTGCCGGCGATGCACGCAGGCCGGTGCGTCCGATCGCCGAAACGCGGATTGAGGAATCGGCTTTTGCCGTAGATTCCATGCCATGAAATCCTACCGCGAAGAGATCTGGATCCACACCAAGCGCACCATCGAGTTCGTGCGCATCACCGATCGCGTGCGCGATGCCGTTCGCGCTTCCGGTGTGCGCGAAGGGCTGTGCCTGGTAAACCCGATGCACATCACGGCCAGCGTGTTTGTCAACGATAACGAGTCGGGCCTGTGGCACGATTTCGAGCAATGGACCGAACGCCTGGCGCCACACGAACCCATCTCGCAGTACCGGCATAATCTTACCGGCGAGGACAATGCCGACGCGCACCTGAAGCGCACATTGATGGGGCGCGAGACAACGCTTGCCATCACCAACGGCGAGCTTGATCTGGGCACGTGGGAGGAAGTGTTCTACGGTGAGTTCGATGGGCGGCGCGACAAGCGGGTGCTGATCAAGATCATCGGCGAGTAGGCCGCCGGCCCTGCCGGTTATAACGCGGAGAAATCAACACATATAGTTCACGGTACGTATGGCCGCTACTGAATCAATCATGGTGTCGCTGGGGACGCCCGCGCCGGACTTCGATCTTCCGGACGTGGTGTCCGGCCGCAGCCTGCGCCTTGCCGATGTGCGGGGCGAGAAGGCCACGGTGGTGATGTTCATCTGCAATCACTGCCCGTACGTTGTACACGTTCGGCACGAGCTGGCGCGCATCGGCGCGGATTACATGTCGCGCGGTGTTGGCGTGGTGGCAATCAGCTCCAACGACGTTGACGCCTATCCTCAGGATTCACCCGAGCGGATGCGTGAGTTCGCGCTGGCAAACGGATTTGCGTTCCCATATCTCTACGATGCATCGCAGGATGTTGCGCGCGCCTACAACGCTGCCTGCACGCCCGACGTGTATCTGTTCGATGCCGGCCTTGAACTGGTGTACCGGGGGCAACTGGATGGCTCGCGTCCGGGCAACAACATCCCGGTCAACGGCGCCGATCTTCGCGCCGCGCTGGATGCGGTGCTGAGCGGCACGCCCGTGAATCCGAACCAGACACCCAGCATCGGCTGCAACATCAAGTGGCGACGCTGAACCGCCCGGTTCAGCCCGGCCTTCCTTCCCGTACCCCCTTACTCATGCCAGGCCCATGCCGCTGGAACTGAAGCATCGTGCCCTGTATGCCGCGTTCGACAGGTTCCCTTCGCCCAAGGGGGCCGGCACGCATATAGCTCGCATGGCCGAAACCCTGTTCGATGCCATGCAGGGTGGTTTGCTGTTCACGCTGGGAGGTGAGGATCTGCCGTTCTACCAGCGTGAAGGTGATGTGGAGGTACTGCGATTCGAGGATTCGATCCCGAACTTTCTCGAGCGAACGCTGGCCTACGGCGTACGATTGCGGGATGTGGCCGAACGCCTGGATGGCAGCCTGCGACTGGTGCATTTCCGCGATCCCTGGAGTGCGCTGGCGCTGCTCCGCCCGGGTCGCGGGTACCATGCCGTCTACGAGGTGAACGGGCTGCCGTCGATCGAGCTGCCGTACACGTATCCCGACCTTGGCCCTGCCACGCTGGAGAAAATCCGCGCGGCCGAACTGTTCGCGCTTGCCGAATCCGACCGGATAATCACGCCGTCGGCGACAATCGCCCGGAATATCGTTGCCCTGGGTGCCGACCCGGCGCGCATCGATGTTGTTCCAAACGGCGCCGATCCGGTGTCGCGGGTGCCGGAGCGTCCGGCCGATGCGCCGGGGCGCTACGTGCTCTACTTTGGCGCATTGCAGCCGTGGCAAGGCGTTGATGTATTGCTGCGTGCCTTCGCCCGCCTGGCCGACATGCCCGATCTGCACCTTGTGATCTGTGCCAGCGCGCGGCACCGCCACACCAAGGGGTATGCAAAGCTGGCCGAGCGGCTTGGCGTGGCCGATCGCGTTGTGTGGCGGCACGCCCTGCGGCGCAGCGAGCTGGGCGGCTGGGTTGCACATGCGCTGCTCTCGCTTGCCCCGTTGGTGGATTGTTCGCGCAATGTGGCGCAGGGCTGCGCGCCGCTGAAGATCCTGGAATCGATGGCGTTCGGTGTGCCGGTAATCGCGTCGGACCTGCCCGCCGTGCGCGAGATCATCACCGACGGCCACAACGGCCGGCTGGTGCGCGCCGATCGCCCGGCCGACCTTGCGCGCGCCATGCGTGTGTTGCTTGAGTTCCCTGAGCAGGCGCGGATGCTGGGGGCCAACGGCCGTGCGCATATCGAGAAACATTTTACCTGGGATGCCGCATCGGCAAGGCTGCGACGGGTGTACCAGGATCTGCTGGAGCGTGCAATCCCGGTCTCGGAGTTGGCGCCACCGGTGATCCAGCGGCCCGCATTGATGCCGGATGATGCCGCCGAAAGCTGGGAAGGTTCTATCTTCGCCGCGAACGAGTTGCCCGCCGAATCATCGGGAGGTTCAGAATGAGCGCACCGAGTACAGCGAAATCCTACAGCCAGTTAAGCCCGGAGCAGAAAGGCTTCGTGGAAAGCAAACGTATCGAGGCAACCCACACGCCCGACGAGTGGGTTGCCCTGCTTGCCGACGTTGCCTCGTTTGACCAGGCCGGCGACCAGCAGCGCACGAAGGTGGGTTGGGGGTGTGGCACCTCGGTTATCCTTACCATCATCTGCATCGCGGTGTTCCCGCCGATTTCGCCGCTCCCGCTTGTTGCGTCGATTGCGCTTACCGTGCTGTTCCTGCGCGCCAAAAAGCGCGACGTGCCGAATCAATTGCGCGAATCGGTGCTGCCGCTGGTGGCATTGCTGCGCGAGGATTACGAGCCGGGTTCGCCGCTGACGCTGACGATCGATCTGCGCCCGGCCGACCGCAAGGAGAACGAACAGAGCAGCCGGGATATGCCGGGAAGCGGCTTCCCAAAGGTTTCCGAAACAACGTACCTGAACGGGTGGCTGGCCGGCAAGGGAACGCTGGCCGACGGCACCACGCTGGAGTGGGAAATCGCCGACGATATTCGCGAACGCAAGGTGACCAAGCGCAATCCCCGTGGAAAGATCAAGGTGAAGCGGAAGTACAAGGTGCGCCGTGCGATCGAGATGCGCCTGGGGATGCGCAACGATTCCTATCAGTGGAATCCCGTGGGGCAGCCGCAGGGAACGCTGCGGATGAAGCACAAGGAGGGGGAGAAGCGCAATGTGGTGAAGGTGCGGCGGCAATCGGTGCTCACCGGCACGCAGAATCCAAGCCTCGACGTTCGCGATGTGATTGATACCCTTGCCGGCGCCTATCGCCGCGTGAACCTTGTACAGGAGGGGAACTGACATGGCAATGTGCGCTGTAAAACGCGGCATCATTACGCTGCGCGATTGTGGTAATGAAGGGACCGATACCTGCGCGGATTGTTCGCGCCCGGTGTGCCGTGACCACATGAAGATGAGCGGTACCACGGTGTTGTGCGTGGAGTGCTTCGCGCGACGCGAAGAAGCCGCGCGGACAAGCTCGGCACAGCAATCCGCCGCGGGCAAGACCGGCGGAGGCGCGAAGGCCGGGTCGGCGGGATCGCGTCATCAGGCGGATGCGTGGGAGGATACCAGTTGGCCCTACTACTACAGGCATCACTATTATACGACCTCTTATTACCATCCGTTTTATGGCGGATCGTATTATGATGGGTATTACGACAGCTACGACGTGCGCTCGTTCGATAATCGCGACAGTGCCGCGCTGGATGCCGAGGATGCGGGGGCGGGCGGATTTTATGATAGCTGATAACATCGTCCCCTCGTTGTGATGCCTTGCGCGTTTTGCCGAGGCAGCGGCCCGGATATTGAAGCCCTTTGCACATCACGTGCGAAGGGCTTTTTCGTGTGATGCCTGTGCCGCCAATATGCCCGCAACGCCACGGCAACATCCCGCACAGGCGCGCGTGCAGCGTATTTGCCCCTGTCGCGGCAATAATTCCGACGTTCGCCGGATGACGATTCGCCCCCGCTAACATTCTTCTCGTTTCGGTGTTAATTGGCTGCATGGCGACCGAACGCGCATCACGAACGCTGGTCCTGTGAACAGTGCCAGCCTTCATCCGATGCCGTCGGTTCATCGCGCAACGAAAGGAGTACTATGAGGAACGAACGAATCGCGATCCTTGGCGGAGGTGTCGCAGGGGTTGTTGCGGCCCAATCGTTGGCGGCTGATGGGGATTTTGATGTTGTAATTCTGGAGCAGGCCGATCGGCTTGGCGGATTGCAGCACAGTCACGAAATCGACGGCGCCGTCTATGATATCGGTGCATTCGTATTTGATGCCGAGCATGCTCTCCTGCGCGCATTCCCCGCGCTGTATGATTCGTTCGTCACGGTTCCACACCTGAGTTATTCGTTGACCCGGCATGGCACGCTCGATAAATATCCGATGACGATGCGAGGGTATTTACGTGATAACGGAATTCCACACTGCGTGCGTGCCGGTGTTGATTTGCTGGTGTCGAAGGTTGTTCACAGGCGCCGGGATACGCTTGTCTCGTTCGTGAAATATTATCTCGGCTCCGCGATGTACGAACGGAGCGGCCTTAAATCGTACATCGAGCGCTTCTATTCCACACGCGATACGAATATCGATCTTGAATTTGCCCGGCAGCGATTGCTTCCGCTTCAGCATGACTGCGCATTGCGAAAAAATCTCGCCAGAATTATTCGCGACGCCCGGAATAAAAACCTCATGGATAAACCGTGGGTCTGTTACGTGCGTTCGCCGGAAGGTTTTGGTCATGCGTACGGCATTATCCGTGGTGATTTGGAGAATCGTGGCGTTGATATCCGCCTGGGGTACACCGTGGATCGGATCCGCCGCGATGCCGATGGATTCGTGATCGACGGATCTGCCGGTGCCGAACGGTTCGACCGTGTGGTGTCCACGATACCCGTGCCGGTTGCCGCCGGCTACATGGGCCTCCCGGTGCACGGGGCATTCGAGACCATGAGCCTTGTGAGCCTTTTTTATCGGCTGGATGGCGACTACGGCTTCCGCTCCAGCTATCTCTACAATTTCACCGGCGGTGGGAAGTGGAAGCGGTTGACAATGTTCTCGGATTATTACGGCCGATGCAGGGGCGAGCACTATTTCGTGGTGGAATGTACCGTGCGCGGAACGGAGCATCGCAACATTGCCGAGCAACGTGCGGCGTTCGAGCGGCACATTGCCACGATGCCGGTGCTGCGCGGGAATTTGAAATATCAGGACGGCTTGCTCACACGTGACGCCTACCCCTTTTACCGTCGTGGCGACACCGAGCGCATGGCCCATACCAAGCGATTGCTGGCGGATGCAGGGCTGTATCTGGCGGGCAGGCAGGGTGGGTTCGACTACCTCACCTCGCATGCAACGGCCGAGCGCTCGGCGCGGATTGCCGGGCAGTTGATGCGCGATGCGGCCGCATGATGCGTGGCAGTGTGGCGCGCAACGGTGCAACGTTCTGCCGGTTGCACGTGATGCGAACGGTTTGCCGTTGAACGCCTTTACCGTTGATCTGGAGGAGTGGTATTGCTCGCAGAATCTGCGTGCCGCGGTGCCGCGTTATGGCTGGATGTTGATGCCGCGGCGCGCGGAGCGAGCAACCTGCCGGCTGCTGGAGCTTCTTGATCGGCACAGCATTACCGCAACGGTGTTCGTGCTGGGCTGGGTGGCCGAAACACAGCCACGGCTGGTACGGGCGATCGCCGATGCCGGGCACGAGATCGCGTCGCACGGATACGGGCATGAGCTGCTTACCGAGCTCACGCCCGGGCGAATGCGCGATGACCTTCGGCGCGCGATTGCCGTAACGCAGGATTGCTGCGGTGCGGAGATCGTGGGATATCGGGCGCCGGCGTTTACCGTAACGCGATCCACGTTGTGGGCCTACGATATCATGGCCGAGCTGGGGATTCGCTACAGCTCGTCGGTGTTTCCGATCGGGTTTCATCCGGAGTACGGCATGCGCGACGCGCCGTTGTTGCCATACCGTGCCGGGGCCATCATCGAGCTTCCGCTCAGCGTGGCCAGCGTCTGCGGCGTGCGATTTCCCTGTAGTGGGGGCGGATATTTCCGCTGGTGCTCGTATCGGCTGTTTCGTGCCCTCGCCAATCGATGCCATCGGCAGGGGCGTCCGTTGATCTTCTACATCCATCCGTCGGACCTGGACCCGAACATGCCGCGGCTTCGCGTGCCGCCCGTTCAACGCCTCCGGTTCTACGGCAACATCAAACCAACATTCTCCAAGCTGGAACAGATGCTACTCGATTACTCATTCACGACACTGGGCCGCCTGATGGCCCGTGCAACGATCGAGGAGCGCAGTTCCCATGTTGGATTTCTACTACGCGGAGCGCCAGGCACGTAACGGCTACGCCGCCGCCCGCCCGCACTCCTGCCGCGACGCCCGCAATGGGCGCGACACCATCCGCCTTCCGCGATTCTATCTCCGCATTCGGCGTGCCGCCGAAGTGCTGGCCATCATTGTTACCGCCCCCGCCACGCTTGTGTTGTGCTCGGCGGTGGCCGCGCTGGTTGCTATCGACTCGCCCGGCCCGGTGATTTTTCGCCAACGCCGTCCCGGCAGTAATGGCGAAGTGTTTGAAGTGCTGAAGTTCCGCACGATGTGGGCGGGCAGCCACACCGATACCCGCCTTACCGACCTGCACGACAGACGCGTCACCCGTATCGGCGCGTTCCTGCGGCGGCACCGGCTGGACGAGCTACCACAGATCTGGAATGTTCTGCGCGGCGACATGAGCCTGATCGGCCCACGGCCTGACCCCATCGAGCACGCCGAACGCTACGAGCGGCTTGTGCCCGATTATCGATGCCGATACGTGGTGAGGCCGGGCATTACCGGCTGGGCGCAGGTGTGCTCCGGTTATGCGTACGACCTGGCCACAACACGCCTGAAGCTGGACGACGATCTGTACTACATCATGCATATCTCACCATGGCTTGATCTGATGATCGTGGTGCGCACACTGCGCATCATGATATCCGGGCGCGGCGCGCGCTGAACAATGCGCTGCTGCCCTTGAACACACCAATCCTACTCCAAGACCATGAATAGTATGATCACTGGCGGAGCCGGCTTCATCGGCTCGCATCTTGCCGCGCGGCTTGTGGCCGACGGCGACCACGTCACGATTCTGGATGACCTGAGTTCCGGTACCATGCAGGCGATCGCACCACTGCTTGCCACCGGACGATGCACGTTCGTGCATGGGAGTATCCTGGATGCCGACCTTGTGGACGAGGCAATGCGCGGCTGCGAGGAAGTGTATCACCTGGCGGCCATGGTGGGTGTGCAGCGAGTGCTGGCCGATCCGGTTGCCGGGATGCGCGTGAACATGATCGGCACCGATAACGTGATGCGCGCCGCAAGCCGATACCGGCCGCGTGTTGCGTTTGCCTCGTCGTCGGAGATTTACGGTACCGGCACCGAGGGGCGGCTGAGCGAGGAAGGGCAGCGTGTGTATGGCGCCACACGCACATATCGGTGGGCGTACGCGGGCGCGAAGGCGCTTGCCGAATCGTTGCTGTTCGCGTGCGCAAGCCAGGCCCGATTCCCGGCCGTGGTGCTGCGTCCGTTTAACGTTGTTGGCCCTGGGCAGCAGCCGGAATCCGGCATGGTGCTGCCGCGATTTGTTGCGGCTGCGTTGGCGGGCACACCGATTACCGTGTTTGGCAATGGCACGCAAACCCGGTCGTTTGTGCATGTGGATGACGTTGTTGCGGCGATGGTCGCCGCCGTGCGCGAGCCCAGGGCACACGGGCTTGCCATGAATGTTGGCAACGATCGCCCGATCTCGATTGTGGGCCTGGCGCATCTGGTGCGTACCGTTGCGGCAAGCCGGTCGCCAATCGAGTTCGTGCCGTACGAACGCGCGTATCCGCCTGGTTTCGAGGAAATCATGCAGCGGGTTCCGGATCTGCGTGTTATCACCCGCGCCATCGGTTTTCGCCCTACACACTCGATTGGGTCCATCGTCTACCAATTGGTTGCCGCCGCAAGGGAGGTGATTTCTCAGTAGGCGGGAAGATTTCGTGTTATGGGGCTTGATGGAGACGCGAATTTCAGCGATGTTTGCACAACGAGAAATACGACTCTCCTCTGTGTTTCTCTCGCATCGTTCCAGTGCGGCTCGCGAAACTGGTGGTACGCGTACAGTTGGCTGGAACCCCTTCTCTCCGCCTCGTTTATCGTTTGTGGTGTGCCTATGGCAAGGCATGCCGTGAACCTCGCCTCGTTGGCCGTTGTTCGCACTTGGTGCGGCACTGCGCCAGATATACCGCGTTACCCGGCGTGGTGATCAACTAGTCAGCACATAGCAGTGCGGCGATGAAGCGCTGCACCGTGTACCCACGTCCCAACTAGGTATGCGGAGCGTAGTGTCTTCTAGTCAACGCCGCCTACTCGAGGCCAAGCGCATTACCCCGTGTGATGTCGCGATGTCTCGACCATACGTCCTGCATTCCTCCGGGGGTAGGACGTATGTTTTTTTATCGGGCCATGTCCTGAGCGGTGCTTCACCGTTTCCTGGCGACAGGCGGTCGTGATGCGGGCACGATATCGGTGCTCCTCACTTTCCTTCGATTGTGCTATAATCGCCGTGTGGCAGATCACACATCCAACCCGATTGGCGTGCCGGTTGTCGGCGCAGGGCGTGCCGGCATGTCCGTGCGTCTACTGTGGCTTACCGAGAATTATCATCCCTCGCGCGGGGGCATGGCCCAATCGTGCGATCGCATTGTGGCGGGCCTGCGAGCCGAAGGCGTCGCCGTTGATATTCTCCACTTCACACGCCACCTTGCCGCACCGCGCGTGGAGCAGAACCATGGCGGCCGATACATTGGCTACCCCCTGGGCGATGATCCCTCGCATGGGCTGAATCTGGTTTGGAACATGATCGAGGCGGACCCCCTGAGCGTGGAGCTTACCCATGTTGTGGCCTTCGGCGGTGTAGTGCCCATGATGGCCGCCCCCCAGTTTGCCGCCTGGCTTGGTGTGCCGTTGGTTACGTTGTTTCGGGGCAACGATTTCGATACCGGCATCTTTTCGATGAGGCGGGCGGAGTCCGTCCGGTTCGCCATCGAGCGGTCGGCCGCGGTGTGCGCGGTGAGTCGTGATAAGCAACGCCGGATTGCCGCATTGTACCCGCATGCCCGCGTGGAATGGATCGCCAACGGAATCGATCTGGAAGAGTGGACGGTGCTGCCATCCGACCGCGCGCGCGCTGCTGCCTGGCGCGCCGCCAACGTGGCGCCCGGGCGTCGCGTTCTCGGGATGATAGGCCAACTGAAGTTGAAGAAGGGCGGCGTGTTCATGCTGCACGAACTTCTGGCTTCGGAGCATGCCGACCGGTTTCACCTGCTGCTGGTAGGCGATCTGGATGAAGGGTTTACCGAGCTTCTTCAAGCCAACGCCGATCGGCTGGCCTTCACACATGTGCCGTTCGCCGATCGGTTTGAACTTCTGGCGCATTATCAGGCCTGCGATCTGGTGGCGATTCCGTCGTTCTACGATGGCCTGCCGAATGTGCTGTTGGAGGCCGCAGCGCTGGGCCTGCCGCTGCTGGCGTCCACCGCCGGTGGCATGGGCGATTTGCTTTCCGACGGCCAACATGGTTTTCTCTTTGCCCCGGGCGACGCGCATGGTTGCCGCAGGGCGATCGATCGTGCGGCCCGTGCCGGGGATTCCGTGCTGGCCGCGATGGGGCGTGCCAGCGCGGCCCTGATACGCGATGCCTACGATCACCGTACCGAGGCCCGTGCCTATCGCGACCTGTTCCGGGATCTGGTACATGCCAACGCGGTCAACGATTCGGCTGCCTGCGATTCTGCTGCCGGAGTACCGGTCCCGGGCGAACGTCCGGCTCATACATCTTCGCAAACAGAGCAATGAACACAACCCCTGCGTATTCCTCACGCCGTCTGGCGCACGTTTTCGTCCGCTGCATGCTGATGCTTGCCATTGCGTCTGGCATCGGTGCTTGCGGCAACAAGAAAGCCGCAACACCGAACGCGGCGGCCGAATCGAACACCGCCCAGAGCAACACGCCTGCGCAGGCACAACCCAGTGCGGTGCCGTCGCCGTTTGATACTCCGATCGTGATCAAGGATGCCAGCGGCAAGCGGGTGCTCTCGATAGCGGCCGGTGGTCCTGACGCCACCGTCGAATTCGGTGAGGAAGGCAACGGGCGCATGCTGGTTGGGCGCCTGGCCGATAAGGGAAATCGTCGCTATCAGATGCAGGGCGGAGCCGCCATTGCCGAAATCAAAAGCGAGGAAGACGGGTTCAAGGTGCGCACGCCTGATGGCAAGCTGCTGTGGAAGGTGAAGATGAAGGACGAAAAGATCAAGATCAGCGACAACGAGGAAAACCAGAATCCGTACGTGTTGAAGGATGAAGATGATCGTGATGGCGTGAAGGTGAAGGAGAACGAAACCGAACTTGGGCATGTGAAGTTTCATCGCGACACCGAGAAGGTGAAGGTGAAGGATGCTGCCGACGCCGTGCAGTTCGAGAGCGCAACAACACGTTGGAGCGCCATGTACGGTCTGTTGCTGATGAAGCGTATCCCGGAAACCGAACGTGCGATTATCATGGCCGAGATTCTGGTGCGTGGGCGATGACAGCGCAGGCTGCGGCGGACGGACCGGTGCGGCTGTACTACGCAATGGGTGGCGGTCTTGGGCATCTCACGCGCGCCCGCGCGGTGGCCCATACGCTGGGCTTGGGCAGGGTTACCGTGGTTTCCGCCTCGGCGATGACAGCCGATCGTCGTGTGCTTGGCGAACTTGATGTGCTCCCGGTGCCGGCCGCGCTTGCCGGGGATGGTGCGGGGTACGTGTTGTGGCTGCGCGAACGTTTGGCGCGGTTGAGGCCGGCGGAAATCTACGTGGACGTGTTCCCGGCCGGGCTGCTCGGCGAGTTGAGTGGCGACATACTGCCGCCCGATGCCCGGCTGATGCTTGTGGCCCGGCATATGCGGTGGGCGGCGTATCGTGAGGTGGCAGGCCCGGTGCTGCCACGGTTCGATACCGTGTTCCGTGTGGAGCCGCTGGCCACGGATCAACAGGCGGACCTTGTGCGCGTGTGCACCGATATGCGCGATCTGGAACTTCGTGATCCACCACCAAACCTGCCCGAAGATATCGTCATGCGCATCGGACAGCTTCGTAGTGCCGGAGTACCGCTCTGGATGCTTGTGCATGCCGGCGACCGCGCCGAGCTGGAGGAGCTGCTTGCCTACGCACGGGATGTTGCCGCGATGCGCGCGGTTGCGCCGTTGTACGTTGTGGTTTCGCCGGCTCCGATGGTTGGTGCTCCGTCCGGCGGATCCCTTGCCGATCCCGATGTCCGCCTTGTGGATCACTATCCGGCCGCATCGCTGTTCCCCATGGCCGACATGTTGATCACCGGCGGCGGCTTCAACGTGCTTCGCCAGGCGCGGGGGCACGCGGGCGAGCACCTGGTGTATCCGTTCCCACGCCGCTATGACGATCAGTATCATCGTGCCGCGATGTATCGTGCTGCCAGGCTGGCCCATCGTGGTTGAGCCCATCAGGTAGCCGTACGGTTCACGCACGCCACGCATCAGGAGGCGCAACAAGAAGAACTGAGACACGCAGGGCCGGCCGGCGCTGCGGTGGACAATGGACTGTGGCGGGCAACGGACTACGTCGCTGGCGTTTCCGTTGAACGCATGAACAATCGTTTCAAGCGGTTGAACTCGAAGGAGAACGTGACGGTTTCGCGCGACACAAGCACGGTGAGATACAGCCCCAGCATGCCGATCACCACGTCGGCCATCCACATTGCCACCGCCGGGGAAAGCACCGCGCGGTCGGCGAGTTTCTCGCCCGACACCAGGAATCCCCAGTAGACGATGAAGAAGCCGAGCGCGATCGACGCCGACACGCCGAAATTGCCGCGTCGGACCACGATCCCCAACGGCGCGCCCACGAACACGAACACCAGGCAGGCCGCCGGGATCGAATACTTCTTGTGAATCTCCACGTAGTACTGATCGGCCGAGCGCATGCCGTCGTACTGCATCAGGCTTTGCGACTCCAACTGCGGGCGCAGCATCTGCAGATCGCCCAGCGCCATGCTTGCGGCATCGGCGCGCGACAAAGCCGGGGCTGGCGCCGCGTGTGCCGAGTCCCCGCCGGGTATGCTGAACTGCTTGCGGAGCATCGAGGCAACGGCCTTGCCCGAGGCGTCGCTGCGTGCCTGTGCCGAATCGGCAATGGCGCGCATGTCGGAAATGTTCATCGTGCGATCGTTGCGGCCAACCTGTTTGGGGTCGCTCCGCGAGAAGCCGAATCCGCTGACCGTGAGCGTGACCTGGTGCTGCACAAATGTGAACTTTCGGAACTCGGCGCGGCGCTGGCGGTTGATTACATGGATCTCACCTTCGTGGAAGGTCATCACCATCTTCGTGAAGTCCTTGTTCTGCCGCAGCTCGGCGCTTTTGGCGTTGATCACATTCAGGTAGTCGCGATCCTGATTGTAGATCGTCACGTTGAACAGCATGTTGCGCTGGCGGTCAACCTGGCGTGCCAGGATGCTGTAGTTCTGAAGCTGGCTGAAACGTCCCGGGTCGATGGCGAATGTTGGCTTGGTCTGCGCGATATCGTTCTGCATCACGAACGCGCGGTGGTTGGTCTCCGGCAGAATCTTGTCGTTGAAATAAAACAACGCCGCGAACATCGCCAGGCCCACTACGATTGCCGGCAGCATCGCACGGAACGCGCTGCCACCGGCGCTTTTGATCACCGTCAGCTCATTCTGTCCGCTCAGCTTGCCGAACGCCATAAGCGTTGCAACCAACATCCCGATCGGCACGGCCAATACCAGCATCCATGCGATGTTGTACGCCACGAACTGCAGGATCACCCAGGTGCCCAGCCCCTTGCCGACCAGATTGTTCAAGTGCTTGAACACCAACTGAAGCAGAAACAGGAACACCACAACCGACGTTCCGAACAGGAACGGGCCGATGTGCAGCTTCAGGATGTACCACGTCACTCGCATTACGTGTGCTCTGGCTCTCGGTGTACCGTATCGGATGCGTCGCTGTTGAGATGACGGTCCATCTCGGCGATCTTCTCCTGATAATATGCGCCATGCTCGGGCTTGGCGCGTGCCAACGTTTCAAACGCCTTGCGTGCCTCGGCGTACGCGCCCTGTGCAACCAGAATGTTCGCCAGGGTATCGCTTACCATCGATGGCTGAAATGCAGTGCGCTGCTCGGTTTCCTCCACGGCGGGGATGCGCGCGTTTTCCAGGCGGCGCGCCAGCTCCTCGATCGGCGATCGCTCCTCGGCAGGCGCCGGGGCAATGGGCGGTGTGGTCAGCCGCAGCACGCGGTCGGCCGGGCTTTCGGGCATGATGGCCCGATGCGCCACCTGCTGCTGGGCCTGTATCGGTTCAGGCTGTGCTTGTTCGGGCAGCGCCTGTTCGGGCTGCGTTTGTTCGGGCTGCGCTTGCTCGGGCTGTACTGGTTCGGGCAACGTACTGGCCGGTGCTGCCTCGGCTGCGGCAGGTGGGGCGATTGCAATCGCGGTATCCTGCGCAAGTGTCTCGGTGGCCTCAAGCGGCGTGTGCCCCTCCAGCGGCGGCAGCGGCGGCATCGAGCCGGTCTCCAGCGGCTTCAGCCGGCGTCTTGGCGCCTCGGGCTGTGGCATGGGCTCGCTGATCAATGGCGCGATCGATTGCCTGCGTGTGGGTTCCTCGTGCCGTAGCGGAGCAAACTCCAGGCCCGGAATCAGGCGAAGATTTGAGCTTCGAAGCCGTGATACGCTTTTTACGCTGTGCAGCACCAGCGTCTGCAAGCCACCACGCTCGCGACCGTGTTCGGCAGGTGCGGGCGGTGCAACGGGCGCTGTGTCCGTGGTCGGCTGCACGGGATCGGCCAGCGGAATGTCGGCGGCGTATAGATTCAACGGCGGCATTGCAGCGGCGGTCTCGATTACCGCGATGCCTGCCATCGTGTCGGCGTCGAACGGTGGCGCTTCCGTTATGCTGATCTCGTGCTGCTGTTCGGTTCCCGCCGTTATCTCCGGGGCGGAGCCCTCCGCCAATACGGCTTCGTCCGGGAGGGTCTGATCCGCAACGCTGGCGTCCGGTGCGATCAGGTCCGCAACGCCGGCGTCCGGTACGACCTGGTCCGCAACGCCGGCGTCCGGTGCGATCAGGTTCGCGACGGTTTCGTCGGTGACCGTCACCGGGTTCTCGGCGGCAAATTGATCGACCTCGTCGGGTACAGAAAGAACGTGCTGATCGGGGTCCGGCGTTGCTGTATCCAGTACGTCCGGTGCATCTGCGTCCTCGGTGGGAGCTTCGGCTTCAGGCGTTCCCACAACAGCTTCCGCAATCAGTTGCAGATCGGTTGAAGCGGTGCCGACCGCCGCGTGGGCCGCAATCCAAACGTCGGCGTCCGGGGCATGACCGTCGCCGGCCGAGTCATCCCGGGTTTGTCCGGAGCCTTCGCCGTCGGGGCTATGTTCGTCGGAACTGCCTTTGCCGGAACTGTTCTCATCGGGATTGTCCTCGATGGCGCTGGCGGATTGCGCCATTGTGCCCGGATGTTCCTCGATGGATATCGCATCCAGCAACTCTTCCTCTCGCATCGCAACGATCTCGGCGTCGGCGAGGGCTTCGGCCACGGCGTCGCCCGGTTGGGGCGCTGCCTCGTGTGCCAGCGCTGCCGGCGATTCGATGTCCGGCTGTTCGTTCTCCGTTGCAGATAGCTGTTCGCCTGTCGCCGATGGGGAGGTCTCGTGCGTTTCGGCGACCGCCCGGGCACGGGCAATGTGTTTGCTGGCCAGCGTGCCGCGCAACGTGCGCAGGCGCGCCGATCCCGTGCGGGTGTAACCGTCGGTGAGCACCTGCAGGGCGCGATCGTGGTGGCCTTGATTCATCAACGCCTGGGCAAGCACCACATAGCCGGTGTGATCCTCCGGGAAATGAATCAGTCCACGACGGCAGATCTCCGCGGCCTCGGCGGCGCGGCCGGATGCCAGCAGGCGCCGGGCTTCCAGCGTGAAGAGTGCCCGGTTACGGACAACGGAATGACGTGAGGATGCGGACATAGAACGATGAACTTACTCAAGGCGTGCGGCGTACACAATTCCGCCGGCTTAAAAAGGCCGGGTGCCCGGCAATTGACGAGTCAGGGCATGGTCCGGTTGTAGCTCGCCGTGCTCATGTTCGCCAGGCGTTCGGCGGCGGCGGCGAGGGTCTTCCATTGCTTGCAGAAGCAGAACCGTATCCATTGTTCGCCATGCTCGGGCCGTAGATAGAAACTGTCCAGCGGGATGGCGGCCACACCGATTTCGCGAACCAGGTGCCGGCAGAAATCAGCTCCGTTGCCGGCGCCAAGGTGCCCGATATTCGCCAGGATGAAATAGCTCCCCTGTGGCGCTTGCGGTTGCAGTCGGCAATCGGCAAGCGCGGTCATCAGATAGTCGCGGCGGTGTTGGTAGTCGGCCGCAAGCTCATTGTAATACGCGTCCGGTAGCGCAAGCGCCTCGGCGATGGCGTATTGCATCGGCGTGGAGGTGGCGAACACCGAGAACTGATGTACGCGCCGCAGCGCGGTTTGCAGCGGGGCTGCGCCCATTGCCCATCCGATCTTCCAACCGGTGAACGAGAACGTTTTTCCGCCGCTCGAAATCGTCAGCGTTCGGTCGTGCATGCCGTCGAGCGTGGCCAGCCGTGTGTGGCCCGCGCCGGCGTATACAATGTGTTCGTACACCTCGTCGGTGATGGCCAGAACGTCGTGCGCCTGGCACAGCTCGGCGATCAACTGAAGCTCCGTGGGCGTGAATACCGTGCCGGAGGGATTGTGCGGCGTGTTCACGATGATCGCCTTGGTACGTGGCGAGAACGCCGCGCGCAGCTCGTCGGGATTATATCGGAACAGTGGGGCGTGCAGCGTTACCGGCACCGCCACGCCGCCGGCCATCGTGATACATGGCACGTACGAGTCGTAGCATGGCTCGAACACAATAACCTCGTCGCCCGGATCAACGAAGGCCAGCACCGCCGCGAATATTGCCTCGGTGGCGCCGCTGGTGACGGTGATCTCGGTTTGAGGATCGATTGCATGCGTATACCAGCGGGCCGCATGCTGCGCGATGGCGTTGCGAAGGGCAGGCTCGCCGAAGGAAATCGCGTATTGATTATGGCCGGCCTGGATGGCGCGCGATACCGCGGCGGCAATCTCCGGCGGTCCGTCGAAATCCGGGAAACCCTGGCCGAGATTCACGGCATTGTGTTCGCGCGCCAGCGCGCTCATCTCGGCGAAGATTGAGGTGCCGAATCCGCCGATACGGCCGGCCATGAAGTCTCGTGGCATGATGGAAGGTCACCAACCGTTTGTTAGTGCTAACTGGTAACGACTACTGTGCGAGAATATAAGGGGCTTACCCGACTCACACCGGAGTCATGGGGTCAACCTCGTGCCGAGGATGGGCACGCAAATGCCAACATAACAATGCCCGGTAACACAGTGATTCCCGGGCATTGTAGGTGCCTCTTATCTGGTGAGGCATGTTCCGGTGCCTCGTATGTGTGCCATGCGGCTGCGTATCACATCTTACTTCTGAAGTTCTTGCAGGAACCTCGGGGTGGGTGGATTGGCCGCGATGCGCAATACGTCTCCGCACATCGAGCACACGACGATGTGTTGGCGCTGTTCCGTTGGGATGCTGGCAGGGTCGTTGATGTATGATTGCACCTCCTCCGCTGAAAGGCAATCGGGTGTTGGATAGATGGATATCAGCATCCGTGCCTTATCCTGCTCCAGAATCTCCTCAAGGGTCATACCCAGTTGCTGTTCAAGTTCTTCCGCGGAAGGAACGAATTCACGAAGGGAATTGATGAGCGGCACATCCTTGCGGGCAACTCCTAAACGAGCAGCCCGCCGTTCTAGGATCGATTCCACGATGTCCGCAACTGCGGGGCGTGGATCTACAACGTGGTTTGACATAGTGTTATCTCCTGATCATGGGCTCGCGGCAGCCTCGCTGCTTGTGAACTTTACGACTGCCAATGCTCTATAGTAATAACCTCCGCCAACACATGATTCTTACATGCTACTGGCCTGGTGTTACCGTTTGTCATCAGGTTCAAGAAGATTCCGAAGGTTTGATCGTAGCCGTGAAACTCTCGTGGTCACGGTATTGTACTTGACGCTTAACGCAGCGGCAATCTCCTTTAAGGAGTACCCTTCCACGAGCATCGTTACGATTTGCCTGTCGGTGTGAGTGAGTTGGTTGAGTATCGAGGTATAAAGCTCTTCTACTCGCAGAAGCTCCTCCGGCGAAGGGACATGCTCGTTCGACTCATGTTCCTTTGCTTCGTCGTATGATGCCATGCCCTCACGTTGCTTCCCGTATCGGCCAGACATCAGGCCAGCGGCTACGCGCTGGCAGATGGTCGTCAGGTAGCGTCGAAGCTCCTCAAGCTTCCATTGCCGATCGAATCGACCGTACCGAAACAGGCGTACAAGGGTTTCGTGAGCCACCTCCTCAGTCAACTCCTTGTTGCAGTTGGTATACTGATACGCAAGCCGCACCACATATGGCCAGAAGTAGCTGTAGATCCGTGACCACGCTTCGGAATTCCTGCGATCGTCTCTTACCACTGCAAGCGCATCTTCAATGGGTATCGGCGGCCTCATGCTCCCACCTCCTTTGCTGCCCTTTGTAGAGCCTTACGAGGGTCGAGCGCCGTGAGCACCTTCTCATCAGGAGCATACAGTCGCAATTCCTCAAGAGATGTGGCAACTGCCGAGCACATCATGAGGATTGCACGGCCAACGAAGTCGCCTGCCTTGCTTTCCGGTATACCCTGCAATTGCGTGATTTCGTTGCGTAACGCATCACGAAGCATTCGGTTGTTCGTCCAGGACCACGTTGACCAGCCAAGCTCATCGGCAACCGTAAGAGCGGTTGGTGGGTATGTGCCTGATTGCTCCAGATTGGCAATGGCAATGCATTCGTCAACGAACCTCCCAAACTCCATAATGTCGAGCCCGAGGAACCATGGCAACCAGGAATACAGTACGTGACGGCGATTCTCGAACATCCCGGAATGCGGGAACGGACCCGGGGCATTGTGTACAAATGCAGGACAACCACACACTTCGTGATGTCCGTTGAGTTCGTGAACAACACCGGCTCTTGTTGTAAAGCCTCTGTAGCCAGCATCACCCAAATGAGGCAGAAGCCACTGCGGTGCGACTGCTGCCAGCTTTGAAACCATGTCGCGGCCTCCCATCTCGTTGCGTACGTGGGCAACCGCATTGCGTCCGTTGGCACGAAGTTCTTCCCACGGCAGGTTCCGTGGAAGCACGCATCCGGTTAACAATACACGGTTATAACGTAGCGTTGGTTGGCTTGCGACGGCATTCATGATAATGCGTGTGCCAAGGCTGTGCGCGATGACATGGAACGGAGGAGGGGTGCCGCAATACTTTTCAACCTCGTCACGAAAATGCTTCTCGGCCTTGTCAATGCGTACTCTGTTCTTGACAAATGAGATCACGAAGACGGTGGCAGCAACAAGCCCTGCAACAATCGGTTGCCCAAGGAGCAGCACGACAAGTGTTATCGCGATTCCCACGAGCAATGACGGTGGATCGAAAACAAGTTTCAGACCCCCAAACGTTCGGTAATGTGGGTACTTGATACCGATGTAGCGGAAATGGGGCCGCAGAATCGGGGCGATCTGCTCCTGCCAATCGCCGCATGTACGGATGCCGTGAATTGATACAAGAAACGGAAGTGACATTACATACCTCCACGCGATACATATCAGTGAGCGGATTTGAGGGGAGGTGTGGTGGACAAAATAGTCAATGCAACAAAACAAACGCGCGACCAATAGGCATACGATTGTGGCGTGATCCTATGTTCTGGCGGTCAGGCACGGCGCACGTATTGTGGCTTACTTCCGCCTTCGTGCCAACGCCAGATGGCCGCCTATCGTACCGAAAACGGCTACCAGAAAAACCGGCAGGAACCATGGGCTAAGGGGCTGCGGAACGCCGCGGGCGCCTTGGATCTGTGTGTACACGATGTACGCCCCAAGCCATGCGATCAACACCTTCAACACCGCGATCACCCTGCGGGACAGCCGGTATTGGGCCGGCGCGTTTTCAGCCGTTATGGGCCACGGATAGTTGAAGATGTGTGGATATCGCCACAACACGCCGAGCCCGATATATACCACAAGCATGACGATCGGGGCAATGATCACTGTGGCGCGCCCGCCCCAGCCGTCGGGCCGGCCATCCAGCGAGAAGTGGATCGGGATGGTTTCCGGCAGCGCCGCGAAATTGGTCGCCACCAGATACGCGGCCACAGCCAGGCCCAACAGCCCGGCAACTTCAATGCACACCTCGGCTGTTGTTCGGGGTATGTGCAGCACCGGGCGCGCCGCCGTTGTTCGTTGCACCATGATGCCTAACGCGGATGTATGTCCGTGTGTGGCCGGCCGGTGCGGCGCCGATGCGCCGGCGCCACATTGGGCGCCACATTGCCGGCCGGGTTTCCTGGATTCGCCGTGCTCACTGCGCCCCCAGCTTCTTCAGCATATCGGCCGCGTTCTGATTGGTTGCATCCAGTTCCAGCGATCGCCGATAGTTGGTGATCGCCTCGTTCTTGCGGCCAGCGTTCATGCAGGCCTCGCCAAGGCTGTCGTACACATTGGCCGACTTCGGGAATGCGTCCACGTTGATCTCGAACATGGCGATCGCCTCCGGCAGCTTGTTGGCTTTCAGGAACGAATAACCGACGCCGTTCAGTTCCGCCTCGCTCATGTAATACCCCTTGAACCCGGAGCGCTTCAGTTGTTCGTACAGCGCCTTGCCCGCGGCAGGGCCCCGTTTCTGCATGCGCGCGGCCAGCTCGGTGCCCACCGTCTTCTTCGCGATGTTCACCAGTTCCACATCGAATATCAGCATGGCATTCGGTGGGATCTTTCCGCCTGCCGCACCGCGTTCACCATAGCCAAGTTCGGACGGGATGATCAGCCGCGCGCGGTCACCAACGTGCAGCAGCGCTATGCCTTCGTCCCATCCACGGATCACCTGCTTGCGACCCAGCGTGAAGGCAAACGGCTCGCCGCGTTTGCGTGAGTCGTCGAACTCGGTACCATCGGTAAGCGTGCCGGTATAGTGTACAATCGCCACCTCGCCGGCTCGTGGCCGCGCTCCGTTGCCGTGGTTGGTAACCACGATTTTCAACCCGGATGCCGTTGTTATCGTGTCGCCGGCGGCGAAGGCAGTACCGGGGCCTGCGGTGCACGCCACGGCCGCCAGGGCCAGCGTTGCTGCAAGTGCGCTACGCCGTATACGGGAAGCAATCATGGTATCTCCGTGAAAAAGTTGGTTGACGTTCTGGTATGCGTTCGTTTGATTCCCTCTTCCGGCAGCCGGCACGGATACGTGCACCGAATGTAGCGCGCTTGGACGAAGGGTCCAACATGGAATGCCGGCAGGGCGATGGCAACCGGTTGGATATTACGCTTGTGGCCCAATGCAGGCGGGCATAACTTTGCCCGCTTATGTCGCCGTGCCATTTGGGGCCGGTGCCTTCCACAGACCCATCCTCCAAACATCGTCCGCGCACACGCGGGCGCAATGTCCGATGCAGCAGATACCGTACCAGCAGTTCGACGAGATCTATCAGCAGGTTGTGACCGATGTCCTGAAGCACTGGACCACGCAGATGCAGGAGGGGATCGCCGTACACAACTTCGGTTGGCGGCCGGATCAGTTCGACCATTCGTACTACTTCCGTGTGTCGAACACACGCTACTACCGGGCGTATCTGGAGCTGCTGAAGAGCGGGAAATCGATCTGCGATCTGGGCGGCTTTGGTGGCGTGTTCCCGATCACGTTGGCCAAACTCGGGTTTGATGTCACCATGACCGAGGCGCTGCAGTACTATGACGAGGCGTTCACGCCCTTGTTCCGGCATATCGAGTCGCAGGGCGTGCGCATTATCGATTACGATCCGTTCGATGGCCCCCCAACCTTCCCGGACAAGTTCGACTTCGTGTCGGTAATGGCCGTGCTGGAGCATTACCCGCATTCGTTGAAGCAGTTCATGGCCAATGCCACATCGTTGATGAAGCCGGAGGGAAGCATTTATCTGGAAGTGCCCAACCTGGCATATCTGCCGAAGCGTGTGTACTTCATGCTCTTCGGGCGCACGCCGCTGACACCCATCGAACATATCTGGAACTCGGCGGTGCCGTTTATCGGGCACCACCACGAGTACACCATGCCGGAGCTGAAGACCGTTGCGGATCTCAGCGGTTTGCGCGTGGTAAGCGAGCACTACTACAACTACTGGCACGGCGACCATGCCGACCTGAAGAACATCATCCGCCGTCCGCATCATTGGCTGGCGTTCTCGCTGTGGAAAAGCATGCGTGGCCTGATCGCCGTGCGGGCAACGTTCAAGGATCCCGCGGCGCATGCGGCACGGCTTCAACGTGAGGCACAGGCCGCCGCAGGCACGCAACCCGCCGGGGCATAGCAGGCAGGCATTCGTTTTCGTGCGGCAGGCAAACATGGCACGGGCCGGTTCGATCGTTCATCGAACCGGCCCGTTTGATTTGCAGCCACGCGTTGGCACGGTTGTTCTCTTGCGGTGGGCGATGCGCCTGTTGCATCGATGCGTGGCCCCGTGGTAGTGCGGCCCGCCCGGGTGCTTGTGATGGGGTTGATTACGCCCGCGTGGGCTACGCTGCAAGCTCCGCGCGTCGGTTGCGCGCAAGCTGAACGATGCGTTTGGCAATCGGCATTGGGCCATCGTCCTGCCAGCCCAGATCGCGGTTGGCGAGGAAGGTGATCGTTTCGCCGAACGCGCTTGGCGTGCGCAGTTCCAGCGTTACGTATGGCGTGTTGTTGCGCCTGCTGAATCGCCGTGTCCGCTCGGTGGCGTCGATGACATCCGCCAGGTCGATCTCGGTTGTCGTCCGAAATCCGCGCACCGTCAGCGAACGCTCGTGCAGCGTCACATGGCGAAGTCTCGTGGTACCGAACACGAATGCCGCCATCGCAACCATTGCCGCAACGCCGCCCAGCACCATCCCACGCTGACCCTGGGGTGTATCGCCGAATCCCTTGATCGCCATCGCGATGGCCACTACCAGCATCAACGCCGGCGTGCCGTACTGATGGAAGGCGGTTGCATCCGATGACAGCCGAACCGGAAACAGCAATCGTTCGTTGGCGGATTCCTGACGCCGCCGCTCGATCTCCGCAACGATCAGCGCATGCCGTTCCGGATACTTCTCGACATCAACCGTTGATTCGGCGTCGTGAAGCTCGTCCAGCGAATACGTGCTGTAGTTCGGGATTGCCGCCATCGTGGTGCCTGCTGTTCATGGTATCATAGCGGCTGCCGAACAGGCCCGGCCGAGGTGGTGCGGGCCATGCGGCCTCCTCCCGGATGTGATTCGCTGCCGCCGATGGCATGCATGCCACACGTTCCGGTGGAGGCCCGTTCAACAACGCGGCTCAGGCAATGTTATGGTACACGGCCTGCACGTCGTCGTCCTCCTCAAGGCGGTCGATCAGCGCAAGCACGGCCTCCTCGTTCTCGGTGGCCAGTTCGGTGAGCGTGTTCGGGATTCGTTGCAACTGCGAACTTGTGGCGGCCAGGCCACGTTCCTCAAGCGCCTTCTGCATCGAACCGAAATCGCTGAACGCGGTTGTGATAACAACTTCGCCATCCTCCACCGCCACATCCTCGGCGCCGTAGTCGATCAGCTCCAACTCCAGATCCTCCAGGTTCAGGCCTTCGGCGGGCAGACGGAATACGCCCTTGCGATCGAACATGAAGTCCAGCGAACCCGAGGTCCCCAGCGCGCCGCCGGAGCGATTGAAGTACATACGGAGATTGGCAACCGTGCGCGTTGGGTTGTCGGTGGCGCATTCCACCATGATTGCAACGCCGTGTGGCCCGTACCCCTCGTACAATGCCTCGGTAAAGTTCCCTTCCTCCTTCGATGCCGCGCGCTTTACGGCTGCCTCGACGGTATCCTTCGGCATGTTCGCACCCTTCGCGTTCTGGATCGCCATACGCAGCCGAGGGTTGGCCGCGGGGTCCGGGCCGGCCTGCTTTACGGCAATTGCGATTTCGCGACCAATCTTCGTGAAGGTCTTCGACATGTTTGCCCAGCGCTTTTCCTTGCGCGCCCGGCGGAATTCAAATGCTCTACCCATGGATGGATCTTCTGATGCGTTCGGTTTATGTAACTGGCGAAACTATGATTCCGCCGCGACATTGCGATGCGCTTACTCGAACGGGTTTTTCAAGTACAGGAGCAGCCACAGGATCACCAGGTAGAATCCGGCGATGGCGTGGATGCCGGAAATCACGCGCGCGCCGCCGCGTGCGCGGGCTCGGCGCTCGGTGGGAAGCAGGCGAAGGATCCACTCGGACACGTTGAACTGCTCGTGGCTGATCGTGAATCCGGCGAGCACCGTGAACATGATCATCGTGCCCAGTGTGCCGTACCAGGTTGTGCGTGCCCTTCTCGCGTTTTCGGCAGGCGCCGCGGCGCCCTCCTCGGGCACTTCCTCCATGCAGGCCGATCCGGGGCGCCAGACTTCGATGACGATGTACACCGGCAGGAAGAAGGCCAGCAGGATTGCAAACAGCACCAGCGGCCTCCAGACAGCCACGCCGTATTCGCATGTGAACCCGAAGAACAGCCTGCGCAGATTCCGGTCGAACCACGGCGCCTCCTCGGTGGCCTGGCGCTCGATCGCGGCGGTTACCCGCCGGCGTTGGTCCTCGTACCCCATAGCCTCGAACTGCGAACGCAGCTCAACCAGGGCGCTCGGGTGATTCACGTACGTCATCCGCTCAAGATTGTCGGCCTCGGCAATCGAGCGGATGTCCGGCAGGGAGGCCGGCTCGAACACCACGCCCGCCATGTCGGCGTGCGAAAAGTTGGCGCTGTCCAGCCGTGTGCCAACCAGCAACGCATTCTCCAGATTCGCGCCGTTGAATTGCACCCCACTCATGTTTGCACGGCGCATATCGGCGCGGGCAAGGTTGCAGCGTATCAGGTTTCCGCTTCCGAAGAACGACGACTCCACCATTTCCGCTCGCTGCATGTTGCAGGCCACGAACGACGCATGCGGCATCCGTGCGCCGATCATATCAGCGCCTGCAAGGTTGGCGCCGTTCATCGCCAGCCCCTCCAGTTGGTGCCCGTGCAGATCCAGCCGTGCCCCGCCGGGCGCGTGCTGCAGCCAGCGGTTGTGCGCGGTCAGCATGCCAATCAGGCGCTGCTCGCTTTGGGCGGCGTTGGGCAGCGCGGCAGGCGCATGGTTCGCCGTGTCGCCGGGATGCATGGTTGTGCCCGTGCTCCCCGGTATCAGCGCCGCGATTTCGACAGTCTCCGAATCCGGCTGCGCCGTTCCCTGAATCTCCTCGGCGCCAACGATGTTGACGGGGGGCTCCGACGCCAACACGAAGTAGGTGCTCCCACGCCGTTTCTCCCTGATCCATTCGGCGCTGCTTGCGGTGGCGTTTCCGCCGAAGGTGATGCTGGTGTCGGCATCCACGGCATGCCTGTACAGCGCGAATGTATCCACCGCGTTTGTGATGATCAGGCCCGGCGCCGGCCCGCTCGGGGCCAGGGCAACCAGCCACGTGGGCAGTTGTTCCTTCAGGTCGTTGTCGAACGCTACGTAGATCACCGTTCCACGCCGGAACTTCAGCGCGAACATGTTGCGGAGCATGGTGGCCTTGTCATGATTCGCCGTTCGGATTATCGTGTAGCCACGAACCTCCGCCGGGATCGAGGTAAGCCCGTACGTGCGGTCGATGTACGTGCGTTGATTGGGCAGTACCCTGCCCGGCGCAATCTCGTATGAGTTGCCCGTGCTGGCCACGAACGACAGCACGCGATCGGATTTCGGATAAAAGTGGGTTGCAAGCGTTACCAGGCCCGCCAGCACCGGTAACACTATCGCAAGCCCGAGCACCGTGCCCGGCGAATATTTCGCGTTGGCGGCGTGGGCACGGCGACCAAAGGCGCGCGGCAGCAACAGGATGGCGGCAATCGAGTAGGCGTACAGCAGTGCCCAATGCATGGCATGCACCGTAAATGGAGTTGGCTGTGCCGAGGGGCGGGCGTTGGGAGTCTGGACCGGCCAGGGGGAACTGGCCGCCCCAAGTTAGAACCGGTACCGATCGTGGGCAACACGGCCCGGGCTGCTATCTTTGCGGGGCTTCTCTCCAGTACATCAGCGGCCGGCGTGCGCGCAACCGGATGGCATCACGCCGCCCCGTTGTGCCACGGTTGCTCGAACCCTAGTTTCCCCGAATTCGCATGTCGAACGATTCCGCCGCCGAGCGCGCGCGCCAACTGCGCGAACAACTCAACGAGCACAACTACCGATACTACGTGCTGCACGATCCGGTTATCAGCGATCGTGAGTACGATGCCTTGCTTGAAGAGCTTACCGGGTTGGAGCTCGCGCATCCCGATCTGGTGGTGCCCGATTCGCCAACGCAACGTGTTGGCTCGGATCTCACGTCCGATTTCCCAACCGTCACGCACGCGCGGCCGATGCTCTCGTTGGCGAACACGTACACGGCCGATGAGGTTCGTGAGTTCGATCGCCGCGTGCGCGAGCGTCTGGAAGGGGAGGAGTATCGGTATGTCTGCGAGCTGAAGATCGACGGCGTTGCCATTAGCCTTACGTATCAGGACGGACGGTTGGCCGTTGGCGCTACCCGTGGCGATGGCGAACAGGGCGATGATGTAACGCCCAACATCCGCACGATACGTTCCATCCCGCTGGTTGTGCGGCCGGTGGAGGTGAACGGCCAGGCACTGCGTTCGTTTGAAGTGCGCGGCGAGGTGTACATGACCAAGGACGAGTTCGAGGCGATGAACGAGGAACGCGCGCTTGCCGGCGAAAAGACGTTCGCCAATCCGCGCAACTCTACCGCCGGCACATTGAAGATGCTCGATCCCAGGGTGGTGGCCACCAGACCGTTGGCGGCCTTCCTGTATTATCTCACGGTCGACGGCGTTGAGCTCGCCAGCCATTCGCAAAGTCTCGAGATACTCGGCGATCTGGGTTTCGTTGTCAACAACCAGCGCAGGATCTGCCTCACGGTTGACGACGTGCTGGCTTTTCGTGAGGAATGGGAGCGCCGCCGCGACGAACTTCCGTACGAGGTTGATGGCGTGGTGGTAAAGGTGGACTCGCTAGCGCAGCAGGCGCGCCTGGGAACAATCGCCCGATCGCCTCGATGGGCAATCGCGTACAAGTTCGAGGCCCGTACGGCCCGTACCGGCCTGAACGGCATCACGTTGCAGGTAGGGCGCCTTGGCACGGTGACGCCGGTTGCCGAGCTGGAGCCCGTGTTCCTGGCCGGCTCCACCATCAGCCGCGCTACCCTGCACAATGCGGACTTCATTGCCGAGAAGGATATCCGCGCCGGCGACACGGTGGTGATCGAAAAGGGCGGCGACGTTATTCCGAAGGTGAACGAAGTGGTGCTGGCCGAGCGTCCGCCCGATACACAGCCGTTCACGTTCCCCAGCACCTGCCCGTGTCCGTTGCAAACCCCGCTGCACCGTCCCGAGGGCGAGGCCAACTACTACTGCGAACATGCGGAGTGTCCGTGGCAGATCCGCGGTCGGATCCAGCACTTCGCGTCGCGTGCCGCGCTGGACATCTCCGGGCTCGGCGAAAAAGTGGTGGATCAGTTGGTGGCGCTTGGATGGCTAGGCAACTATGCCGATATCTA
Organism: uncultured bacterium; assembly: GCA_966128725.1. Lineage (GTDB taxonomy): Bacteria > Bacteroidota > Ignavibacteria > OLB7 > OLB7 > JAFDZV01. The sequence continues at coordinate 3,199 of CBHYLN010000015.1, read as the reverse complement.
CGACCTGCGCGAACGGCGCGACGAGATTGCCGCGTTGGAGCGCTGGGGTGAGCGTTCGGCCGATAATCTTCTTGATGGGATCGAGGCCAGCAAGGCTCGCCCGTATTCGCGCGTGCTGTTCGGCCTGGGCATACGCCACGTTGGCGCAACCGTTGCCCGGGTGCTGGCGCAGGAGTTCGCGACCATCGATCTGCTTATGACCGCCGACGTTGATCGGTTGCAGACCGTGAACGAAATTGGGCCGCGCATTGCCGAATCGGTGGCGCGGTTTTTCCAGGACGCAGGCAACAGAGCGTTGGTGGAGCGGTTGCGGCAGGCCGGCTTGCAGCTTAGCGGTCCGGCGAAACCGGAGGGCGAATCGGCGGCCTCGCTGCTCCTGGCCGGAAAAACCTTCGTGCTTACCGGAACGCTCCCGGGGTATACGCGCGAGGAAGCCGCGGCGCTGATCGAGGAACGTGGTGGCAAGGTAAGCTCCAGCGTGAGCAAGAAGACCTCGTATGTTCTTGCCGGGGCCGAGGCTGGTTCCAAGCTTGCCAAGGCCGAGTCGCTTGGCATCGCGGTTATCGATGAGGAGGAGTTCCGGCGGATGCTGGGTCTGTAGTTTCAGGGCCGCCGTTTCGGCGGTTGATGCGTTCCGTTTTCCATTGTGGGCCAATTGCCATGAAGAACACCGACGCGCGTGTGGATGCGTATATCGCGAAGGCGGCCGAGTTCGCCCGGCCAATCCTGATTCATCTGCGCGAGCTTGTGCACCGGGCCTGTCCCGACGTGGTGGAGACGATCAAGTGGGGCATGCCGCACTTTGACTACTGCGGTGCGGTGATGTGCCACATGGCCGCGTTCAAGAAGCACTGTGTCTTTGGGTTCTGGCGCGCGGGATTGATGGAGGATACACACGGCCTGTTCGCCGGGACCGAGACAGCAGCCATGGGGCAGATGGGGCGCATCACCTCGCGGCAGGATCTTCCGGCCGATCGTGTTCTGATGGCCTATATCAAGCAGGCCGCGCGCTTGAACAAGGAGGGCGCCAGGCCCGCCGCGAGCACACGGACACGCGCGCCGAAGCCGGAGGCCGAGGTGCCGGATGATCTTGCGGCCGCCCTGCGGAAGAACGCCGCCGCCCGGCGTGTGTTCGAGGCCTTCCCGCCGTCGCATCGGCGCGAATACATCGAATGGATTACCGAGGCGAAAACCGAGGCAACACGCACGCGGCGTTTGCAGAGCGCGCTGGAGATGATGGCCGAGGGAAGGGATCGCAACTGGAAGTATCGGAAGTAACGTGGCGCCCTGCCGTTTGGCGGCGCCGCCAGGGGTGCAACGTTGGTTAACCTGAGCGTGAGGAACCGTGTCGCGTAGAACCTACACACTGGAGAAGCCGGCCATTACCTGGGCGTTCATGGCGCCCTGGCTTGTTACGCTTGCGGCGTTCTGGCTGTATCCGTTGTTGCAGTCGCTGTACCTGAGCTTCACGCAGTACAACACGCTTTCCAATCGCGCAACGTGGATCGGCCTGGCCAATTATCAGCGTCTGATTTCCGATCCGGTGTTCTGGAAGGCGTTGGCCAACACCGTGATCTTCGTGGTGGGCACCATCCCGTTCACCACCATCTTCGCCCTGGCGCTTGCGGTGATGCTCAACAAGAACATCGCCTGGAAAAGTTTCTATCGCTCCGCGTACTTCATCCCGTCGGTTACGTCAATCGTGGTGCTGTCGTTGATCTTCACCAACCTGTACGCGCACGACGGCTACATCAACAGTCTGCTTTCGATGGTTGGAATGCCCTATCCCAAGGATGGATGGCTTGCCAGCCCAAGCACGGCGTTGGCCTCGATCATGGCAATGGATGTGTGGATTGCGATCGGGTATTACGTGGTGCTGTTCCTGGCGTCGTTGCAGACGATCCCGAAGGATCTGTACGAGGCCGCCGATCTGGATGGGGCGTCCGGCTGGCAGCAGTTCGTGGGCATCACACTGCCCGGCATACGGCCCATGCTGCTGTTCGTGATCGTGATCAACACCATCCGTTCGTTCCAGGTGTTTACCGAGGTCTACGTGATGACCAAGGGCGGGCCGATCAACTCCACAACCACGCTGGTGTATCAGATCTACGAACGCGCCTTCGTGCAAAGCGATGCGATGGGATACGCCTCGGCAATCGCCTACGTTGTCTTCATCCTTATCCTCGCCGTTTCGCTGGTGCAGTTCAAGCTGCTGGGCGAACGCAAGTAGCGCCCGCCCGTGCGCCAGGCCCTCAGGATGCGAACATCTCGGCGTAATACGTGATGATGAACAGCAGCAACCAGGGTTCGATGACGGCGTTGATCAGGCCGTGACTGATGGCAACCGGCGTAAGGCTGCGCTTGCCAACAACAAACAGCGTGGCCAGGATCAACCCCATCACGAATGTCACGATGATCCCGCTGATGTTGAAGCCGGCGTGGATCATCGCGAACGTGAGGCCGGAGACAAGGATCTGCACCGGAACAGGTGTGCCGATGCGGTCCAGCTCGGTGATGACAAAGCCACGGAACACGATTTCCTCGATAACGCCACCGGATACACCTACCACCACGCCCAACACCTTGAACAGCGAAATCTCGGTTGCGTTGTCGCCAACGGCCGGAATGCCCAGGGTGTACGCGGCGTAGGCGCCGCCAAACACCACGCCCGCCACGATTGCCGTCACGGTTGTGCTCCGGCGCCAGCCGATGTCGGCAAGCCGACGCCCATCGCGTCGCAGCCATCGTACAAGCACGTACAGCGCGATCAGCTCGGCGACCAATGTGCCGGTGAGCGCAACCGTGGTAACGCCGCGCTCATCCAGCCTGCCACCAAGTGTCGGGATAAGGAACGAAGGCAGCGCGATCAGCGAGCCAAGCAGAAGGTTGTAGCCCAGAACGGTCATCCCGACCGATCCCCACACACGCCCAGGCGAAGGCGGTGGTACCGAACGCTGATGCGGCATCGCGTTGTTGGGTTGCGTTGATTCCATGGCAGGATGTGCAGGTTCGTTTCGGTCGTGTCTGGCTGCTGTGTGGCCGTTGCCCGCATCGATGTGTCCGATGGCGAGCCAATGCAGCAAGCGCGAACATACTGAAAAACATCCCGTGCTGCCATCGTCGCGGGGCGGCGCGCGGTGGGGGCCCCCCCCACCCAAAAACGCGGGGGGGGCGGGTGTGTTTTGTACGTGTGGTTGGG
>CBHYLN010000014.1:0-53925 GCA_966128725.1 uncultured bacterium | reverse complement strand
TGTCATCACCGAGGACCACCTCCGGCCGGGCGAACACCGTGGAGAACCCGCGCAGGCTTCGGCCGCCGGTCGACGATCGCCCCGCCGCGAATGCCCGCACGGTGCGCAGCGCACGATCCTCACGCGTGCGGAACTGGAACAGATCCGCGTTGTCGGTCACGACCTCGATACCCCAATCCTCCATGATGCGCGGATTGTGGATGATCAGGTTCACGACGTTGTCGAGGATCTGCTGCGCCCCCTCGACGGTCGCGCTGTAGGTAGCCGCGACATGCACGGCGCCGGTCACCAGGTCGGCGCTGAAACACTTAATGGCGGTTGCGCTCTTACCGTGATCACGTGGGCCTGCGACGACATGCACACCGGGCATGCGCATCAGCTTCACGAGCTCGCGGTGCAATCGGCACGGCTTCGCGTACCCGTGCGGGTAGAGCTCGGGCGGCCAGTAGATCCGATCGAACGCCCAGAAGTCGCCGCCAGCCTCCGCCGTACGTACAGCACGGCGCTCAGGCGTGCGCTCATGCTCCGGCCATGGCGCTGCCGGCAACAGCGCGGCATTGTCGGTGAGAGCTGTCTGCGCGCGCCGCATGTGCAGATCGAGTGCCGAGAAACCGATGTCGGCAGGATCGACGGGCGCGGTGGGCGCTAGGCTTCGTTGACGCGGCATCGTTCACGGGCCTCGTGGTAGTAGCGAATGACCTGGTCTTCGGTGGCATCGGGCACGAAGATCCTGACCAGCTCCAGTATCGTGCCGGCGTCGGTCGTCTTCAGATGCCCCTCAAGCCTGGTAGCGAGCATCACCCGCTGCGTGCGCGCGGCCGCGCCGCAGAGGTTGATCCGATCGCCGGCCGGGATCTTTTCGGCTTCAGCGAGTTGCGCCATGCCAAAATGGAGCTGCTCCTGCAGCAACTCGTTGACGCTCCTCTGCTGCATGATCGTGCGCGCTTTCGGTGCGCCCTTAAGCCCGTTCTGCCGCACGCGGATCTCGCCGCGTGCGGCCTGCTCGCGAGCATGCCGCACCTGCGGTGCGGTCACGCCCATGTGCAGCGCCACGACGCGATCACTCAGATCGGGGTTGTCGGTGATGTACTGCGCCACGTGCGCGCGCTCGGCATCGGTGAGTCGTGCGCTGCGCGGCCTGGTGCCCGGAGCAGGAGGTATGGGTTTGCGTCGTGCCATGATCAGCTGAACGGGTATGTCGTGCCCGCGCCGGCGTTGTAGAGTGCCGTGCGCTCATCGGCGGATAGGATCCGATTGGAGATGCCGGCCTCGTCTATGAGGCCGTTGAAATGCCCCACGCCGTCATCACGTACCCCGAGACGTAAGTTGCCAGCGCCGGCGCCCATACCGCCCGCCCACACCGCCGATTGCGGCGTGGTGTCGTCGATCTGCAGCCATATGCGGTCGTCGTCGGGGTCATGCCACGCGATGAGCAGGTACCACTGTCCCGTTTCGCACTCGCCGGCGACGGCCGTTGTTGCGCCAGACGGCCCGAAGGCGGTGAAGAAGACGCGATTGTCACCGTTCGACCACAGCCACCACTCGCGTACGACCGGCGTGCCCTTGGACATGTACACTTGCCCGGCATCGAAGCTCTGCGCCTTGATCCAACACCAGGCTGTCCATGGTGTGTCCCCGGTGGGCAGATCGGCACCATCGGTAACCAGAGCATTCGTGCCGTCGAAGTGCGCCGCGGTCGCGATGATGCCTGTGTCAGTGCCAACAGGTCCGCTCTGTGCCAGATCATGCGATCCATGGCTGTCTGTTCGCGTGCCTGTCTCCTCGTCGAGAGTCCAATAGGCCAGTAATTCGTTGATCAGCGAGGAGTCTGGCGGCGGAGGCGGCGGAGGCTCTTCGGTCAGTTGCCACGGATCCCACGGCGCCACGCCCTCGACCGCCACCACACACAAATCCGAGGTCTCTCCAACAAATGCTATGGGTGAGGCGTTAGCGCTGAACCCACGGTAACGTGCCAGCACGCGCAATAGCTTCGCTGCGATCGGCATGGCCGACTCGATTGCCTCCACCGCACTGATGGCCTTCGGCACACCAATCGCGAACGATATAGCGGCTACGCACGCCATCGGCATGCCACTAACCACCTGTGCATTCGGCAGCGGCCGCATCCAGAGCTGGATGAACGGGGCAGGCCAGTTCTCCGAGGTGCCCTTGATGATCGCCCCCTCGTCGACACCGAGATCCTCGGCGACCGCGCGCACATGCGCGAGCAGTCCATCAGCGAGATCCTGGTAACTCAATAGACCGGCCATTTACCACCCCTTTATGCCCTTTTGTGGATAGATGCCTACCGCGCCCAGGCGCTTCGCGACGGGAGTCATCCGAAATTGGTTGAGGAACGCCAGCGCTCGGTTATAGTCAGCCTCGACTTCGGCCATATACTCAGCCGACTGCCCGCTGATGGCAGGGTTACAGAGTTTTTTGATTATCCACGCCGACGGGATCACTGCCCATGATGGACGATCGGCAACGTCGTCTGGGATCGGCGTGCCGGTGCGCTCGCTGATGATGGCGGCCGCCTGTCGCTCGATCTCATCGAACACTGTCTCTCCCTCAGTCTCGCCAGGCTTTGAGAGGACCGCCATCACGCCCGTCGGGACTAGCGGTTTCATTTCACGCAAGGTCACAAATGGCATTAGGAATCTCCTGATGGCTGAAGCCAGGCCAGCTTGTTGACGATGCACATGGCCGCGCTAATCAAGGCACTGCCTGCATTCTCCGGCAACAACAAAGGCGTCTCGAACGTATGGATGAGGAACGTTTTTCCGGCCCTGTACAGATCATCATCATACTGCATCGAAACCAGCCTATTCTCCAGCATCCTGCCCGATGTGTCATCGTGTGATTCCATGATGCAAAGCTGCATGTATCACAGTGCACACGCGGCCGCATATGCGCTAATGCGAAGCGCGTTCACATTAGCGTATACGCATGATGCCCCCCCGCGGCGCGGGGTAGGTTTGCCGCATGATCGCACTCGGCATGGGCCGGGGCCGGGTGGCTCCGATCCTCGGCCGACCAAACTGGAGGATGCTATGCCGCCGTGGTTGAAACGATTCATCCGTTCGCTAATCGAGACGAAGGTGATCCCGGAGGATCAGGAAGCGGCCGCGCTGAAGGCGCTCAACGATCTGGAGATCCCCGACGACGAGGATGACGACCCGCCACCGGCGCTCTCCGGCGATGCCAATGCGCAGCTCGCTGCGCAGATCTCACAGCTCGTCGACAAGCGCATGAATCGCGCGTTAGGCCCTGTCGCTGAATCCATCCAGGCGCTCGCGAAGCGACTCGACGACGAGTCCGGCACCCGCAAGAGTGAGGCCGAACGCGCCGCTGCGACCGCAAAGGCAAACCGCGAGAAGGAAGTGGAAACGCTGCTGACCGAGGCGGTAAAGAGCGGGCGCATTTCCGCGGGCGAGGAGGAAAAAACCCGGTGGACGAAGCGTCTGACCGGCGCTGATGCCGAGGAATGGCAGGCCGAGTTGACCGCGAAGCCGGCAAAGTCGGGCACCGAAAAACCCGGCGAGAAGCCAGCCGGCGAGAAACCCGACGACAAGCCGGTCTACGAGAGCCGCCTGGCGCGATCGGTGCCGCCAGGAATCATGAAGCACGTGGAAGCCACGATCGAGCAGTAGCAAATGCGCCAGCAGTGGCGTATACGCACTGCTGATCTCTCAACGATAACCGACACACACATGGCAACGATTGGATCCTTGAGCAGCCTTGGCGATGGTGAGCGCGGCCGTGCCGTACTTGCCAAGATGCTGCAGATCAGCCCATTCCTCCGATACCTCGACAAGGTCAGCGGGTGGCAGGAGAAGAGTACGGATTTCATCTATCGCGTGGTCCAGGGATCGCTATCCCTGCAGCGACGAGCGCTCGACGCCACCGTGACAACGACCGGCAAGGTGCTCGGTGAGACCACGCCGGAGACCGGTGTCCAGGCCGCTGTCTACTTCCAGATCGATATCGACCAGACGCGTCTCGCCGATGATGCGAAACAGCTGGTACCGTTAGGGCCGTGGATCGATACGCAGTTGGAGGAAGATGTCGAGGTGTTCACGAAGGCTCTGGAGTCGGAGATCTTCAACGGATCGGGCGCCGGCACACCGCGGCAGATGAGCGGCTTCAAGACCTTGCTCAACGGAACGAGTGATGTGTCGGGATTCACCGGCAACACAATGGTGATCGATGCCGCAACATGGGCCACGGGTAACCATCTCGATCTGACCAGCAGCAGCAATGATGAGGCGTTCAAAGAGAAGTTGCGGACGGAGATCCGCAAGCTCGATCAGTGCACAGGCATCATGATGCACCCGTTCATGTATGCGCGCATGGCAACGATTCTGGAGAGGCAGAACTCGTTACAGACAACGGTCGATCAGTTCGGAATGAGCGTGGAGCGCTTCGCGGGCGTTGAACTGATTCCTCTGCTGGATGATACGATCACACTCACCGAGCCCAACAACGCCACGACGCCACTGACTGTGACGACGAGCCTGTATCTGATGTCGGCCGGTGAGAACCGCGTGTCGATCGTAACGAACAGCGGTTTGGAGTTCGAGGACTATGAGGGCCTGCAAGACCGCAAGGCGGGCCGGTTGCGCGGGGAGATCCGTGCTGAGCCGGTGATCATGAAGCCGCGCGTGATTCGTCGCGTTCGCAACATCAAGATCTGATGAATATGTCCTTCCCCAACTCGAAGACTGGAGCGACCACGGTGACCTCCGCCATGGCAGACATGGCGGAGGTCGCAACGAGCGCCGCATCGAACGCGGCAGCGACGGCAGCAGCCGGAGTCGAGCGTACCGCGCGAGCGCTCTCGCAACGATGGCAGATGAAGAGGACGCTGGCGCTGGCATGGGTTGGCGTGCTCTACGGCTTCGTGGAGCTGTATGACTCCGCGCAGCAGTTTAGTGGGTTCGCGGCTGGGCCGCTGGCCGCCATGACTGCCGTGACGCTCCACTACGTGGTGCTGCGCTACGGTCACCGGAAACTCGACGTCATTACCGAACTCAAAAGCGGCAACATCGCCGTGGCTCTCTATGTGCTTGCAATCGCTTTTCTCATATGCATCCCAATCTCGGTGGCTCTTCTGGCTACTGTGCTATAGTGCGGCCACGGCCACGCTTGCCGGCGGCTGCGCACGCACTGCGTTCGCAGCCGATCCCTGTCACTTGGTGATCGCACGCGCGTGGGTCGGCACCGAGGAGCGGCCCGGCAACCGAGGAGCGCTGATCGACCAACTGAATCGAGCTGCAGGCAATCCAATCGGAGCGCCGTACTGCGCCGCGATGGTGGGCATGGCGCTGACGATGGCGCACGCAGTGACGCCCACATATCGTGGTGGCCTGGCGATCAACTATCACGGGCGTGAGAGCCTGACCGCGCGTGATGTGGTGCGTGGGCGCGGCGACGTGCGGATCGGGGACGTAGTAATTTGGCAGCACGGAGAGGGCATTCGCGGGCATGTCGGTATAGTTGAGCGTGTGGTGGACCGATGGACGATCGTGACGATCGAAGCGAACACGAGCCCGGGGCCGCATGGCTCCCAGGACGACGGTGACGGGATATGGCGCCGCCTGAGGCGCATCGAGCTATACAATTTCTTCCGCATCCGCTGGTTCACTCATGTGAGTTACGCATGAAACTCCTGCAACTCTACGATACCACTACCGGCACCGAACTGGCTGGCGTGGCCGGTACCGATCAGATCGAGGATGGTTCGATCACATATAGCAAGCTGCAGGTCATCAGCGCTGGGCGTCGTGGCCTGGGCCGATATGACGAGGAAGCCGGTCCAGTTCAGGAGTACCAGTTCGGAGATGCGTTCACATGGGACGGCGACACACTGAATGTGTCCACCGGCGGCGGAATGATCCTGAGCGCTGCGGTGAACGAACGTGTCGGTGGCGGCATTACGGTGCCGGCCAACACGATAGTCTATATCGGCCATCTCCAGACGGGCACGCATGCACTTGAGAGCGATGCCATTTTCTACCTGCCCATTCCTGGACGGCTTCGCAGCCTGTATGTGAGGGTCTCCGGGGCGCAACCGGGATCGGGAGATCTGACGATCACCGCGCGAACCGACAGCGCCGACACCGGCATTGGATGCGTTATCGACGCGGGCGGTCTCGGCGGCGCGGCGTTGGATGTGGTCCACACCTTTGATACGGGCGGCGGTGAGGCGTTTTGCTTCAAGCTCGACAACGCCGCGAGCGCGACGAGCATCACGATCACTCAACTCAGCCTGTGCTTCTAACCTCATACTCTAACTAACCCTGACCAGCAATGTCTGCAATAAACGTCCCATTCGACGGCACGAGCGCCCTCTGGATCGAGCCTCTGACGCTCGATACAGGCGAGATCGACGCGCTCGGCACACTCCTGACGGTAAAGACAATAGGCGAGGCGACGCCGCTATATGCAAAAAGTTCGACGGCATCGAGCACGGATCGTATCACGATCCCGATCCTCGGCGGCATGCAGCTGAGCGCTGCGAAGACCTTGAAAGACTTCGAGATGAAGACCGGCACCGAGCGCACGAGCGGCGCCAGCGGCGATGCCGACAAGATCAGTGCTGCGGTGATGGAAACAGGCGACTGGTTCGCGACCAAGTTATCGTTATTGCGCGGCAAGCCGGTGCGTGTGACCGTGCCCGGCCCCTCGCATCTCGACCCGGCCGCCGACGGGTTCTTCACGCTGATCGGTGTCCTCACGAGCGAAATCGGCCTCGGCATCAAGCCGTTCACCGCTTTGAGCGTGAACTGTGAATGGACCGGCGGCACGGCATACACCGCCACAACCGACGGGGCCACGGCACTCGCCTACCAGTTGCCCGCGATCACGTTGGTCGACGGCAGTACGATCCGGCCGCCGGCCTTCACTTCCGGCGACGTGACCGCTCAACTCGCCGGCACGCTATTCTGGAAGCCTGCGGCGTAATCTCATGACGTCAGAGCCGCCGGCGTCGCCGGCGGCTCTTTATTCGGCAGCTCACATTATGCCCGCATACCGCACAACCACGACCTACCAGGAAGACGGCGTCGGCACGACCACCGAAGTGTTCGTGATTGCTGACACCTATGAGGCCCTGCTCGATCTGGAGGATGCCGTTGAGGTGAACACGCTGGCATGGGAGAGCGTGAAACAGGACGCGGATTCGGATACAGGGCAACGTCTCCCCGCTGAGATATCGTTCACGATGGACGAAGATGCGGCTGCATCGGATGATGACCTGGCCGCGATCGAGTTCGCTCTGGAGACGCGTTCGGAAGTGCGGTACTGCGCGCTGTTGATCAACCCGGCTACTCCTGCCGTCGACGCTGATGTGCGCGCCCGTGGGCTCGTCAGGCGCGATGTGCAGGGCACAGCCGATCGATGGAGCGGCATCGAATGGAGCGGCGACGTACAGCCGATCAGATTCTGGAAATTCACGGCTGTTGGCGTCGACATTGGTGTCATGCTCGACAACCCCCTGCGCGACGTGGTGGCCATGATCGACGAGGAATGGATCGAGGAGAATGTGGCCGATCGCCTGGGGCCGTTCAAGGATGGTACTCGTGAGATCCGGTTCGGTGACTTGGTGGCGTTTGATGTTCTGATGACGAAGCTGTTCAGCCTGGTGGCGCCGGCCGGAGTCACGATGGCCTATGAGACGGCGCCCAGTGGTTGGTACTGCTGGCGTGCTCGATGGAAGTATGACACATGGCGGAGCACACGCGTGCTCCGCTACAGCAGCCGCGAAGCCATCGGTATCGATCCGATTACCGGCCTTGAAGGCATTATGCCGTGGGAGGATATCAACCAGCATATCCCCCTCAACTTGGGCGATGATCTCTTCATCGACTTCAAGATGCTACGCCCCCACGCAGCCGACGAGCCGTTCAGCTGGTTGCGATACGGCACGCTCGGTGAGCTGATCTATGCCATCGCGTTCGAGTTCGATTGTTACACGGGGTTCACCTACGAGGGCGACACGATCACGATGTCGTTTCGACCAGCCGCGAGCATGGTCGGCACGGAGATCGAGTTGCGCGACGCGATGGAGGATAAGGTTGATCTACGCATGGCTGACGATGCTGGGGCGGACGCCGAGCCGACGACCAAGTGGAGCGGCGCATCTACCACGCTATTGCGTGAGGGCCTGCGGCAATACTCTTATGACGGCGGGTTTTATGTCCCGCGGCCGGCCGATCGCGTGAGTGATCAGGGTGAGCGCCTGGCGCTCACAATCGGCCCAGCGTTCTGCTACCTGCAGCATATGGGGCGCGATCTTGACATCGAAATGGATGGCGCATGCTTCCCGCACAACGCCATCATGTACGATGCCGGATCACCGCGCGGCGATGAGTCGAACCCGGAAGACTCCCTGCGCGGACTCAGCTCTGCCATTTACATCCGCACTGGTGGCACGATCGCTGACGGCACGGATTTGGTCTATGAAGAGGTCTACATGCCCATCACGGGTATCCGCACGCAGCGTGGCGGTACCGAACGTCAGTTTCGTGAGATGGTCGACGTGGTGCAACTCACGCGTGGGGTGGCCGGCGACTATGCATCGGCCGAGCGCAACATTTCGATCGATGCCCGCTGTTGCTGGCGTGTCGCTGGTCAGGATCCGCCAGCAGCGGCGGATTGGCGGCCGCTCAATATCGGTGCGACGCTCACGCTGGAGGGACAGTCCTACGTGGTGATGAGCTGGGAGCTGAAGGCCGCACCAATCGGCACCTCGGTGCGCTTGGAGCATGCCGGCCGTTTCGAGTACACCACTCCCCCACTGGAGTTCACCAGTGCCGACACGGCGATCTCGCCAGCGCCGGCACGCATCGTCGCTTCCCAGCCGCTGCATGTAATCACTGGAACCGCAGTCGGCACGATCGAGGCCGGCATGGTAGTCTCGATGACGAGCACGAATAGCGTGATCAAGGCGCGTGCCCATCATTTGCATTATGGCTTGGTGCGCGGCTTGGCGCTGCATGACGCCGCGGTCGGCGACCCGATCACCGTGCAGACAGCCGGGCGGTTCATCCTGCCCGACAGTATCTCGTTCGCGCCCAACATGCAGATATGGCTGCGCACGACGCTCAGCGGCTCGAACCTCTCATCTACCGCGCTGGCGACCAAGACCGCAAGCGAGGATATGATCGTGCCGGTGGGCCGCATGACCGCTGAGGGAACACTATACATCACAATCGGGCGCTGCATTGTGTTCGATCCACCCCTGGAGGACGTTTGATGCTGGAGTCCGCATGATTTGGCTACGATACATCGAGGCCGCCGAGACGGTCAGCATGCGCATTGACGAGCTGTCGGCATATCGGCGCCCTACGGTCGACCGCGAGACAGGAACGAGCCTGCGCGGCGTGCTGTATGGGCACAGGCGCACTCGGCGGGAAATCGGTGAGATCGTGATCGGCGCCGACGAGCTGAGTGCACCGCTGGCGATGGCGTTCTGTGAAGCCTGGTGGACCGCTGACCGACAGTTCATTGCCTACAGCGACTCGCTGACCGTGCCCGATGATGGGGAGTTCATCGAGTTGCACCTGCCGGATGGGGATATGCCGATCGAATACGTCGAGGGGTATGTGGATCTGCCCAGTTTCTCGTTCACGGCGACACCAAAATATCCGGGAGCCTGAAATGGCAGTGATAGCGATTGACGACTTAACCACAGTGCGCCTGATGGCGCAGGATCTGCTCGTGCTGACGTTCGCAGGCGTGACCGACGTCTACCAATTCCGCTATGCCGAAGAGGGATCGAGCCTCACGTTGGAGCCTATCACGCAGCCCGATGCAATCCAGGGTGATCGTGCGGTGGCGCTTCGCATGACGTCGAACTGGATCACCCCGTACAATAACTTCGACGACCTCCGCCAGACGCTGCAGGTGCTGCTCACCAAACGTGTGGAGGACGTGGGTATCACGTTCGCGATGCAGGCCGGACAGACCGCTGCGGGCGTGATGCAGATGGACTTCAGTACTACGGCGATCCGCGTGCGGCGCTTCCGCGTTCTGCCCCGGCAGGATCCGACCAGCGAGCGTCCGCGCCTCGTGCTCGACGTGCGCGGCGTGGTTTCGTTGGATATCCTCGACGTCATCGACGAGACGAGACTCTATAAACAAATCGCCGGCTGGTAGCCGGAGGGATGATCATGCAGGCATCAGATTCCGAGATCCTCGAAAAGCGCTTCATACGCTGTTTTACTGTTGCTCAACGACAGTTTCAATACGAGTTCACATCGGCGCCGATCGGCGGCGTGACCGGCGCGTTCGAGTTATGCCAATATCATAATGAGCTGCGGCTGCGTCCACCGGCGACCGATCATCAGCTGGAGCTGGCCGGTGGTATGACATGGCGGCTGCGCGCGTTCGCAATGATCATCGTGGAGCAAAGCCAGCAGACTGTCGGTGCCCCATCTCCGGCCCTCTTGCAGCGTGAGCAGGTGTTCGACTTCCTGATGGAGCATGCGACCGCCGATCTGTGGGCGATCGTGCAGGAGTGCATTGAGGATTTTTTTTCAAGAACGGGGCTGCGCGACGCGTCACAGCAGCTCAAGTCCATGCGTTTCTACATGCTCGCGACATACGGACGAACGCTGTGGGCCGACCTGACAGCAGGCGCGCTTTCGCCCGAGAGCAGCAGCGCCGCATCCGACTCCATGCCGATGGTGAGTCCGAACGACGAGTAGAGGATGGGCGCCATCATTGGTGGTGCTACCTGTTGGCGAAGGACGACGTGTTGAAGCTGCCCCAGGTTTGGGACCTACCCATGGGCCGCGCCCTACGGGCAATCGAGCATATACTCACATCCTCCATCTCAGTCTGAGCTATGGCAAAAGCACAACTGCAGGTCGACATCGTTGGTCGTCTGAACGATGCGCAAGTGCGCGGCGAGGCCGCGCGCATGCGCGTCGTGCTCGAATCGGCAGCGTCTGTCGAGTTGGCCGACCCGGCCGACTTGAAGCGCCTGGCTGACGGGTTCGATGATCTCGTCGACGCCGCAGGTGCGTTCGGTGATGCGGTCGATGGTATCGACACAAAGCCGCTCATGGACTCGCTTTCACGGATCGACCCTGAAAAAATCCGCAAACTTGCCGACTCATGGGAGTTGACCAAGAAGAGCTTGTCCGATACCGTACGCCAGCAACAGGCGGCCCTCGCCGAGATGCGCCGGACTGGCGACACTGGCAGCGAGGCATACCGCGAGGTAGAGGCATCGGTGGCCGAAGCCCGTGCCGAGTTGGAAAAAATGCTTGAGATAGAAAAGGAGGTGGCAGATGTAGCAGACGAAAGTGCGGGTGTTTTTCAGAAGATGTTCGCCTTTGAGGCAATTGGCAAGGCCGGCGAGTTCCTCTCATCGATCGAGGAGAAGACCTCGGAGAATGCGGACGCCATGCGCACCCTGCAAGCACGCACCGGGGCCACTGGTGACGAGCTGACGCGGTTGGGTGGGATCGCGAATGATGTGTTCGCACGCGGGTTCCCAGGGTCGATTGCCGAGGCCACGACAGCGCTGGCACGATCAAAGCAGCTCCTAGGCCAGTTCCTCGATGAAAAAGGGCTCGCCGATTTTACGCTCAAGGCCGGCGCGATCGGTAAGCGGTTCGATACCGATGTGAACGACGTGATTGGCAAAGGGAGAACGATTGTTGCGCAGTGGGGTCTCGAAGGCGGAGAGGCCGGGGATCTGATCGCGTTGGCGATGCAGAAGGCTGGGAGTGGTCAGGATGATGCCATGGATACCCTTGACGAGTACTCCCAGCATTTCAAGAATCTGGGGTTTTCGGCGCAGGAGTCCATCGGGTTGCTGACGCGCGGCATTGAGGCAGGCACGCGTGATACCGATAAGCTGGCTGACGCAGTCAAGGAAACTGGGATCAGATTGAAAGCTGGGGACGTGCAGAACGCCCTCAAGGGTATCGATAGCCCAATTACCGACCAGATTCAGAAGATCGTCCAATTGGGTGAGTCAGGCGCACTGTCAGTCAAAGATGTTTTGCAGCAGGTGACGTCGACGACTGAGACGGCCTTCAAGGATGGGCAGATCTCCGAGCAGATCCGGGCGCAGTTTCAGACTGCGCTCTCTGGCAGTCCAGCCGAGGATATCGGCACCGAGATCTATGCCAAGGTGTTCTCCGCACCAATCGATGGCGCCGCAATCGCGCAACAGGCCACCGCGGCGGGCAAGATCATCACCGACTCGATCAAGCCCCAGAACGTCTTTGAGGCGGCCAGTCGCGAGGCGGAGGTGTTCGCCTCGAACGTCGCCAGCTTCTTCTCTCCAGTGATCTCCGGCGCCGGTGGAATCCTGACCACCGTGACGCAGATCGGCCCCGGCCTGACCCTGCTGCAGGATAAGTTCAAAATTTTCGATGTGGCGGGTGGACTTGTCAAGAAGCTAATTGCCTCGGTGCTCGGTACCGTGCCGGCCCTGGGCGCTCAGGCGGTGGCCACCGAGGGCGCCACGGTCGCGCAGGTGGGTTTGAATACTGCCCAATATGCGATGCCCATCCTCGCCGTCGTGGGCGGGATCGCCGCCATCGTGGCGGCTTTCGCGCTCTTTGGTGATTCCACGAAGGAAATCGGCCAGGCAATCGATGATGTGAACTCCGCGCTCGACGACTTCGGCGCCGCTCAGGACCGGGCAGTGCAGACGCGCCAGGCGTCGAAGGACCTGCATGCCCTGGCTGATGAGTATGACCGCCTGGCCGAGAAGCCGGCCCGCACCGCGGCCGAACAAAAGCGCTTCATCGAGGTCTCCGATGAGCTGGCCTCGAAGGCGCCGGACTATGCTGAGGCCGTCGAAACAATCGGCGCCAAGGGTGAGATCACCGGCCAACAGATGCGCATCGCGACTGACGGCGTGCGCGCCTTCGCCGATGAGAACCAACGCTTAGCCGATGAGGCCGCCGCCGATCAGATGGAGTCGCTGCAGTCCGAGGCCGCGGCCTTGGTGGAGAGCTACCGCGACAGCAGCGCCAACCTCGGCGAGATGAAACAAAAGCGGATTGATATGGCCGCGGCGGCTAAGGGGGAGTATGCTGGCTTGGTACAGGTGCATGATACCATAGCCGAGACGTTACCGTTCGTGGAGACCTCCAGAGAGCAGCAGGCGGCGCTCAACAAGGACATCGCTGAGGAATCCAAGAAGAGAATCGAGGCCCAAACGACCATTAAGAAGGCCGTTGATTCGATGCAGAAAGCAGGGCTGAGCCAGGCTGAGATAGCTGAGAAGTTGGGCCTGACCAACGACGAGGTGAAGAAGTTCGTGCCGGCGATGACGAAGTCGGGCAGCGCGATCCAGGATGCCGCGCGCCAAGCGTTGGGGCTGCAGGCCAACACACAGCGCGCCACCTCCAGCGCCGAGAATCTGGCCGCCGCATGGAACAAGGCAAAGCAGGCGATCGATGCCGCCTACAGCAACCAATTCGGGGCGGTTCTGCAACTGCGCGAGGAGCAGCGGAAGTCCCAGCGTGAATTGGCTGGGCTGACCGGTGAAGGCCTGAACGCCGATCAGATCAAGCGTAAGGCGTATCTGGAGCAACGGCTGCGTGATATCCCGAATGAGATCGCCGCCGAGCTCCAGGCCACGCGTGACGCCCTGAAAGAGAAGCGGCGCCTGGCCGACGAGGAACTGAAGCTCAAGATCGAGGTGGGCGAAATCGATGTCAAACGGGAGAACCTGCTGCCCCAGGCACGGGAAATTCGTCGGCAGATCGATGAGATCATGCTCGGCATCGTCGACGTCGATCTCGAGGGGGAGATCGCCAAGCGGAAGGCTGAAATCGACCTCGAGCTGCAGGGGAAGCTCGACAAGGCACAACAGGATCTGAATACATTAAATGCGCGGATTACTGCTGATGCGAAAGACCGTACGACCGATCTAACCGGCAAGAATGAGTTGCGCAAGGCCCTGATCGATCTGCCGGCAGCGCTACGCAAGGAAGCGGATGCCGAGAAGTTGCGGGCCGAAAAGGAGATCCGTGAGAAGCTATTGGCGCAATTCCGCGAGGGGTTGGCTCGTGAGCAGGCAGCGCTGGATGAGTCCATCCAAGCTCGCATCGCGTCGCTGGAAGCCGAGGCGGCCGCCATCAAGGGCGTTGACGACGATGCTCTCAGCGACCGCCTGTCGAAGCGGCTGCAGATCATCGAGTTGGGCACCGCAAAGGAACTGCAGGCCGTTGTCAACGGGAACGAGCGCTACCTCGACACCTACGCGAAGCTGCAGCAGGCGTTGAGCGAGGTCAACAAGGCAACCACCGATGAACAGCGACGAACGGCTCAGAGCCATGCCGATGCCCTGCGGCGCGAGTTGGGGGTCATCCAAGCCGATATTCTCGCTACCGACGCCAAGGCCCTGGGCATCCAGCAGCAGCAGCAGATCGAGGTAGCGGCCGCCACCGATGAGATCCTCGACGCGCGATATCAGCGCGAGCTGAAGAAGCTGCAGGATGCGCAATCGCGGGAGCTGGCCGTGTTGGAACGCCGGGCGGAGAAGGAAAAACGGCTCATCGATGATTTGGCGCAGTTCGCAAGCGACTTCGGGCAGGCAGGCGTTGAGAGCGATGCGGCGCGGAAGCTGCGTGAACTGGACGAGTTACACCAGAAACTATTGCTTAGCGACTCGGACTATGCGGCACAGAAGGCGGACATCGAGCGACGCTCGGCCGAGGATCGCGCTGCCGTGGAGTCGCGCGTGACCGGCGCACGCCTCGAAGCCGAGCGCATGGCCGCTTTGCAATCGTTGGCCCTGCAGCGCGAGCAGACGCGTGCTCGGCTCACAGAGGCTCAAAAGGCCGGGAGGGCCGAGGATGTGGCGGCCCTGACCGAGCAGCTCGATGGTATCGAACGTGAGCTGCAGGATAAGAGCGGTGCGCTTACAGGCATCGCCGGCGAGCTGCAAAGCAACCTGACCAGTACGCTGACGAACCTGTTCACAGGCGAGGAGGGCGCCGTACGAGAACCCTTCAAACGCGCGTTTAACGTGATGGCCGGCGGTCTGCAGACCATGGCTTCGGCGAAGATTTCCGAGGTATTGCTCTCAACTATCGGGCCTACCGGTATCGTGGGCCTGATCGCCTCTGTGGCTCTCCGGCCGCTCGTGAGCGCGATAATCGCGTCGGTGATGGGTCCGGCGCTCAATAGCCTGCTCAGCTTCTCGACGGGTGGTCGCGTGGACCAACCGACGTTGGCTGTGGTCGGCGATGCCAGCAGGTTGGGCGGATCGATCGACCGTGAGTGGATCCTACGGGATGACCAGATGAAGATGCTCGTGGGGCAGGTGCTCGGGGCATTCAGCGGGAGCTTGGGCGCCAAGCTCGATCGCATTGCGCTATCGCTCGACTCATACTCCGGCCGCATCCACGTGCTGCAGCAGGACGTTAGCGAGGCCACCAGACGGCAGCGCGCGGCAAACCGGCGGCGCGTCCGGGGTCGATAACGGCGTATGTAGATCGTACGTACGCGGCAGCCCCTCTGCTCAGACCATATTTGTACGCCCTTAACAGGGTTTCAACTTCCTCTCACATTCAATGTAAAGGTATCATGAAGACTATTCTGACATTGCTGGCGCTGGTCCTTATGGGATCGATTGCGATTCCTAGCGCATCCCAGGCGAAGAACCGAAAGCCGCGATATGAGTGCACGGGGGCCTGCCCAGGTGGCGGTAACTCGGTGGTGATCTACTACGACAACGACGCCGACGCCGACTACGACTACCGCATCACCATCGATTGCGCCGGCAAGCGCACGCGCGAGAACGGCGATTGGCCGGACATCACTGGCTCGCCGTCGTCCGAGTCGGGACTGACCCTTGTCGACGCGTTCAACCCGACAAGCCAGATCTATGCCTGGCAGGCTGTGTATTCGATTGGTGGTGTTGAGGTGCTGCGCCTATCATATGACGGCACTGAAGGCGGTGTCGAGGTCGAGGACTAGGACCTCACGAGTACTCAATAGAACGACGTCAGAGCGGCCTTCCGTTGATGCAACGGGAGGCCGTTTTTGCGTTATAGAAATCTCAAACCGTTTGTCCCAAAATCTCAAACTCCGTGTCCCGTTATACCCGTACTGTTGTTCACCATCACCGCACGCGGCCTGCGCGACGGGCACTTCAGGAAGTGCGCCCGAACCGGCGATCGAGCTCGGCCAGATCGATGCGAATCACAATCGGCCGCCCATGCGGGCACACGTACGGCATCGAGGTCGCGAAGAGCTGTTCGATCAGGTTCAGCATCTCCGGCTCGGAGAGCGGATCGCCGGCCTTGATCGACGCCCGGCACGCAAACGACGCGGCAACCAGGTCGCGCTGGTCGGTCATCCCCATGTGCTGATACTCGGCATACTGGTCCAGCAACTCGTGAAGAATAGCCCCCTCCTGCCCGGCGCGCACATCGGTGGGCACGCCCAGGATCACCACGCGCTCGCCGCGATCCAGCGAAAGATCGAACCCCAGCGCCAGCAGATCCGACCGTATCTCACGCAACAACGCGTATTCGGCAGGCGCCACCTTCATCTCCAGCGGGAACAGCAACTGCTGCGACATCGGCATCGCCGCGCGCATGCTCTCCAGCGCGCGTTCGTACAGGATGCGCTCGTGCGCCACATGTTGATCAACGATCATCACGCCGGAACGGATCTGCGAGATGATGTACTTGTTGTGGATCTGCCACAGGCCCGAACGCTCATCCAGCCCTTCGTCCTCGCGAGCCTGATGGCGGCCAACGGCGGTTGGGGGCGGCTCGGCCGGCGAACCGAACAACGGGGAATCCATCGGGGCTCCGGCAGCCGGTTGCGCGGCGGCGGGCTGCGTGGCGTTAGGATCGCCGAACAGCGTGCGGAACATATCCTGGCTCATGCCGCCGCTGCGCGCGCGGTCCTCCCACGGACGGGCGGGCGGAACGCCGGCACGGTCGCCCGCGATCCCACCACCGGCCCAACGCGCATCACCGTCGCGACGCGATCCGCCCTGTGATGGCGACGGCGCGGTGGGGAACGTTTCCGGGCGATCGTAATTCGGCAGGGCGAAACGCAGCGCGGCAATCACGCTTTCGGCGGTATCGCCGGCCGGCATCGTCATCGCCGGCGTAAGGTTGTGCCGCCCCAGCGCAGCGCGTGTTCCTTCCTGAAGCAGGTGGTACACGGCATTCTCGTCGTCGAACTTCACCTCCGACTTGGTGGGATGCACGTTTACATCCACCCGCTCCGGATCGATTGTCAGGAAGATGATGTACGGCGGATAGCTCTGCGCGTCCAGCAGGTGCTCGTAGCCGGTGAACACCGCATGCGACAGCAGGCGGCTGGCAATGTAGCGGCCGTTGAGGAAGAGATACTGGTCGCTCTTGGACTTTCGCGCGAAGTTCGGGCGCCCCACGAATCCATGGGCGGTGATCCCCTCGCCCTGGGCCTCGAACGGAAGCAGCCCGTTCATCATGTCGTTGTTGTACAACGCGCGGATGCGATCCTCCATCGTGCCGGCGCGCACATTCATCACCACCGAGTCATCCTCCGACAGCGTGAACGCCACCTCGGGATACGCCAGCGCGAAGCGCTGCATCGTTTCAACAATGTGTTTGAACTCCGTCGCGTTCGACTTCAGAAACTTTCTCCGCGCCGGCACCGAGAAGAACAGGTTCTTCACGGCGATCGACGTGCCTTTCTCGCAGGCGGTTTTCGTGGTTTCCACCACCGTGCCGCTTTCAACCCGGACCAGCGTGCCAAGCTCCTCGCCTTCCTGCCGGGTTTTCAGTTCCACCTGCGCCACCGCGGCGATCGCCGCCAGCGCCTCGCCTCGGAACCCGAGCGTCAGGATGCGGTCCAGATCCTCCTGCGACGCGATCTTGCTGGTGGCGTGCCGCAGGAACGCGGTCTGGGCGTCGGCCTCGTCCATCCCGCTCCCGTTGTCGCTGATGTAGATCAACGACTTGCCGGCATTGCGCACGGTAACGGCAACCTGCGTGGCGCCGGCATCGAGCGCGTTTTCCACAAGCTCCTTCACTACCGATTCGGGGCGTTGCACCACCTCACCGGCCGCGATCTTGTTTGCGAGTGAATCGGGAAGTTTCTGTATGCGAGACATCGAGGAACCGTATCTAATGAAGGATGATCGAGCGGTTGGCCGTGTGGGGAAGCTGGCACGACGATCGGACGTTATCAAGCACGATTGCTTGCGCGCCGTCGCGCCCGCCGTACCCTGAACTTAACGAATGGCCGGAAGGCGGCAACACCAAGCCGCGAGGGGCGCAGATACTCCATGATCGCCGGCCCGCGCATGGTCTGCCCCGAAACGTTGGCCGCGATCTCACCGATCATCCGGTGATAAAACGGGCCGGACTCGACAACACGGCCGGCCTGCGCGCTGAACTGCAACCCGGAGCGGCCGCCGCCGCGAAGCACGCGCGGATACGGCAACGTGGCCCAGTGGCGCGCCCAGGATTCGGCGCTGAAGGCGACATCCTGCTCGGCGGCCACAACCTGCCCGTTACGGAACACGAAGGCCCGCGCGAAATCGGGCGCGCCGCTGTCGCCGGCAACCGCGAAGTAGACGAATGCCGCGCCGTCGGCGTGCAACCGGCCCCAGTACCAATCGCCGGCCAGGCCGTGAATCGGCGCGGTGCCCAGGTTGCGATCATGATAGGCGCGCCCCCCAAACCGGAGCTTGTTGATCCCGCGACCGCCACGCCAGCGATCCAGCCGGGCGGTGAAGGTCGCCTCGGGCGCAACGGGAACCCAGTAGTGCGTGCCCGGCGTTTGTTCGTATTCGGAAGCAAGGCTCCCCAATGCAACCGGCGGCGCCACGATCTCGATATCGCCGCGCAGGCCACCACGGCCGAGCATCAATTGCGATTCGATGGTGATCAGATAGGACCGCGTGCCGTTGGCCGTGACGCTGGCGTGCACGGTGCTGTTACCGAAACGGACGTCGGCGCCATTGGCCGCGAAACGCATCCCGGGCCCCTCGTGCAGGGCCGAATACACGCGCTTGCCGTGGCTGTACACCCCCAGCGCAAGCGCGCAGTAATCGTCGGGGTTGGCAGCCTTGCCGCCATGCCCCGCCGAGGCGCGATTGGCCAGAGCGCGATCGGCCGCGGCGCTGTAATACGGCGACATCGGGCAACCACGGAACCATATCGCCACGAACGCAAGCTCGCCGTCGGCCGAAAGGCCGTCGAAATAGCTCCACTCGTACGAACCGGGCTCGGTAAGCCCGTGGAAATAGTCCTCTGTGGGATTCAGTATGATCATCGCAAACGGTGCGGAAATTAGCACGTTATACCGAAGGCACGGCGTGGTAGATCGTAGCAGTGCGTGCACGCGCGCCCGGTGTGGCCATGGTATCGATTCATCAACCGGGCGCAGGGGGCGGCAAACGTCAATCATTTCGCAATTAGAAGCGGATTGGTGTATCTTGGGCGTTCGTACTCCGGTCTGTCCTTCGCCCGTTCACCCCGCACGCTTTCCCGATGGCAATAGCTCTCCTTATCGATGCGCCTATATCAATTGGCCGTAGCCATCATACTGCTTGTTCCGTTTGCGATCGCGCTGCGCAACTTTGTAAGCTTCGCGACGATCCGACGCGGTGAACGCCCGAACGGGCGGCCGCGTGTTTCGGTGCTGGTTCCGGCCCGCAACGAGGAACGTGCCATCGCCGCCTGTGTACGATCGCTCGCGGCACAGGACTACCCTGATTACGAAGTGCTGGTGCTCGACGACAACTCCGACGACGCCACCGCAAGCATCGTTGCAACCGTTGCCGAAACCGATCCGCATGTACGCCTGATACGCGGTGAACCGTTGCCGCATGGCTGGGTTGGCAAGAACTGGGCATGCCACCAACTGGCCGCGGCCGCAACCGGCACATGGCTGATTTTCACCGATGCCGACACCGAACACCATGCCTCGGGCATTTCGGCGTGCATCGCGTTCTCCGAACGCTCGAACGTGGAATTTTTCTCCGGCGTTCCCGACTACGATCTTCCCACGTTCTGGGAGCAGGTAATCGTGCCGATGGTGGTGTTTCTGTACTTCGCCTACCTTCCCAACCGCTGGATCACCGAACGCCGCGACGCACAGTTCTCGGCAGCAAACGGACAGTTGCTGGCCATCACCCGAAACGCGTACGAGCGTATTGGCGGCCACGAGGCCGTGCGTTCGCAGCTTGTGGAGGACGTGTGGCTTGGGCGCGCGGCCAAACGCGCCGGCATCCGCACCGCGTTGGCCAACGCGGTATCCATCATCCGCTGCCGGATGTACACGTCGTTGGGCGAAATCGTGAGCGGCTTCTCGAAGAACCTGTTTCCGGGATTCGACTACAGCCTGATCGGGCTCGCGTTTTTCCTGATCACGACGCTGCTGTTGTACGTGGCCCCGTTGGTGTTCGTGATCGTGGCGGTATCGATGGGCCGATACACAGCCGACCTGTTCTGGATTCCGCTGGCGCAACTGGCTATCGCCGGCGCGATGCGGGGCCTGATGGCGATACGCTTCCGCATGCGTTGGCAACAAATTCTCTACCACGGTCTGTCGGCCGCGATGATCTCCGCAATCGCCCTGAACAGCGCGCGCTGGGCGTTTTCGCGCCGTGGCGCCGAATGGAAAGGCCGCACGTATTCCAGGGCTCGCAAGCATGAATAAAACTTCATCGTAAAATCTCCCCGGCTTGGGCACGTCGGTCTTGTCTGGAACGGGGTGTCGGTGTAATATCGATGCTCATCCAGTCCCCATGGCGGGGACATTGGCGTGAAATTCGCGATGCCCGGCATCGAAACGGCAACGGGTCCAGAGACAGACAGAGAGACTGAGGCACACGTGTTACGGCGCTCCACTCAATTCCGCATCCTCGACCAGCACGAGCCAGGCTCCCCCACCGGGGCGCACTCTCGGCGTTCGGGTGACCGGCACACGCTTGGCTCGATCATCTGGCTTGCGATGTTGCGGTTAACCGCCACGATCTTCGTGGCCTGGTACGCCCGTCAATTCGTCTCCGATTCCGAATACAGCCAGTGGTGGGCCGTTACCGTTGCCGCCATCTATGGCATCGCCATCTATCCCGCACAGGTTCAGTACAGCCACTTCAAGCGGACAAGCAAGAAGCTGATTGAAAGCACGCTGTGCTCAAGCTGCCGATACTTCAACCCCGAAGGCCTGCATTGCACGCAGCTCGACGAACATGTCTCCGAGCATTACCTGCCGTGCGAAGGAGAGGGATGGGAGCCGAAATCGTTCCAGGAGATCGAATCCTGAACATTGCCAGCACATCAGGCGCGCCATCCGGCCGTGGCCTCTCGCAACCGCTCAATCCCCGGGATATCACTCGCATCCCCTGCTCAATCATTCCATACGTGCTCCGTTCGGTTACCATAGTTCGCCTGGCTGTTAGCGCGGCATTGGCATTGATCCTTGCGCTTGCGGCCAACCCCGGCATTGCCGGCCCAACCCCGATTCCGTTGCCCCGGCATCCGCTCGGCCATATCGGCGATACGCCAGACGGCGCCGTTATCGCCAACGCGGCCAACCGCAAACCGGCGGCGACGGCGCAACGCGGCGGGGCCAAGGGCAAGGGGAGCACGCCTGCCAAGGGCAAGCAAAAGGCGGGGGCCAAGACGGCCGCCAAGGGCGGCAAGGGATCGCAGAAGGCCAGGAACACAGCGGCCAAGGCCACGGCGGCTAAGAACACGGCACGCTCCAAGGGCTCGGCAAAACACGCAACGGCGAAAAGCTCGGCCGCGAAAAGCACGGCCACGAGAACATCATCGGGCAGGAAGCCGGCCACAAGTTCCGCAACGAACGGGTCGCGCACGAACCGAGCCACCAGCAATACGATCAGGCCGAAACCCAGGCAACAGGCCGGCGACGGCGACGAGCAGGACTCCGCCACGGCATCACGCGGCAACGGGCCGCGCATCACGCCCCGGCTGACAATCGAGCAGCAGGTATTTGCCGACTCCACGCACATCGTGGAATTGGCCGATGGGATAACGCATCGGTGGATTGCCACGCGCGGGCATCAGATCGCCAACGTGGTGACAATCGCCCTTTCCAGCGGCGCGCGACTTCGCACGCTGAAGGCCCGCGACCGCTACGACGGCCTGCAGACAGCGGCCGATATCGGGCGGCTGGCGGCCGATCGCGCAAAGGACACGGTGCTGGCCGCAACCAACGCCAGCTTCTGGCGCGCCGGAAGCAATTCGCCGATCGGGCCAACGGTACACAACGGCGAGGTGATCGAGATGCCCGGCTACAAGCAGTGGTCGTCGCTGATGTTGTTTGCCGACGGCACTGCCGCGATTGACCGCGTTACGATGAACGGCGAAGTGTTCTGGAAAGGCCGCCAGTTCCAGGTAGCGGCGGTGAACCGCCGTGCCAGCGCGCTGGGCATCGTGGTGTTCAACCGGCTTTATGGTGACTCGGTGCCGATCGGCGCGCGCAAAAGCGACAGTGCCATCATCGCCGAGGCGGTGGCCAACAAGGTGATCAGCGAAAGCGGCGACGACACCGAAGGCAATGCCATCGACACGGGATTCGTGGTGCGCAGTTATCGAGATGCGCGACTGTTGGAGGACAAGGAGCACCCGATGCTGAAGGTTGCCTGCGTGCTGGCAAAGCCGAAACGCAAGCGCGACCCCATGCCCGGCCCGGTTGTTGGCGATACGATGCGCCTGGTGGTGACCGAAGTGGATACCGGCGCGGTTGCCATCCCCGAGGGCGGCTACGTGCTGTCGCTGGGGATCCAGGCCGAGTGGTTTTCGGTGGTGACCCCCGGCGACACGATCGGTCTGCTGTACACGATTTCTCCGGCTCCGGCCAAGCGCGTGGTGGACATGCTTACCGGCACGCCGCGCATCGTGCGCAACGGCATCGCCGATCCGGAATACGAAACCGAGGGCTCGCGCGCGAAACGATTTGTTGATGGCAAGCTGGCCCGCACGGCGGTTGGCATCTCCAAGGACGGCGATACGTTGATGATGGTGACCATCAACAGCGGCTGCACCTGCAACGATTCGCACGGCATGTCGCTGGAGCAACTGGCGGAGTTCATGCGCTCGCAGGGCGCATACCAGGCCATCAACTTCGATGGCGGCGGCTCGGCATCGATGGCCGTCAACGGCGAGATGATCAGCCTGCAGGGTTCGCGCCCGTCCTCGCGCCGCGTAAGCAACGCCCTGCTGGCGGTGCGCCCGTTCAAGGCGCGCAAGGTTGCGCGAATGCCGATCATCACCGAGTAGCGCCGCCGCCCCTTCGGCGTATCTGACATGGCCCGGCACGGCATCGCCGGGCCCATGCGCATCGTTCGCCGCATTTCCCCATCCATCACTCCCCCGTTTCGTCCGGTATTCTCCGCCCACGCGATCCATCTTTCTTCATATTTTTAGGACTCGCATTTCTTGTAGAAAAAGGTACAGGTCCGCAATGAGAACGTTTCTGACATCATGCTCGATACTCGCCGGCGCCACGCTGGCTGTGTTCGCCGTTGCACCAAACGCGGCGGCACAGATCACGCCGATTGGTGGCTCGCAGAGCATTTCGCGCCCAGTGGCACATATTGCCCCGCCAGCCGCGGTGGCAATCCAGCGCATTGCAATCGAGTCCGAAAAGCACGCTTCCGGCGGCGTGTTGGCAACAAGTGCCCCAACCGAAGCCTACAGCCACGGCAACCCGACCGCCGAGGAACAATACCTGCTGGAGCTGATCAACCGTGCCCGCGCCAATCCGACGGCCGAGGGCGAGATGCTGGCCAGCGTGACCGACCCGGCGATCCTGAGCGCGTACGCCTACTTCAACGTGGACAAGAACGCGCTGAAGCCGGCGTTCGCCGCCTACCCGGTACGGCCGCCGCTGGCGTTCAACAGCAAGCTGATCACGGCCGCGCGCCTGCACAGCCAGGACATGTCCACGAACAATTTCCAGGGGCACAACGGCAGCAACGGCTCCACGTTCGACCAGCGCATCAACGCGCAGGGCTACGTGAACTGGACCGGCGCCGGCGAAAACGTATCGGCGTATTCGCAGAGCCTGCTGTACTCGCATTGCGGCTTCAATGTGGACTGGGGCAATCCCGACCTTGGGCACCGCAAGAACATCATGAACTTCGCCGACCAGCTTTTCACCGAGGTTGGCATCGGTGTGATACACGATGACCACGGCGCGCCGCACACCGGCCCGCTGATCGTAACGCACGATTTCGGCAATGCCACCAAGTCGATCATTGTTGGTGTGGTGTACAACGACGCCAACGGCAACAAGTTCTACGATGTTGGCGAAGGGATTTCCGGCGTGACGATCATGCCCTCCACCGGACAGTATTACGCCGTGACGTCGGCATCCGGCGGCTACGCGATCCCGGTAACGCAGAAGGGACAGATGACGCTGACCGCCTCGGGCGGCACGTTCGGAACGCCGGCGGTGAAGACGATCACCGTTGGCCCCGACAACGTGAAGGTGGACTTCAACCCCGGAAGCGGCGGCGGTGGTGGTAACCCGCCAGCGGCCGTCACGCTTGTGTCGCCTGCGGCTGGCGCCTCGGTCGCCACCACGCCGGTTCGCCTCTCGTGGAATCGCGCTGCCGGTGCCACGCTGTATCACGTGCAGGTGGCCACCGACACCACCTTCGCCACGATTATCGCGCAGGACTCGCTGGTTGCCGATTCAACCTGGTTGTTCGCCAGCGCGGTCAACGGCGTGAACTATCGCTGGCGCGTGCGCGCACGCAACGACGCCGGCTGGGGTACATACAGCGCCCGCCGTTCGTTCAGCGTGGCGCTTCCGCCGGTGCAGGTAACGCTGTCGGAACCGCCGTCGTCATCCACGATCAACGCCGGCAACGTCGCGTTCCGCTGGCGCCGTGGCGCGGCCAGCGAAACGCGGTATTGGATCGAGATCGCCACCGACCCGTTGTTCACAACGGTTACGCACCGCGACTCGACGCTTACCGACACGCTGTACATGGCAACCGGACTGGCCGGCAGCACCACGTATTACTGGCACGTGCGCGCGATGAACGCGGCGGGCTGGGGACCGTTCAGCGGCCTGTGGAACGCTACAACCAATACGTCGGGCGTGGAGCGTACCGATGCGGCCGGAAGCGCCCATATCCTTGGCGCGATACCGAACCCGACCGCCAACGGAACCACGATCGAGATCCGTTTGAACCGCACCGCGTCTATCGCGCTGGACATTGTTGACGGCATGGGTAACGTTGTGGCGAGCCCCGCTCGCGGCACGTACACGGCCGGCGACCATGCCATCACGTGGGACGCGACCGGCCTGCCAAGCGGCCTCTACTTCGGTCGCCTGGCGACGGGCACCGCGGTTGAAACCATCCGACTGGTGGTGGCCCGATGAGTCGCGCGGCGGTGGAGCCGCTGGCGAACTTCGGAGACCTGACACCCGATCATGTGATCGATGCGGCCGAGCATGCGCTCGGCCGCACGCTCACGAATCTTTGCCGCCCTCTCAACAGCTATATCAACCGCGTATTCGAGCTGGCCACCGATGATGGCGCTGGCGTTATCGCCAAGTTCTATCGCCCGGGGCGCTGGACACGCGCGGCCCTGCAGGACGAACACGATTTCCTGCTGGAGCTTGCCGAGGCCGAGCTGCCGGTAATCGCGCCGTTGACGCTGGCCAACGGCGGCTCGCTTGGCGACTATCGCGGCATTGCCTTCGCGCTGTTCCCGAAGAAGTCCGGACGCGCGGTGGACGAACCGACCGATGAGGAGTGGGAGTCGCTGGGGCGGCTGATTGCCCGCGTGCATGCGATAGGCGAGCTGCACGGTACGCGCGACCGCGCAACGCTTACGCCACGGGAATCCACGGCGCATTACATCGACGACATCCTCCGCGCCGGCGTTGTGCCGCACGATCTGCGCAAGGAATATGAAACCGCCGCGCGCCGGACACTGGCGCTGGTGGAACCAATGTTCGAGGGGGTTGATCTTATCCGCATCCACGGCGATTGCCATCGCGGCAACATCGTGTACCGCCCCGGCGAATCGTTCTACCTGATCGACTTCGACGACATGGCGATCGGCCCGCCGGTACAGGACATGTGGATGCTGCTGCCGGACTACGCGCCGAATTCGTTGCTGGAGATCGATCTGTTTCTGGAGGGATATACCACGTTCCGGCGATTCGAGCGCAAGTGGCTGAAGCTGATCGAGCCGCTGCGTGCGATGCGATACCTGTACTTCACCGCGTGGTGCACGATGCAGGCTTCCGATGGCGGCTTCGCAAAGCTGGCGCCGGGCTGGGGCACCTCGGCGTACTGGCGGGGCGAGATCAACGATCTGTACAAGCAGATCGACCTGATCGAATCCGGGCGCGATATGTTCTGGGGAATGTAAACGGCGGCGTGCGCCACGTTAACGATAACGAGAAGGTGAGGACCATCATGATGGATGCGATGCTGCAAGGGATGTTCGATCTGGCCGGGCGTACGGCAGTGGTAACCGGCGCATCGCGCGGCATCGGCACGGCGGCAGCGGAAATTCTGGCCGCAGCGGGCGCCAACGTAGTGATTGTTGGGCGCGAGGCCGCCACGCTTGAACATCGCGCACACTCGCTGGCGGGCCTGGGCGCGCGGGTGCTGCCCGTGGTTGCCGACATGGGCACGCCGGAATCACCGGCGCGCATCGTGCAGGCCGCGGTTGCGGAGTTCGGGACCGTGGATATCCTGGTGAACAATGCCGGCATCATACGTCGGGCGCCGGCCGTGGAATACTCCGAGGAGGACTGGAACGCCGTGATGGATGTAAACGCCACCGGCACGTTCCTGCTGGCACGCGAGGCCGGCCGGCTGATGGTTGAGCGCAGGAGCGGCAAGATCATCAACATCGCCTCGCTGCTTTCGTTTTCGGGCGGGCTGAACGTGGTTGCCTACACCGCCAGCAAAAGCGCGGTGGCCGGGCTTACGCGCGCGCTGGCCAATGAGTGGGCACGGCATGGTGTGAACGTGAACGCCATTGCGCCGGGCTACATCCACACCGAGGCCACAGCCGCGCTGCGCGCCAACACCGAGCGCTACAACGCACTGGCCGCGCGCATCCCGGCCGGGCACTGGGGCGAACCGGATGATCTGAAGGGCGCGGTGCTGTTCCTGGCATCGGCGGCAAGCAACTACGTGCATGGGCACATCCTCGCCGTGGACGGCGGCTGGCTGGCCGCCTGAGCTCTCGCCGGGCGGGCAACGGCCGTGGCAGGGCGCCAGGAACGCCCGCACCAGCCCTGTATCGTACCAGCGCGCACCAGCGAATCACCGCACCGAGGATCACCCACGCGCCGGCACCAGCACCGGCAAGGTCCCACGCGACCGGCACCACAGACCACCACCCCATGCACCCCATGTTATCCCGCCAGGCCGTGACAAATCCCCACGCCCATGCGTAACAAATGAGTAGCCGGGCCACCCGCACGTTGCCGTACCATTGCATCGAGCCCCGGGCACGCAAACACCGTACATCGTTTGCCGCACGGGATCATCAATGTGTTCATGAAGAATTATGACCAGGGACCGTTATGACTACGCCCATCATCATCGCGAACCTGCGTGCCGCCGTGCTGGTACTCGCAACCCTTCTGGGGCTGGCCGCGGCTGGCTGCACGGACTTTGTCGACCCGAGCCAACCGATGCCGGAACCGAACTCGTTGGATCAGTTGCTGCCGATACACACCGGTAATTCCTGGACCTATGCACAAACCGGATCGAACAACGGCATCGTGGATCGAGCGCTGCACTACCTGCCGGAACAACCGATAATCTGGACGAAGGCAATGGTCCTGTATCAGCCGATGAGCGGTTACCCGATGCCGATCGAGATCTACACGTCACCGCGATCGATCTACCGCGTGACCAGCAACGGCGTGATCTACGGGAACCGGGCCGACTGCGGCGACGGGCGCGGCGGAGAGTTGATAGCGTTGGTTCCCCGCGACCCGCAGCCCGGCTGGGCGGATGCGCGCCTGCGTTACGAAGCAGTGGAAAACATTACTGTCCCAGCGGGAACGTTCACGGCATATCGATTCGCAAGCGTAATCCACGAGGGCGTTCATTACTGGTTTGCGCGGGGCGTTGGGTTGGTGCGTTGCGAACTGAACACGGGTGATGGCGCTGTTACAACGATGAACCTTACGGCCTACACTGTGAAGTGAACCCCGCCCCCCAGTCCCCCGATTCCCCCACATAAACCAGCCGGCGCAGGCTGGCTCCCGCACCCCGGGAGCGGCACGCCGGCATGGTTTGTTGTGCCCATCCGGTACCGCCAGTCGTGATGCGGGCACAATCCAGCTATCCGGTTGTTCTGTTGCCCATCAACCAGCGTGTAGTAATTTCGGCTCGGTTCACGGCACCTGAATACACACCGGAGTACCCCAGACATGCCCCGCATCCATCGCGCCAGCGGTTGGCGCACCACCCCCTGGTTTATTACCCTGACGCTTGTATCGATCGTGATGGCCGGATGCACGGCGGCCAATCACACGGCAAGCGAATCGTTTCGCATCGGCGTGTTCGGCGACATGCCGTACATCGCGGGCTACAAGGATCCCATGCCCGTGCTGAAGGCGTACCGGAATCTGCTGGATGATATCAACGCGCACGACGCCGCGTTCGTGGTGCATGTTGGCGACATCACCAACGGCCCGTACTGCGGTGACTCGGTGCTCAACGTTCGGTATCAGGAGTTCCAGTCGCTCGAGCACCCGGTGGTATATCTGTTTGGCGACAACGAATGGACCGATTGCCGGCGCGGCGGATTCGACCCTCTGGAACGCCTTGCCAGGCTGCGCCAGATCTTCACGGCCGGCAACCTGTCGCTGGGCAAACATCCGATGCCGCTGACGCGCCAAAGTGAGGACGCCCGCTACAGCGCCTACCGCGAGAACGTACGCTGGATGAAGGGCGGCGTAATGTTTGTTGGGCTGCATGTGCCCGGCTCGAACAACAACTGGGGTCCGGACTCCGCGCACCCAAGCGACGAATACGTTGCGCGAAATCAGGCAAACCTTGCGTGGCTTCGCACCGCGTTCGATATCGCCGAACGTGATTCGATGCGCGCGGTTGCAATCTTCATGCAGGCCGACCCCGCGTTCGACCGCACCATCATTCCACCCGAATCCCAGAAGTATTTCACCGGCTTCAACGATCTGCTGGGCACACTTCGCGAGCGCACCATACAATTCAACCGGCCGGTGCTGCTGGTACACGGCGACAGCCATTATTTCATGATCGACAAGCCGATCCTTGCGGATTCGGCCACGGGCCGTTCGGTATGGAACTTCACGCGCGCCGAGGGATTTGGCGCCCAGAACATCCACTGGCTGGCGATCACCGTTGACCCGCACGACCCGAACGTGTTCCGGTTCGATCCGATGATGGTGCCCGCGAATCTGGAGCGCGGCGAAGCCGGACGCTGAGCGCGGTAGGACCCAAGGCCACGGTGGCAACGCCGGCTGTTGCCGTGGCAGCAAGGCACGTGGCCGGCCTGATCGGCCCAGCGCGGAGTGCGATACTTCGCTGTGGCCCTGCTAGCGCCCGGCGATGGCGCCGGCAACTTCCGGAGTGATGAATTTCGCGTTGTTCCTATCTTTCGCCCCTGCAATCGGCCGATGCGCACGGCAGCCGGCCGCACAGCCCCTCATTCCAAACCCACGGATACTCCTCGCATGGCAGATATTCTCGCCATCTCCGCACACCCGGACGACGTTGAACTTTCGGCCGCGGGCACACTGCTTCGCGCGAAACACCGGGGCGAAAGCATCGCCGTTTGCGACCTGACCGGCGGAGAACGCGGCACACGCGGCTCGCGCGACCTGCGTGCCGAGGAAACCGAACGCGCGAACCGGGTGCTGGGGCTGGCCCCGCACGAGCGGTGGAACCTTGGCATACCCGATGGCAACATCGAGATGAATCAGGAGAACATCGAACGTGTGGTGCGTGTTATCCGGCACTTCCGCCCGCGCGTGCTGCTGTTCTCGTGGTGCAACGATCGCCACCCGGACCACGAGCACGGCCATCATCTGATTCGCCGGGCCGCGTTTGATGCCGGCCTGCGCATGGTGCATACCGAACACGACGGCGAGCCGCAACAGCCATACCGTCCGGAACGGATGTACTGCTTCTTCCACACGTACGAACGAACCCCCGACATCATCGTGGACATCAGCGATTATGTGGAGGGCAAGCTGGCCGCCATCGCGGCCTATTCGTCGCAATTCACCGTGCCCGGGCACGAGTCCGAGAGCAGCCGCAACGAACCCGCAACGTTTATATCGGGCTCCGACTTCATGGAGGCGATGCTGGCGCGGTGGCGTCACTGGGGGTTCATGATCGGAGCACGATACGGCGAGGGCTTTGCAACCGTGAGCGGCCCGGTAAAATTGAACAGCCTGCTGGACACACTGTAGCCGCGTTACCGCATCACGAGCGGCCGGCATTCCGCGTATCGAAGCACGCAATCTGGAGGCAACATCATGATTGGATTCATACTCGGTGGCCTGGCGCTTTTTGGCCTGGGCGTGGTGCTGATCTTCGTACGCCGACGCGCGCAATCGCACCTGCTGGAAATCCGATTCCTGAAGCACACACCGATCGCCGAACTGCTGAGCCTGCAGAAGGAGATCGCCGGGGAAATCGGCGATGGCGGATTTGCCCAGCTTGCCGAAACCACCGGAACCGTCGCGTGCGACCAGCCGCTCACAGCCGAGCTTTCCGGCACCCCATGCGCGCACTACAAATTCCAGATCGAGGAGCGTTACGAGGAGTCGTACGTGGAACGCGATTCCAACGGCCGCGAGACGATGCGCACGCGTACCGGCAGCACCACCGTTGCGAGCAACACCCAGACCGCGCGCTTCTTCGTGGCCGATGCGGGCAATCGCCTGCGTATCGAGCCGGACGGCGCGCGCATGGATCTGCAACAGAGCGTGGACCGTTTCGAGCCGGCAGCCGGCGGGCTTTCGGCACTGCAATTCGGCTCGTTCTCGGTTGACCTGGCCCCCGTGGCACACGCGGGGCGCCGCGTGCTGGGCTATCATTACGCCGAGTGGATCCTGCCGATCGATGCGCGCGTGTACGTTGTTGGCAACGTGAGCGATCGCGGCGGTGAAATGGCGGTGCGGAGACCCGAGGAGAAGGACAAGCCGTTTATCGTGTCGTTGAAATCGGAGGAGGAGATCACCCGCGGCATGGCCAGCAAGGCAACGTTTCTTCTGGTGGGCGCCATCGTGGCAATGGCCGGCGGCGTAGGCCTGATTATCGCGGGGCTTCTGCGGAAGCATTAACCTGGCGGCCAACAAGCCTGGGTCCGTCAGGACCCCACTCATGTGAGACTGCCTGGGTGGGCTTGCGGAGCATTCTATGCCGCAACCTTCATCGGAAGGCATGAGCCGTTGAGAATCCCGGGCCGGATGCGGCTGAGGGCCTGTCGGGATTCTCCGCGTGAAACACCTACGCGTCGGAGCCGGCGCGGCGCCCTCCGCGCTCGTAGCGCGCACCCCGGCTTGGCACGCTGACAAACTCCAGATCGGGATATCGGAGCGCGGTTAGCGCGCCGCCGAACACACAGCCGGTATCGATGCCGATGGCGTGATCGTGCACGTACGGCGTTTCGTAGATCTGATGCCCGAACACCACAAGCTCAGGGCCATCGAAGTGCGGCGCCCAGTCAATCCGTTCGGGGAATCCTTCGGGTGTTTTCTGCCCCGTGGTGGGGCCGTACAGCGTGTAGGCGCGGATGCGGTCGCCGCTGCGCTCGTCGTGCAGTTCGGCATGCCACGCCGCATGCGCAACGATCAACCTGCCACCATCCAGATGCAGCGACCACGGCAGCACACCCAGGAAATCCACCAGCTCCGGGCCCCATTGCTCGCGCGTTTCACCGGGCAACGACATGTACTGCGCAACGGTTTCCTCCAGCCCATGGCGTATCGGCACGGGCCTGCCCCGCAGCCAGCGCCCGAACCGATCATCGTGATTGCCCAGCACCGTCAGCGCATGGCCCCGCACACACAGGCGATGCACAAGCTCAAGCGCCGGCACGATGCCGTCGCCACGATCCACGATATCCCCAACAAACACCAGGCGCGGTGGCTGGCCCAACTCGGCGGGCGGCACATCGGGATCCAGCAGATCGTGGTGCCCCAGCATGGCGATCAACTCCACCAGCTCGTCGTGGCAACCATGCACGTCGCCGATCACATCACAGCGCCGAATGCCGTAGTGATAATGAATGCGATGATGCAGTGGCCGCGAGCGCGAGGATTCATCCGACTGATTCATGCACTGAAGATACAGCAGCGCCGGCATTCGCGCTTCCGTGCAGGCCGGAGGAGAATGCCGGAGGCACAAAGTGCAACGGGTCCCGAAGTGCTCGGGACCCGTTGGTCGTTGCTTGCCGTGTGGCCTGGACGTGCGCCGCGGAGGATCAGTTCAGATCGCCCGGCAAACCGCTTCCGCCGGCCTCGCCTTCGGCGCCATGATGCTTGCGCCACTTCTCGCGACGGTCCTCACGCTTCTCCTGGCGCTCGGCGCGGAGCTTCTCCACCATCTCGCGCTGTTCCGGGGTAAGGATCGCGCCGATCTTCTTGCGCAACTGCTCGCGTACCGGCTTCAAGGCTTCCATCTTCGCCTTCATCTGCTCGCGCAGCGCCTTCGCGGCCTCCTTGTCCTTGTTCTTCATCGCCTCGCGCATCTGCTCGCGAAGCGCCTTCAACTCCGTAAGGGCAGCGGCGTTGTCGTTGCGGAACTGCTCGCGAAGCGCCTTGATCTGCTGCTTCTGCTGATCGGTCAGGTTCAACTTGTCGGCCAGGTGCTTGGCGGCATCCTTGCGATGCTCGCGCTTCTGGTTCTGGGCAAATGCGTTCGAGGTAAGGACGGCCAGGCCGATTGCCAGAACGCTCACAATGCTGATCAATGATCTCGTCTTCATGATTATCTCCCGTTTGGGTTTTCGTTTATCAGTTGGTTATCGTCTATCTGACCTTTCAATTCCGTCTCACGTTCATCAACCCGCCTGGTAACCGGCACATTGACACCGGTATCCGCATCGCGTTTAGCTCGCTCCTCCGGCGCTCATCGCGGGATCGGCTCCCGCGCAGCGGCGCCAGCCTGCTAACGTCTTCTCGTGCGGCGCCGCATTCAGGAGGCTTAGAGACCGGCGGTTCCAATCGGTTCCCGACGTTTCGGTTCCCGACATTTTTGCCCGGCTCACGTGCCTGGGTGTCGGCCGGCGATCCCGGTCTCGTTCGTTTGCATCAGGTTTTCAAGGTCGCGTTCGGGGGTGTTGGAGACAGCACCCGGTAATCGGTTCCCGGCGATTTCGCGCCGTTAACAGCCAACCGCCGTACCCTGCCGGCCGAAACGTTCTGTTATCACCTGGCTTCGCTCCTGCGGAATCTTCTCTCTAACTTGCCGGTTCCGCATCCGCCGCACGCGCGGCATTCGCCAAACGGCCCCTGGTGGTGCCACACGGCCGTACACGTACCGATCCGCATGCCAACGCTTCTGGAACTCGCTCTCGATCTGGATCATGCCGACGATATCGCGGCGCAACGCTCGCTTGCCGGGGCATTGCTCGGCATCGACGAATCGTTGATCGCCGGCATCCGCATACGCAAACGATCGATCGATGCGCGCGGGGCAACAATCCGTATCCGCATGCAGGCGGAGGTATATCACAACGAGGTGATGCCGCAGGAGGATCTCCCGCGCCCGGACTACCGGCCGGTAACGGGCAATCGTCGGGTGGTGATTGTTGGCGCCGGGCCAGCCGGGCTGTTTGCCGCGCTGCGGCTTATCGAGCTGGGCGTGCGGCCAATCGTGCTGGAGCGCGGCAAGGATGTCCGCAGCCGGCGCCGTGACCTTGCGGCCATTCAGCGCCACGGGATCGTGAACCCGGACAGCAACTACTGTTTCGGCGAGGGCGGCGCCGGCACGTATTCCGA
Source organism: uncultured bacterium (assembly GCA_966128725.1). GTDB lineage: Bacteria > Bacteroidota > Ignavibacteria > OLB7 > OLB7 > JAFDZV01. Next base: position 19,968 of record CBHYLN010000014.1, on the reverse strand, counting down.
CGGCAAGCTCTACACGCGATCCACGAAGCGCGGCAGTGTGGAATCGGTGTTGCGCACACTGGTGGCGCATGGCGCGCGCGAGGATATCCTGATTGACGCGCATCCGCACATCGGCTCGAACAAGCTGCCGATCGTGGTGGCCGCGATACGGGCCAGCATCCTTGCGGCCGGCGGGGAGATCCGGTTCGAATCGCGCGTGGTGGACTTCGTTCGCGATGCCGCCGGACGCATGCTGGGTGTGCGCACCGCCAACGGCGAGGAGACGCTGGGCGAGGCCGTGATCCTTGCAACGGGCCACTCGGCGCGCGACATCCTGGCCCTGCTGCATCGCTCCAATATTCTGATCGAGCCGAAACCGTTTGCGATGGGCGTGCGGATCGAACACCCGCAGTCGCTGGTGGATCGCGTGCAGTACCACAACCCCGTGCGCGATCCGCGCCTGCCGGCGGCCAGCTATCGCCTTGCATGCACCGTTGCCGAACGCGGCGTGTTCTCCTTCTGCATGTGCCCGGGCGGGTTCATCGTGCCATCGGCTACCGAGGGCGACGAGGTGGTGGTCAACGGGATGAGCCTCTCGCGGCGCGACTCACCGTTCGCGAATTCCGGAATGGTTGTGGGTGTGGAACCGGCGGACCTTGCGCCCTACGCCGAGCACGGGCCGCTGGCCGGCATCGCCTATCAGAAGGCCCTTGAGCAAATGGCGTGTTCCGCGGGCGGCGGCATGCAGCGCGCGCCGGGACAGCGCCTTACGGATTTCGTGGCTGGTCGGGAATCGGCAACGCTGCCGGCCGCCAGCTACAAGCCGGGCCTTACGCCCGCACCACTGCACGAACTGCTTCCACCTGCGTTATCGGAACGGCTTCAGGCCGGCCTGAAAAATTTCGGCCGCTCGATGCGGGGCTACATGACCGAGGAGGCGGTGCTTGTTGGGGTGGAATCGCGGACCAGCTCGCCGGTGCGCGTGCCGCGCAATCCGGATACGTTGGAGCATCCAACCGTGCAGCGGCTGTTTCCGTGCGGCGAGGGCGCCGGATTTGCCGGCGGCATTGTGTCGGCCGCGCTGGACGGCATCCGCGCGGCCGATGCGGCGGCCGCGTAATTCGTGCGCGGCGGCACCCGGGCCATGCACCGCGTGCGCCGCCGCAACATCGCAATGAAGCACGAGCCTTATTCGGCGGCGGCAACCACGGCTGCGCGCCGCCGGGCACGGCGCAGCGATTGCACAATCACCACCAGCGCCAGCATTGGCGCCCACACCCACAGCAGCTCGCTCAGGATCACCCGCAGGCCCCACGCGCTGAAAAACGATGCCACGCCGATGGGCGACACACGTATCACGCGCCACGGGAAGAAAAACCGCCGCGTATCGAACGGCGAAAGGAAGGCAACCCCCTGCCCGCCGGTTGTAAACGCATCCAGCACGCCATGTGATGCGGTAACAACAAAGAACGTTCCAGCAAGGAGCCACCATTCACGGCTGGCCGGGCGCTGCTGCCGGAAGAACAACGTCGGGATCACAAGCCCGACAATCACCGCGAACAACAACGAATGCACCAGCCCGCGATGCCCCATCAACGAATCATACGGCACGCCCATCATATGGCCGATTGCATCGGCATCGGGAAGAATCGCGCAAAGCGCGGCAAGAACCCAGTAGCGGCGCGGCATCACACGCGGCACTGCCAACCGGCCAATCGCGATGCCAACCATGCCATGTGTGAACGCCGAGGCCATAGAGGGGATTGATAAGATGGGGGGATTGAATCACATGTACTCCGCAAACGCGTTCCCGCGCTGCACGGCACGCAATCAACGCGTGCGCCCGATGCCCGGCGGGCGGATCATCCAACGCGGAACCTCGGCACAGTACCGCCTGTACGCCTCGCCGAAGGTTGTGCCCAGGCGACGTTCCTCGTACAACACGACGCGAAGATGGAACGCCACGGCAATTGCTGCCGCGTAGGCGCACAACACCACCGACTGGAACACGATCGCTTCGCCCAGCAACAACCCAACGATGCCCACATACATCGGATTGCGCGTATAACGGTACAGCCCCGCGCGCACCAACGCCACGGGCGGATTTGTTGGCGACGGAGTGCCGCTACCACGCCGCACGAAGTCCGCCGCGCACCACGCATACACGGCCGCGCCGCCGGCGATCAACGGAAGCCCCCACCAACGCGCGCTGCCCGGAACAACGGCCGGCTGCACCCACGCCAGCAGCAGCATGGGCACCAGCACCGTTACCGATCCCGGCACCAGAAGCGTGAACAGAAGCGTTCGTGCAACGCGGTTGTTGTTCATGTGCATGCCCGATGTGATCCGGCGTTGAAGCCACAGCGGCCCTATCCGCCGGTTGGCGTGTTGTTGACTGTCCCACGGCCGATGATTTCGGCAAGGCGCGCATGCCCGGCCTGTTCGGCAAACGCGACCGGGGTGGCCCCATCGGCAACGGTTGCAAACGGATCGGCGCCACATTCAAGCAGCAGCTCCGCCAGCGGCAGGTTGCCGGCATGCGCGGCCTGATGCAGCGGTGTCCAACCGCCGTGCTGCGCAACGTTCACCTGGGCTCCGTGGGCCACCAGCAGGCGCACGATCTCGTAGGCCGTATCCGCATCACGATGCGCCGCGGCGGCATGGATTGCGCGCACCGCCATCACATTGCGGGCAACCTGCTCCACATCGGCGCCGTGTTCCAGCAATGCCTCCGCGCAGGCGCGCCGGCCGAAGAAGGCCGCAAGACCAAGCGGGAAATGGCCGTCGGTGTTGTGAGCGTCAACCACGGCCGGCTGCTCATGCAACAGCGCGCGCAGGCGTGCGGCGTGGCCGATGGCGGCGGCCTCCCAGATGTTCAAGCCGGCCGAGCGTTCGGCCAGCATATCGGCCACACTGTTCCGGCCCTGATACAGGGCCAGCAGTATCGCCGTTGGCGCGCCGGCATCGTCGGCAAGCGCACGATGCGGAAGGGATGGATCGGCGTCGAGCAGTTCGCTCACACGGCCGGCATCGCCGGCGCGAACGGCCTGAAGGAAGTCAGTTTCGATTGGCGATTCCATGCACGCTCCTGTTCAGATGTGTTGAAGCACCGACATCCATTTTCAGCCCATGGTTCAACATGGCCGGGCGCGGCGCGTGGGCACCAAGGGGCATCGCGACCAGCAACGTGCCGCTACCCGCGGCTTGTGGCTGCGCGTACCTCGCTCGCTGACGATGACCTCGCAATCGTTGCCCGTGCGGTTACGCTGCCGTGCGGTTGCGGGGTACCGCGTGGGGACGTTCAACGATCATCCGGCGCATCGGGAATCGGCCCCCGAAACTATCCCCTTTCGCAACGCGAATCAATTCAGGCATCGGCACCATGCGCGGCATTTCGGCGGCGAAACGTTGCACCGCGCGCGCCATTACATGATCTTTGCCGCTACACACCCCGGATCGGTATTGCGACAACAACAACAAACCGACGCATGGTTACCTGCTACACACGTCTTGCCGCGACAATCGTTCCGATCCTTCTCGTGGCCGCCGCCTGCCTGCACGCGCAGCGGCTTACGGTATCCACGATCGACTCCTCCGAGTTCCCCACCATGCGCGCCCGCATCTACGCCGTGGACGCAAGCGGGAAGCTGATCTCCGGCCTTACAACGTCCGATATCACCGTCACCGAAAACGGTGTGCCCCGCCCGGTTGCAAGCATCAACTGCCCCACGCCGCCACGCCCCGAGGCGATTTCCTCCGTGCTGACCATTGATGTCTCCGGCTCGATGCAATCGCCGGGCACCGCGGCCGGCACGGCGAACATCGAGCTGGCGCGTGCCGCGGCGCGGGCGTGGATCGACGCGCTGCCCGCAAGCTCGGAGTGCGCCATATCCTCGTTCGACGATGCCGGGCTTATCAACCAGGATTTCACAACCGACCACGCGCGCCTTGCCGAGGCCACGATGGCGCTGAAGCCAAGCGGCGGCACCAACTACAATGCCGGGCTGATCTCATCGCCCGCCGGCGGCATCACGATCGCGCTGGGCGGCCGCAACCGGCGTGTGGTGGTGTTCCTTACCGACGGTCGCGGCGACGGCAACGAGGACGCCATCGTAACCGCCGCGGCCAAGGGAAACGTGACGGTGTTCTGTGTAACGCTTGGGATGCCGGCCCCGCCGGAGTTGAAGCGGATCGCGCAGCGCACCGGCGGCGAGTGCTACGAAAACGTGACCTCGGTGGACGAAGCGCGAGGCATCTACCAGGCCATACTGTATCGTTCGCTGGGCGGCGAGCCGTGCACCATCGAATGGGCCAGCGAACCCTCGTGCAGCATCGACCGCACGGCCACGATCGCGGTGCCGGCACGGTCGATCGCCACAAGCGTGTCGTACACGGCGCCGCGCGAGTCCATCCCACAGCTCACGCTGTCGCCGGCAGCGCTGGCGTTCGGGGTTGTGGCGCCGGGCTCCAGCAAGGAATTGCAGATCACGATCGCCGCGGCGAACAAGCCGATTCGCGTGGACCGAATCGAGCTGGTTGGGCGCCCCGGGAACTTCACGCTGAGCGGTGGCGACGGCGCCTTTACGCTGGCCGCCGGCCAGCGCCGCACGCTTACGGTGCGTTATGCGGCACGCGATACCAACTATGCGTTTGCACGCTGGGCAATCAGGGGCGATGCCTGCTTCGGCGGCTCGATCGCGGCCTCGGCCGGATCGGGCGCAACGGCAAGCCCCACCATCCGGCTGGTTGTGCCCAACGGCGGCGAGCGCTTCCAGGCCGGCGAGATCACCTCGGTGACCTGGGACGGTGTGTTGCCAACCGACACGGTGCGGCTGGATTACAGCACCAACAACGGCGCCACCTGGCGCTCCGTTGCCGACCGCGCCGTTGGCGGGACCTATCGGTGGAAGGTGCCCGCAACCCCAAGCGAACGCTGCCTTGCGCGCGTGGGGCAGTTGGACATGCAGACAGCCAACAAGAAAACGGCGATCACGCTGAGCGGCCACACCGACTATGTGATGTCCACGAACTTCTCGCCCGACGGCTCGCGCGCGGTAACCGCAAGCTGGGACGGCACCGCGCGCATCTGGGACGCCCGCACCGGCCGCGCGCTGCGCACGCTCACGATTTCCACGCCGCGCAACGGAGGGTACGCCACCCGTGTGTTCTACGCGGAGTTCAGCCCCGACGGCTCGCGCGTGCTTACCGCGGCCGACGGCGGCGACGTCGGCGTGTGGGACGCGGAATCCGGCCGGCGCCTGTTTTCCATCAACGGCAAGCCCTTCAACAAACCCGATGTTGAGGGCGCGCGGATGGACGGTGACGTTACGCCCGATCGGATTTTCTCCGACGACGGCTCGCGCATCCTGGTGCGCAGCGATCGCGATGCAACCCTGTGGGACGCCCGCACCGGCCGCAAGATCGCGGCGCTGAAGGGGCACGGCGGATGGGTGGAATCGGCAACGTTCTCGCCCGATGGTCGGCGTGTCATCACCGCCAGCCAGGACAGCACCGCGCGCATCTGGGATGCCGCCAACGGCCGCGAGCTGCGCCGGTTCGCCGAACACCACGACCGCGTGGCCGGCGCCACCTTCTCGCCCGATGCTCGTTATGCCGCGACCTCCGGCAGCGACGACACGGTGCGTGTGTGGGATGTTGGCAGCGGCGAGCAGATCCACGCATTCGGGATAAAGGAACGAAAGGGCGGCAGTTACCTACGCGCGGCGTTCAGCCCCGACGGCACGCAACTGCTGGTATGGGCCGGCGTGGATATCGCGCCACGACTGTACGACCTGGCCAGCGGCAAGATGGTGCGCGAGCTGCTGGAGGATCCCGACGGCGGGCGCACGTCGGTTGGCTTCATGTTATTCAGCCCCGACGGTGGCCGCGTGGCCTCGCGCGCGGCAACGGTGGACCTGTTCGACCTGAACACCGGCGCCAAGATGAACGAGTTCACGTGGGACATGCAGATGTCGTACCTGGCGTTCTCACCCGACGGAAGCCGCCTTGCGGCAAGCGCCCAGAAGGAGGTCAAACTGTGGAGCGTGGAAGCCGCCACGAAGCAGAGCGATGTGTCCGATGCCGTGTGGGCCATCGTGGACTCCAGACCGGCGAGCGTGGATGTGGATTTCGGCAAACACATCGTGCGCACGAAGAACGATTCGGTGGTGGTGGGCTACATCAGCAATCGCGGCACCGCGCCGCTGCGGGTTGATGCGATCACGATCGGCGGGAAGAACGCGAAGGAGTTCACGCTGGTTTCGGGGATCCCGCCGTTCGAGGTGCCGCCCGGCAGCGCGCGCAATGTTGAGTTCCGCTTTGCACCCGCCGGCGTTGGCGAGCGCACGGCAACCGCCAGCATCGATGCCGGCGGCCGCGTGCTTCAGCAGTCGTTGCGCGGCGAAGGCGCCTGGGAAACCTTGCGGCTGGAAACGCAGGCGGTGGACTTCGGCGACGTTGGCGTAGGCGAGCATCGGGATTCCACGGTGCGGACAATCCTGAAGAATCAGGGACGCACGCCCATCACGGTTGCCGGCATAACAATCGGTGGCCCTGACTCGACACAGTTCTCGGTGACCGACGGTACGGCCGGCTTCACGCTTGCCGCCGGTGCCGAGCGTGCTATCACCGTGCGTTTTGCCCCGGGGCGCGGTGGCCGCACGTCCACACGGCTTGCGTTCGCGCGGGCGGGCGGCGATCCGCTTGTGGCCGAGCTGTACGGCCGTGGCATCGGCGACGATGCCGAGCCCGCCGGCCCGGATGTTGTATACACCGACCCCACAACGTTCCGCACGATCGCCGCGCCCAACGCGATCGTTCCGGCCAGGGGCACAATTGTTGGCGGCGTCTACGATCTGGCTGGTCTGATGGCGGGCTACGTGGTGTTCGATGATGTGATGATCCTTGGCGGCGGCGGCGTGCCGTTGCCCGATGACTGGGGCGGCGTGAAGGGATCGATGTACGGCGCGTATTCGCTGGGCGTGAAGGCCCGGCTGTTGAAGGGCGAGCGCCTTCAGGCGGCGGTTGGATATCAGTGGGCGCGCAGCATCTACGATCAGGAGCAAACCCCCGACACACTGGAATCCGGGATTGTTGCGCACACACCGTACGCGGCGGTCAGTTATGGCGATGATGACAGCCGCGCCAGCATCACGGCCGGTTATGCGTTCAAGCATCATACAACCATCGACGCCGGCGAGTTCAACCGCAACGCGCTGATCATGAGCATCGGCGGCGACTATCGATTCGCGAATCGCTGGAAGGTGGCCGGCGAACTGCTGGCCATGCAGACGCTGGGCTATGCGCCGATCGCGTTCACGGCACGGTTCTTCGGCGAGACCTACGCGGTGGATGCCGGGTTCGCGTATCTGGGACTGGCCACCGGCGACGGCGACGTGCCGTCGCTGAAGTTCGCCCCGGTAATCAGCCTTGTAAAGGTCTGGTGATGATGACCGCGGCGCTGGCCGGTGGTACGGCAGCCCCCTACCACTGGCCGGCGTAGCCGATATCGTAGGGCGCTACGTTAACGGCAACGTAGTCGAACAACAGCCGGATAATCTGGCGCATGTGCAGGTAATCGTGCTCGAGCCACGATGAAACCAGGTCGCCAACGGTAAGATGGCGACCGCTGGGATGATTGTAGCCCACGTTCCAATCAACCGAATCAAGCGCGCGCAGCCAGGCAACGGAGCGAGCGCGTTCGGCAAGGAACTCCATCAGCACCTGCTGGTGGTCGCGCGACGCATAATCGTGCTGCGTCACCCACGCAACCGGATCGGCGGGCGGCCACGATTCACCCGGACGGTGCAGCGTATAATCCACGCGGATGCGGAAGTCATCACGCTCCTCATCCAGCAGATGGGCGATCACCATCAGAAGCGACCAACGGTCGGCCGCCGGCCGCCAGGTTGCCTGCTGGGCGCTGATGCCATCCAGCAACGAGCGGAAGGTATCGGCATTGCGGTTTAGCTTTTCGATAAACTCTTGCAGGTCGATCATCGCTATCTTCGTGGTTCTGGTATGAAATGTGGGTCAAAGCCAGTCGACGCTCAATTTACCCGATCCACATTACCTGTAAAATGCTGCATGGTGTGCATACGGGTCCGTACCAGCCATCCCCCCATTGCTTCCGCATGCTGTACGTTCTGCTGACGGTTCTTAGCTCGGTACTTGTTTCGGTTGTTCTGAAAGTCAACGAAACCCGGGGCGGGCACCGTTTTGTTGTTGCCGGCACCAACTATATGCTGGCGGCCCTGCTTGCGCTGATCGCCGGATACCCGGATGACCTGCACATCGCACCGCAGTGGATCGGCATCAGCGCGCTGGCCGGGCTCGGGTTCATCAGCGGCTTCTGGCTGCTGATGGTCGGGCTCAAGGAAATCGGCCTTGCGATCCCAACCAGCGCGGCACGCCTTTCGATGCTGGTGCCGGTAAGCGGATCCATCCTGCTGCTTGGCGAGCAACCGGGCGTAGCGCAGATCGCGGGCATCGCCGCCGGCGTTGCGGCGTTCGCCCTGCTGGGCCTTGCGCAACGCGGCGCGGCCGAGCCGATGGCCGGCGAGCGACGCCTGAACCTGCGGGCGCTGTTGATCCTGGTAACGATCTTCTGCATCGTGGGCACAACCGACTTCACGATGAAGCTGGCGCAGTACAACGGTGTATCGGGCAACGCGATGGCGCTGGTGATCTTCATCACGGCCTCGTTGATCTGCTGGGGTATTGTCGCGGCCAAACGCCCCCGCGTTGCAGGGCGCGATATCCTTACCGGAGTGGCGCTGGGCATACCGAACTACTTCAGCGTCTACTTCCTGCTGGCAGCGCTCAGACATCTGGATGCGTCGGCCGTATTCCCCACGGTAAGCGCCGGGGCCGTGGTCACCATTACGCTGGTGGCGGTAACGTTCTGGCGCGAACGGCCGAACCGCACGGCCTGGATGGGGATTGCATTGGCGGCACTTGCCGTTGCGCTGCTTGGTTTGAAATCGTAGTCACATTGCAGCCATTTTCCGCGCTGGGAGAAACACCGATGGATGATCGTCTCGCATCACTGGCATTCGAACCAACGCTTCGGGCACACCTGGCCGAGGCCTGGCATCTGCCGATGTTTGATGTGTACAACTCGATCGACTCCACGCAGGACGCCGTGCGCGCGCTTGCCGATGACGGAGCAGCGGCATGGACGCTTGTGGTTGCCGATCACCAGAGCTCCGGCCGTGGCCAACATGGGCGCTCGTGGCATGCCGAGCCCGGCGGCTCGTTGATGTTCTCGCTGCTGATACGCCCGGAGACGGTTGTCGCCGCGCCACTGCTGCCGCTGCGTGCGGGGCTGGCGGTTGCCCGCGCCGTGGACAAGCTGCTGGAGCACGGCACGGTGATGCTGAAATGGCCCAACGATCTGATACTGCAGAACGGAAAAGTAGGCGGTGTGCTCTGCGAGGCGCAAACACGTGGGAAGGATCTGGCCGTGGTGGTTGGCGTTGGGCTTAACGTTGGCCGATTCCCCGTGCCGCAGGATGGGCCGCCGCGCATCCCGCCACCGGCATATCTTGCCGGGCGCCTGATGGCCGGCACCGACCGGCTTGCGTTGCTGGAGGCCATCGTATCAACGATGCGCGATCACCTGGAACGAGGCAACGCACTGCTGATGCCCGACGAGCTTGCCGAGTACGAACGCCGCGACTGGCTGCGCGGGCGCGCCATCACCTCGCCCGCGATCGGCCTTTGCCGAGGCATCGATCCTCAGGGACAGTTGATTGTGGAGCGCTCCAACGGCACCATCGAGCGGGTGATCGCCGGCCGTGTGGAGCTGGCCGCGTAAACCGCTGGCGCAGGGCTACGCCATCTTCTGATCCATGTAGCCCTTGATCTGCTTCTCCACTGGCCCCTTGAAAAGCGCCAGCATGCCGCTAAGGTTCACGTTCACCGTCACATTCGTTTCATCCACCTCGATACGCCCTCGAGCATCCGGGTGCTCGAACACCAGCGCATCCCCCTCCCATCGATAGGCAACGTGCAGGTTGCTGGTCACGTTTGCCGCGATCTCCTCGACCGTAGCGCGGGCACGGTCGCGGCCCATGGTGTGTGTGCGGTGGATATGTATGGTTGCCACGAGTGTTCTCGCCTGAAGTGCTGGATGATGGCTCCGCCTGCCCGGTACAGGGCATCGGCATCATGATGCGTGTATCCGCGATGCCGGGGCCGTTACTGGTTGGCGCGCTTCGCAAGGCGTGCATGCCACACGGTGATCTGCCAGTCAACCTCCTCGGGAGAAGTGCTTCCGGCCGAGCGTTTCCGCTGCACGCTGCCGCGGGGCGCAAGATAGTGGATGATGTCCTCATCGAACAGATCGGAAAGGCCGCGCAGCGTATCCAGATCCAGATCCTCCAGATAACACTTCCGCTCGGTGGCCAATGCAACCGCGCGACCTGCAACGCCGTGTGCGTCGCGGAACGGAAGGCCCTTGCGCACCAGGTAATCGGCCACCTCGGTGGCGGCGGTAAACCCGTCGCGCGCCACGGCAACCATCCGTTCGGCATGGAACGTGGTGCCGGCGATCATCGCCGCCATGATGGCAAGCGAACTGCCGGCCGTGTCCAGCGCCTCGAACGTGGGCGCCTTGTCCTCCTGCATGTCGCGGTTGTAGGCCAGCGGCAGCCCCTTCATCATCGTCAACAGATTCATCAACGAGCCATACACGCGCCCGGTTTTGCCGCGCACCAGTTCGGCCATGTCCGGGTTCTTCTTCTGCGGCATGATGCTGCTGCCCGTGGTATAGGCGTCGCCGATGGTGATGAAGCCGAACTCCGTGGTTGACCACAGCACCAGCTCCTCGGCCAGGCGGCTAAGGTGCATCATGATCAGCGCGCATGCCGATGCGGCCTCGATCAGGTAATCGCGGTCGCTTACCGCGTCGATGCTGTTCTCCACGACGCCGGCAAAACCAAGCTGCTCGGCAACCATCGCGCGATCGATCGGGAACGATGTCCCGGCCAGGGCAGCGGCGCCAAGCGGCGAGCGGTCGGCACGGCCGCGGCAATCAAGGATGCGCTCGTGATCGCGATCGAGCATTGCCACATAGGCCAGCAAATGATGCGCCAGCAACACCGGCTGCGCGCGCTGCACATGCGTGTAGCCGGGCATCACCGTATCGCGATGGCGCTCGGCCTGCGCCAGCAGCGCGCTCTGCAGGCCGGAGATGCCGTTGGCAAGCTGGTCCAGCTCGCGGCGGAGGAACAGCCGTTCGTCGAGCGCAACCTGGTCATTGCGGCTGCGGGCGGTGTGCAGCTTCCCGCCAACCGGCCCCAGCTTCTCGATCAACCGCCCCTCGATCGCCATGTGGATATCCTCCAGCCCATCATGAAGCTGGAACTCGCCGCTTTCGATCTCGGCCCGGACCTCCAGCAACGCGCCGGTGATGCTGCCAGCCTCCTCGGGCGTCAGCACACCGGTGGCGCCCAGCATGCCCACATGTGCCAGGCTTCCGGCAATGTCGTCGCGGTACAACCGCGCGTCCAACGCAATCGACGATGAAAATCGGAACGCCACCTCGGCGAGCGACTCTTGAAAGCGGGAATCCCAAAGGTTCTTCATCACGAACATCAACAGGAAGCTGGCCGTACGGCCGGGCATGAAAAAACCATCCCGGCGCAGGGGCCGGGATGTTGGGTTGGAAGCAGGATATCTGTGTGCCGGGCGCCATGCCCCGCGGCAAACCGTGCTACGACGGGATGATCAGCCTGCCTGGCCTGCGGATTCGTTTCCCACCGCCACATCACCCACAGCAACACCGGCAGTGCCGGCCGCGCGGTTGACACGGTGAAACGTGGCGAGCGGCAGGGAGTAGATCTTGATGAAGCCCTCGGCCGAGCGATGGTCGAACGTGTCCTCATCGGTGTACGTGGCCAGACCCGTATCGTACAGCGAGTTCGGTGAGGTACGCCCGGCAATCTCAAGGTTGCCCTTGTACAGCTTCACGCGCACCAGCCCGTTCACCGTGCGCTGGGTTTCGTTGATGAAGCCGTCGAACGCCGAGCGCAGCGGCGAGAACCACATGCCGTTGTAGATCAGATCCGCGTAGTCGCTGGCCATCTTCATCTTGTAATGAAGCACGTCGCGATCCAACGTAAGCCGCTCCAGCTCGCGATGCGCGAAGTGCAGCACAGTGGCGGCCGGCGCTTCGTAGATCTCGCGCGACTTGATCCCCACCAGGCGGTTCTCCACCAGATCGATACGCCCGATGCCGTTCGCGCCGGCGATCTCGTTGAGCAGGTCGATCAGGGCAACCGGCGAAAGCGCGGCGCCGTCGAGCGCAACCGGAATGCCGGCCGCGAACTCGATCGAGAGGTAGGTGGTTTCGTTCGGCGCGTCGGCCGGCGCAACCGTGCGCTGATACGCATCGGCCGGCGGTTCAACCATCGGATCCTCCAGCACACCGCACTCGATGCTGGTGCCCCAGATGTTCTCGTCGATCGAGTACGGGCTGGCCTTGGTTGCCGAAACCGGGATGCCGTGCCGTTCGCAGTAGGCAATCTCATCCTCGCGCGAGCGGAACTCCCAGGTACGAACCGGCGCAAGCACCTTCAGCTCGGGCGCCAGCGCGGCAACACCGGCCTCGAACCGCACCTGATCGTTTCCCTTGCCGGTGCATCCGTGGGCAACGGCATTGCATCCGGTTGCGCGAGCGGCATCCACAAGCGCCTTGGCCAGCAACGGGCGCCCAAGGGCCGTGGCCATCGGATACACGCCCTCGTACAACGCGCCGGCCTTCAACGCCGGATACACGTACTGGGTCACGAACTCCTCGCGAAGGTCAAGCACATGCGACTGGGTAACACCCAGCGCGCGCGCCTTCTCCTCAACGCCCACCAGCTCCTTCTTCTGCCCAAGATTGCCGGTAACGGTCACCACCTCGGCATCGTACTGTTCCTGAAGCCAACGCACCATCACGGAGGTATCCAGCCCGCCCGAAAAGGCGAGCGCCACTTTCATATTCTTCACGGTCGTGAGCCCTTGATTCGGTTGATTCGAATGAGAGAGAGGGATTGAAAGATCACGAACGGGAGTACCGCGTACGCGCCCGGGACCAGGCCCTGGGCAACAAGCGGAACATCAGCCGCCGCGCGTGATCAGCTCGCGGATTCGGGCGACGATCTCGGGAATTCGCTTGACGGAGGCGGGTGCAACGAAGATGGTGTTATCGCCGGCTATGGTGCCGATGATGTCGGTGTCGCTGAAGATGTCGATCAGTTCGGCCACGCCCTGGGCCCGGCCGGGCAGGGTGCGTATAACGATGACGGACTCGTTATGCTCGATTGATTCGACCTCGTAGCTCAGCAACGCACGCAACCTGTGCTCTTCGTTCTCCGGACGCAGTACGTACCGCGTCCCCTCCGGCGAATTCACCCGCGCGATACCAAGCTCCTTGATATCGCGCGAAAGCGTCGCCTGCGTCACCTCGACGCCATCGCTCTCCAGTTGCAGCCGGAGCTCCTCCTGGCTGGCAACCACGCGCGACGTGACGATCTGTTTGATCGCGAAATGACGACTCGCCTTGTTCATCGAACCTCAGGGACCGAAGAGTGTGAGCGCATATTGCTCATCGTTGTGAGCAGCGCGCATCACGGACCAACGGTCAACCAGCTTCGTCATCAATGCCTTCTGGATGTGCAGGCGATTTTCGGCCTGATCGAAGACGATCGAGCGGTCACACTCGAGAACATCGGCGGCGATTTCCTCGCCGCGATGGGCCGGAAGGCAGTGCATCACCACACAGTCCGGACGCGCGCCGTTCAATAAACGAAAATCCACATGATAATCCGCGAACGCCTTGCGACGCACGGCGGCTTCCTCCTCCTGGCCCATGCTGGTCCAGACATCGGTGTAGATCGCATCGGCGCCGCGCACGGCCTCGTGCGGGTTCTCCACGATCTCGATCGTGCTTACGCCCGCGGCCATCGCGCGGTTCAGCGTTGTGCGGTCGGGGCCATACCCCTCGGGCGCGGCCAGCACGAAATGCACCGGGTACAGCGAGGCGGCCTCGATCCAGGAGTTGGCAACGTTGTTGCCGTCGCCCACGAACACCACCTTCATCCCCGGGCGCAGCCGGTTGTGCTGGCGCAGCGTATACAGATCGGCGAGGATCTGGCACGGATGCGAGAGATCGCTCAGCGCGTTGATCACCGGGATATCAGCGTAATGCGACAGCTCCTCGAGCAGCGAATGCTCGAACACGCGCGCAACAATCGCATCGCCGTAACGGCCAAGCAAACGCGCGATGTCCGCGGCCGACTCGCGAGCGCCGATGCCGATACTGTCGTTCGGCAGGAACACGGGGTAACCGCCAAGCTGATGGATGCCGATCTCGAACGACACACGCGTGCGCATCGAGGGCTTCTGGAAGATCAACGAAACAGTCTTCCCGTCCAGCGGTCGAGCATGGCGGTTGAGCTTCAGCTCGTCGGCCAGTTCAAACAGGTCCTCCAGATCGTCGGCCTGCAGATCAAACAGTGTCAGAACATCCTTGTTCACGATTATCGACTCCTTACGCTCTAGTATGATTCGCTGTCGAGAAATTTCCTTGTTGGCATCGAAACGCCGCTCACGCCGGCACCGTCTGTGCCCTGGCAACCGTTGTGCCCAGCGTGGGGTTGCCCAGCGCGTGCAGCAACGATCGATGATCGCGGCCGTCCACGATGCGTACCGCGCGGGCGCCGGCCTCAAGCGCGGCAACGGCGGCGCGCACCTTCGGGATCATTCCGCCGCCGATGGTTCCGCCGGCGATCAACCGCTCGGCCTCGCTGCCGGTAAGCCGTTCGGCGATCCGCCCCTCCACCTCGATGCCGCGGATATTGCTCATGTACAGCAACACCTCGGCGTCCAGCGCCGAGGCAATCGCACCGGCAACCACATCCGCGTTCACGTTGAAGGATTCGCCGTCGATGCCGGCGGCAATCGGCGCAACCACGGGCACCAGCCCGGTACCCATCAGCATGCGCAGGAACGATCCCTTCACGCCCACCACATCGCCTACAAGGCCCAGATCCGGATACCCGCCCCGGCGGCGCGCCACAACCATATTGTTGTCAAGCCCGCACAGCCCAATCGCCGAGCTGCCCGCGGCATTGATGCGCCGCACCAGATCCTTGTTCACGCGGCCGGCCAGCACCATCGTGGCAACGTCCAGCATCTCCTCGCTGGTGCGCCGATGCCCCTCCACGAACTCCGTCTTCACGCCCAGCCGTTCGGCCAGGTCCGTGATCTCGTTGCCGCCGCCATGCACCACCGTAACGTTCACGCCGGCGGCGCGAAGCGCGGCCACATCCAGCGCGAAGCCGCCCTTCAACGTCTCGTCCTCCATCGCGGCGCCGCCGTACTTCACCACCACGTTGCAGCCGCGCAGCCGTTCCAGCATCGAGGCAACCGTGCCTGTCATGTGCGGTAACTCGCGTTGATGTGGATGTATTCCTTCGTCAGGTCGCATGTCCAGTACGTTGCCGCATGCGGACCCTGGTGCAGATCAACCTCGATCACCACCACCTCGGAGGCCAGCGCCTGCTTGGCCAGCGCTTCGTCGATCACGATCTCGTAGTTCGGGCGGAGCACCGGAACGCCGTTGATGGAAATCTCCACAAGGTCCGGATCGAACTCGATGCCGGAGTACCCCACCGCCGCCAGGATGCGCCCCCAGTTAGCGTCCTCGCCGTGGATCGCCGTCTTCACCAGGTTCGAGTTGGATACCGAGCGCGCAGCCGTTGCGGCCACATCCTCGCTCAGGCATCCGGTCACCCGCACCTCGATCAGCTTGGTTGCGCCCTCGCCGTCGCGGGCAATCATCTTGGCCATCTTCACCAGCAGGTATTCCAGCGCGTTGTAGAACTGCGCGTAGGCCGGCGAATCCTCGGCCAGCATCTCGTTGCCGGCCATGCCGTTGGCCAGCACGATCACCATGTCGTTGGTGCTGGTATCGCCGTCAACGCTTACGCGGTTGAACGACACACCGATCGCCTGCGTAAGGGCCTTGTGCAGCAGCTCCGAGGGGATCGCGACATCGGTGGCCACAAACCCGAGCACCGTTGCCATATTGGGGGCAATCATGCCGGAGCCCTTCGCCATGGCGCCGATGCGCGCGGTGACGTCGCCCATGGTGAACTCCACCGCGAATTCCTTGGCGTAGGTATCGGTGGTCATGATCGCGTCGGCCGCATCGGCCGCGCCATCAATGCTCAGCATCGGCGCCAGCAGCTTGATGCCCTCGGTGATGTTGTCGATCGGCAGATACTGGCCGATCACACCCGTGGAGGAAACAAGCACCTGCTCGTCGGGCACGCCCATCGCCGCGGCCGTGGTGCGGATCATCGCCCACGCGTCGTTCAAACCGCGCTCGCCGGTGCAGGCGTTGGCATTGCCGCTGTTCACCACAATCGTCGAGCAGCGGTCGTGGTTGCGAAGCTGCCACTTGTCCACGATGATCGGCGCTGCCTGCGCCTTGTTCATCGTGAACACACCGGCCACCGATGCCGGCACAATCGAGTGCAGCAGCGCCAGATCCTTCTTCGCCTTGCGTACCCCGCAATGCAGGCCGCCGGCCAGAAAGCCGCGCGCGGCCGTCACGCCGCCCTTGATTTCCACCACATTCCCTGACGCATTCATCGCAGTCCCTCGCGTTCGTCGAAGCCGAACAGGATATTCATGTTCTGCACGGCCTGCCCGGCCGCACCCTTGATAAGATTGTCGATAGTCGCCAGCAGCGTAAGCATGCCCTGGCGCTGGTCCACATGCCATCCGATATCCACGCGATTGGTGCCAACCACATGCTTCAGCTCGGGCGCCGATTCGCCAACGAGCCGGACGAACGGCTCGTTGGCATACGCATCGTGCAGCGCCGAAGCAATCGCCGCCGCGTTGGCACCGGATGCCAGACGGGCATTGATGGTGGTGTGGATGCCGCGCGTGATCGGCATCAGATGCGGCGTGAACGTGATGCCGACACCCGTGCCGGCCGCGCGTTCCAGCGCCTGGCGGATCTCGGGGATGTGCTGATGCCGGCCAACGCGATACGCCTTTACCGATTCGTTCACCTCGCTGAACGATAGATCGGCCGAGGCGCTTCGCCCGGCTCCCGACGTGCCGGACATCGAGCAGATCGTTATCCCCTCCGGCTGCACCAATCCAGCCGCAACCAACGGCGCCAGCGGGATGATGGCGCTGGTAGGATAACAGCCCGGGTTGGCCACCAGCCTCGCGCCGCGAACCGCGTCGCGCGCGCCGGGAAGTTCCGGCATGCCATAGGCAGCCTGTGGCAACAGTTGCGCGGCGGTGTGTTCGCGACCATAGAACTCACCGTAGGCGGATACATCCCGCAGGCGGAAATCACCGCCCAGATCCACCACCCGCACACCACGCTCCAGCAGCTCCGGCACAATCGAAAGTGCCTCACCGGACGGCAGCGCGATGAAGGCCACATCGGCCTTTGCAACCGCGTCAGCATCGTAGCCGATGAACGAATCGTTGATGCGCCCGGCAAACACCGGATTCACCGCATCAACACGCTTGCCGGCCGATGTATGCGCAACCAACGCGCCAAGCGTTACCTGGCGGTGACGCGATAGCAACGCCAGCAACTCCATGCCGGAGTAGCCCGAGGCGCCGACGATGGAGACCGTGATCCGTTCCACTACGTGCTGCTTCTTCCTGTGCTGTTATTCTGGATTGCAATATAGAGCCCTTATGCATGTTTATGCAATACCATGCATAATAATTCACAAAGACTTTACATTGCCTGGCGGCCATCTCCGTTGAAGGATCAATGCAACGACTGCTCAGGGAACGGCGCGCGGGCAGGGACACCGCGCCCGGCCTGCCGCGTAGCCACGTTATATATGGATGGTACGCGCCATTCGATGCCGGCATTCGCAACACGCGAGCACCGGAGGCGGGCACCCTGATGAATGATTATGCAGTGATTCAGCGAAGTGATGGTTCACGGCCCCACGGCCGCCAGGGCAGATCAGCGCCTGTCTCTACGGCAGCAACAGCAACAATCCGGCGGCAACGGCCGCGCCGGCAAGGCAGCATATGATGTTGACAACGTCGTTGGTGATGTGGGCATTGCCGGCAACAAGCGTGGCCGGGGCGTCGCAATGCATGGCGCGTTCGGTGGCGACACCACAGACCGGGCAACGATACCGCGCCTGCAACAACGCGCCGGCAAGGCTGTCGGCGATCATGCCGCACAGGCCGGCGACAACGGTAATGGCAAGCCACAGGGGCCAGGATCGCGGCGCGAAAAACACGCCGGCCAGCGCCACGCTCAGCGCGCCGGCCATGGCGCCCAGGGTTCCCACGGCCGATACGGCGCCCGAGGTGCCCACGGGAGCAGGCCGCAGGCCCACGATCAGCCAGGGAGGCCGCCGGCTCAGGATCCCGATCTCCGTGGCCCATGTATCCGCCGCGGCCGCGGCCAGCGCCCCAAGGTACGCGGCATGAAAGGCCGGCGCCGGATGAATCGCCCAGGCAATCATCATCAATCCTGCAATCCCGCCATTGGCGAACACCTGGCCTGCATCGCGCCTGGAGCCTTTCTCGAACACCCCCTCCAGACGTTGCTGTGCACGGCGTTGCCGCTTTGGTCCGTACGACGAAAGCAACGAGCTGAACAGGAAGAAGGCCACCAGCGGAGCGCTCCAGGCAAATCCACCGAAGCCGAACACAACCGAGCCCAGCGCAAACGTGGCAACCGCGCCGGAGGGCTGCAGGAACCGCGCACGCCACGAGGCCAACGCCACCACGGCGGCGGCCCCGATGCCGATCAGAAGCTGTGGCGTTGAGAAGGTCATGGCGTAAAATAAAGATGCCCCGGCTGCTGCCGGGGCATCGAAGTGCGGAAGGCGGGACTTGAACCCGCACGCCTTTTGGGCACCACCCCCTCAAGATGGCGTGTCTGCCAATTTCACCACTTCCGCGCTGAAGAGGACTGCGAATATACGCGCCGCCCATCGGATCGTGCAAGCGATCGAAATGTAAATCTTTTCGGAATTCGTGTTCGTTGTTGCCGTGATTCCGGGTGCCGTATCAGCGGAACAGGGCGTCACAGGCCGGATTCGTCCCCGCCATCACGGGGTGGCTCGGTTGGCAGCGTACGCTCGGCATGCGGCCGGCTGGCAACCACGCGGTATTCGGCCTCGCGCGGCGCGGCGTTGCGCAATCGGGCACGGTAACGCATCCGCAGAATCGGAACGCCGATCGCGCCGGCCAGCACCCCGGCCGCGCCCAGCGCCAGCCCAACACCAAGCGCGATGCCCACCAGCGGCAGCACCACAATGCTGAGCACCGCGAACACCAGAAACAGCGCCAGAAGAATCAGCGTGGCGGCAGCCCGCTTTACCAGCGGGTTCCGCACCTCACGCCCATTGATCACCACTCGAGTTGCCATCGTTGCCTGCTCCTCATCGTTGTCGCCGGAAACATACACCCGGAAGACGAATCGGGAACGGCGATTATGGTAGCAGCCGGCAACAGGCCCGATACAGCGGCAGCCGGATACGCTGCCCACGCCTTATTGCGAACCATCGCTTCGCCCAGCACCGCCCGCGGACCCAGCACATGCGGCTCCGGCTGGTTACCCGCCCGCCGCGGAAGGAGGCGCCGCCTGCGGAGTATTGTCGATCAGCGCCTGCACATTCCGCATGGCGCGCTCGGGCTCCAGATCGTACCCGACGGCGTTCGGACCGCTCCAGTTAAGGCCAACCAGCATGCCATCGGCAATCAGATCCGGCACCCATGTACCACAGAACTCATCCCAGGAGACCTCATGAGGTACGAAGCCATGGTACGCGGGAACGTTCTTGATAATCCTACGAACACGCGACAACGACGACCAGAACGGCATTGCCCGCTTGCCGGCTCCTGTAAGCGGCGCGGGGAAACCTCCATCGTCATGAATCGTCCAGAGCAGACGTGCCCTGGCAACATCACGGTAGAATGCCCAGGCCT
>CBHYLN010000013.1:0-55728 GCA_966128725.1 uncultured bacterium | reverse complement strand
AGCGCCACCAAGCCCATACCGCTTGGCGTAACGTGCCCGCAGTGCAAGCAGGGGGCGATGGTGGAACGTATGGGCGGGCGCTACCGCAGCGTGTTTTATGCCTGCACCCGATACCCCGAGTGCCGCTTCACATCCAGCCGCAAGCCGACCAACGTGCCATGCCCCGCATGCCATAACGAGTGGAGCGTGGTGGCATGGCGGCAGGGCGAAGGCGAGTTTCAGGAATGCCCGAAGTGCCGGCACGAGTTCCAGCCGCCCAAGCAGGCAACCGAGGCCACGCCATGAGCGATGCGATGGTGGAGCACCGGGCGCTTGTTCCGGCAGGCGTGGCGGGCCTGCCGGCGATGGTGGCCGGCATCGACTGGTACCAACTGGCCCCAGGCGCGGCGCTGGCCGAACACGAACATCGCGGGCAGGACGTGCTGACGCTTGTGCTGGCCGGCACGGTTGCCCATAACGACGCCTGGAACAACGGTGGCACGGCCTTTCCGGACGATGTCTTCCTGCTTCGCGGGGGGCGTGGGTGCATGCACCACGAGTTCAACCCGTCGGCGGCCGAAGCCGCGGAGTTCCTGCAGATCCGGTTCCATGCCCGCAATCCGGGCGCGGTGCCTTCGTACGCGGTGCGCACGTACTTCCAGCACGAGCACGACGGCGCATGGCTTACGGTGGCCGCACCTCATGGCAATGCCAACGCCCTGGCGCTGGATGCCGATGCCGAGGTGCGGATTGTGTCGTTGCCGCCAGGCGGTTCGGTTGCCGTGCCCGCGGGCACGGTGGCTGTGATTGTTGCCGGCGGCATCGTTGCCTGCGGCGGTGATGTGTTCGGCGGCGGCACGGTGTTGCCCGCATTGGCGGGCGTTTCCGTTGCGGCCCAATCCAACGCGTTTATTGTGGCGATTCTCGCAGGCCCGTTCGGCCCCTGATACCGCCCGCTGCACTACCGGCCGGCATGTACGGTTTGCGGCCGCCCGCAAACAAGAAAGGCCCCGCGCCTGTTGGTGCCGGGGCCTTGCTGCGGATTGGGGTATCCGATTGCTTCTTACTTCAAATCCAGCCGCGTTGGCAGCGCGCCGCCCTCATCATCCACCGCCGCATTGGGGTCGATAAACTCAATGTTCTGCATCATGCCGTGGTCCTCGTGCTCCAGATTGTGGCAGTGCACAAGGAAGATGCCCGCGTGCGGGCCAAACTTCACGGCCACGCGGAGGTTGGAGAACGGCGGCACGTATATCGTATCCTTCCATCCCATCTGTTCCGGTACAAGATCGCCCCCACCATTGACCTCGAACACCTGAAACATCGCGCCGTGCACGTGCATCGGGTGCGGATAGGGCGTTGTGTTCAGGAAGGTCCACGTCTCCAGATCGCCAAGGCGCGCCTGCTCGTCGATGCGGACCATGTCGAACATCTTGTTGTTGATCGTATGCATCGGCGGCGACATGGTCTCGTCGGTCCTGAGCGAGAACTCGCGGGAGTTGACGGCCGCCTCCGGGTTCAGCTTCTCGATCGTCGTCAGTGTCTGCGGAATTGTTCCGGGGCTGCCGGCGCGTGTTACGTTGAAGGTCAGGATGGTCATCTCGGCGCCCTGCTCGCGCCCGGTCTGGTTGTTGTACTGCGCCGAGTACAGGCGCAGCGATGTGCCAACCGGGATATCCTGAAAGTTGATCAGCACGTCGAGCCGCTCGGCAGGGGCCAGGTTGGCGCGGGTTACCGCGTACGGCTTATCGAGCAGGCCGCCGTCGGTCCCGATGATGTGGAACGTGCGATTGCCCTCCAGCGCAAGCAGATACACGCGCGCGTTTGAGCCGTTCAGCAGTCGCAGACGATACAGGCCCTGCGCCACGTCGAGAGTTGCATCGGGTGTGCCGTTCGCCAGCACTGTATCGCCCAGATAACCTTTGGAATGATCAACGTCGGTAGGGTTGTACGCAAACGAGTGGTCGTTCTCCACCCGGCGATCCTGAATCAGCAGCGGGATTTCGTACTCGCCCGAGGGCAGCCCCAGTGCCAGCTCCTCGGCGTCCTCCACGATGAAGAAGCCGGCCATGCCCTTGTACACCTGCTTGGCGGTCTGCATGTCCGGGTGGGTGTGATACCAGTAGGTGCCGGCGCGCTGTTGCACCTTGAACGAGTAGTTGAACGTACGGGATGGGGCGATTGCGAACCGGGGATGCCCGTCCATTGCGGCCGGCGCCAGGATGCCGTGCCAGTGAATGATGGAATCCTCGGCAAGGTTGTTGGTGAACTGCGCGTTGAACGTGCCCCCGGCCTGCATGCGGATTGTGGGTGCCGGATAGCTGCCGCCCAATGTCCATACCTCGGTTTGTGATCCCGGCCACACCTCCTGCTGCTGTATCGCGGCGTTGAGCGCGCCCCCGGTAAAGGCTGGCGGCATGCGAAGCGGATTGCCCACGCTGGTTGCGCCGGCTGCCGCGCCCGCCGCGGTGTTGCCGCCGGCCGGTGTTATGCCTCCGCCGGCCCGCGCCGTGCCTGTCAACGATTCGGCCCGCAGATTCTGCCTGCCGGCCAGTCCCAGTGCCATGCCGGCACCGGCAGCGATACGAATGAATTTGCGACGTGAGAGTGCCATGTTCGGGATCAGTAGAAGGTTGCCGGCGTTGCGCTGGCCGTTGCGCCATCTACAAGCGATTGCGCGCAACGGCCAGCCACACCATGAAAATGAAATCAGTGATCAACAACGATCCGTGCGGCAACATTGCTCAGGCCGGCGCCGCTAAGGCGGCAATAGTAGGTGCCCGAGGCAAGCGTGCCCACCGCAAACGTTGCCGTATGATAGTCGCCGCGCGCCAGCGCGCCGGTGAGATCCATGATCAAGCGCCCGCCTGTATCGTACAGCCCAAGCTGCAGGCCGGCGATAGTCCGGGGCGAACGCCGCGAGGCAACCGTCACGGTTACCATGTTCGACGCCGGGTTCGGCGTTGCCGCCATGGTGAACGCATCGGGCGCGGCGGCATCCCGCGCAACACCGCCAACACCGTCGATGCTCAGCCGCGCGGTGTTGCTGGTGCGGGTACACGAGCCGGTGACCACCACATCGTAGCTGCCCGTGTCGGCCGCCGTGGCGGAGCGAATCTCAAGCGACGCCGAGGTTGCCCCCGGTATCGGAACGCCATTGTGGCGCCATTGGTACGTGTTCCCGATGCCGGTTGCCACTACCTCGAAGCGCACAATGCCGCCCAGCGACGTCCGCTGATCAACAGGCTGCGTGGTGATCCGTACCGAGCCGATCCACACGTGCACCGGCCCAACAACCATCGGTTGCGCGGAGCAGGGGGGGTAGGTGATCGATACCGTGTACTCGCCACCGTTGGACTGTTTTGCCTTCGGTACCGAGTATTGCGGTGTTGTTGCTCCCGGTATGGGCTGCCCCTCGAAGTTCCATTGATACGCCGGTGTTCCGCCGCTGGTAATCACCTCCAGCAGAAGTGGTTCGTCCTCGCAGACAACCTTGTCCTCGGGTGCCTTGCGCACAATCGGGGCCACGTGCAGCGCGATACGGGCGCTGGCGCGGATCTCGGTGTGGCACGTGTCGTAGGCGGTGACCTCGTAGGTGCCGGAATCGGCCCAGGTTGCCGAGGGGATCGTCAGCGTTCCGTTTGTGGATGCGGCGCCAAGTTGCTCCCCGTCGTGCCGCCATACGTAACGTATGCCAAGCCCCTTGGCCTGTGCGCGCAGTTCGATCGGCGTTCCGAAACAGATCGTGTTGCCCTGCGGCATCGCGGTGAATGCGGGCTTGGGGGGCACGGACACAACCGCGCTCAGCCCAAAGACCGATGTATCCGACGCGTCGGACACGCGGAACCGATATGAGCCGGCCGGATAATTGCCGATACCCATTGGCCAGAATCCGCCGGATGCGGCAATCCCGCTTGCAAGCGGGATCCGCGCGCCGGTTGAAACGTCTTCCAGCACGACGTTCACCGACCCGACCCGCGGGCTTGCCCATTCCACGCGAGTGGTATCCGAAAGGCATAACAGGCGCTGCGTTGTCGGGTACAGGATGGTTACGTTCCGAATATCCAGCTTGGTGACGAATGCATCGTACGACAATGTGATCTCGTTGCCGTTGCGCACACGGCCCAGCGAGTCGTAGGCGCGATGGGGGCCAATCGGGAAGTTGGGTGACCGTGTGGTGCCGCACAGATACACCTCGTTCTGCCCGCGCGCCTTGATATCGTAGGCTTCCTCGCGATCGCCGCCGCCGATAAACGTGCCGTAGGTTATCTGGCTGGCCGTGGGATTGAGCAGCACAACGAAGGCATCAAACGAATTCGCCTTGTGTACGCGGTCGTACGCGTCGATGGTTGTCGGGAAGCTGTCCGAGATGGTGCTGCCGCAAACGTAGAGCGAGCCGTCGGGCTGTACTTCAAGCGCGAACGCATAGTCATCGCTGGCACGGCCAAGGAACGTGGAGTAATCCAGTGTGTTCGTGGCCAGGTTCAGCTTGGTGACCGCGCCATCGTAGGCGCCGCCGCCGTACGTGCTTCGATGCGTGCCCGGGGTTGTCGGGTAGTCCGGCGAGGCCGTGTAGCCGCACAACGTAACGGAGTTCGCGCCGCTGACCTCGATGTCGCTGGCATGATCCTCGTTTGCCCCGCCGAGATACGAGCAATACAGCAGGGCGTTGTTGACCGGGTTCATCTTCACAACGAACATGTCCGCCGCTCCGCCATTGTACGAACGGTCGTAGGCGGTTCCGGTTACCGGAAAATCCGAGGAAGCCGTAACGCCGGTAACGTAGGCATTGCCGGCTCCATCAAGCGATACGGCCAGGCCTGCATCGTTGCCGTTGCCGCCCACGAATGTTGCCGAAGGCAGCGATGTGCCGCTGGCGCTGAGCGTGGCGATGAAGATATCGCCCGTGCCGCCGTTGAACGAGGGGTCGTAGCAATTGGGTGTGGCGGGGAAATCCGCCGAGGCAGTGTAGCCGGCCACACGAATGCTGCCGTCGGATGCCAGGGCCAGCCCGTAGGCGCCGTCGGCAACGTGGCCGCCAAGGAAGGTGGAGAACACCAGCACATTGCCGGCCGGGTTCAACTTGGCCACGAAGCCATCACTTTGGCCACCAACGTAGTTGGGCGCGAAGGAGTTTTGCGTGCTCGGGAAGTTTCCCGAACTGGTGAACCCGCACACATAGGCGTTGTTGGAACCATCCAACACGATGCCACGAATTTCATCGAAGCTGTCGCCGCCCAGCAGCGTTGCGTACACAAGCGTGTCGCTTGTGGGGTCGAACTTGGCCACGAAGGCATCGGTGCCGCCGCCGCCATACACACGGTTGTACGCGCCCACGGTGGTGGGGAACGCATCGGACGGCGCCGATTCCCAGCGCGACGCATAACCCGCGGCGTAGGCGTTGCCGGCGTTGTCGACCGCCATCGTAAGGGCTGCATCGCTGCCGCTGCCGCCGGCGAAGGTGGAGTACACAATCGGATCGATCACCAGCGGTTTCGAGGCATCGTACGCGCCCGGCACGAAACCAACCGTGCCGTCCGCATGCAGCGCAAAGCGGCACTGTACCTGGCGGCGCGCGCCCTGCACGGTCTGGTAGGCGAACAGGTCCCGTTGAATAATCGGTCCCATCGACGTCTGGATTACCAGATTGCCGCTTTGGTCAACCACCACGGCATCGGCGCCGGCAAAACGCAGACGGATAGCGCCCGGCGTTGCCCCGGGGGCCAGCACCATGTCGTAGCGTGGCTGCCCGTGGTCGAAATAGGCCACGGCGTCAACACCGGGATACAGATTGCTGATGCGAGCGTTCCGGTAGGCGGTAATGTTGGTGGCCCATCTGGAGCGGTCGTTGCCCAGCAGGAAGTTGAACCGTCCTGGGAGCGGCTCCAGGCCTCGTACGCCGGCCGTTGCGGCCGCACCCTGGAACTCCATGCGCACCACATGCCCGCGCCGCTGGGCGCGATCCGGCGGCAGGTAACTCTGGGTACGTTGTTCGGGCTGGGACGAAAGGGTGTAGTGATCGAACACGATGCCCGTGGTTGTTATCCACACGCTCGTATTGCCGCATTGCGCGGCGAACCGGACATCAGGGTGCCACTGGCCTCGGTTCTCGATAAATCGGGATTGCGTTGCGGCGGATGCCGCGAACAGGTCACTGCTTGATTGTTCCGTGTGTCCGGCATTCGATGGTTGCGCGGCGATTGGCCGTGTCGCGAGGCCGAACAGCAGGGGCAGAACAAGTGGAAGGTACCACGTTCTCATTCCGTACCTCATGCATTTGCATATAGAGATGATGCCGGAGAACCCTGTGCGAACAGGCGATCGGATGCGTCACGAACAGGGGGGCCTTCCAATTTTTTGTACGGTGGAAGGGTCTGTGCTACCCCGAGCGCCATGCCGGCGGCACCTGTGGGCCTTGCTGCGCACGTCGGGCGCGGCCGGCGTGTGCATCGTGGAATCGCGATTACTTGAAATTCGCTTCTTGAAGATGCGAAGAAATATGTGGACCAGGAAACTGTTATTGGTGCTGCGGTGGCATATCTGGATGGGGACGGTGTTTGGCGCAGCGATTTCCGTTACGAGGTGGTTCGGTTCCGTTGTTCCAATAAACAGAGGCGGCGCATCCGGGATTGGATGCGCCGCCTGAAAACGATATCCCGTAAAGATACAACGGGTGCCTGAGCCGTATTACGAGCTCATGGCCTTCAGGAAGTCCTTGTTGAGCTTGGTGCCCTGCATGCGGTCCAGCAGGAACTCCATGGCCTCAAGCGGGGTCATGTCGCTGATCACCTTGCGCAGGATCCAGATGCGGTTCAGATCGGTTGCGCTTGTGAGCAGCTCCTCCTTACGGGTGCCGGAGCGGATGATATCGAAGGCAGGGAAGATGCGACGATCGGCCAGGCGGCGATCGAGGATGATTTCCATGTTGCCTGTGCCCTTGAACTCCTCGAAGATCACCTCGTCCATGCGCGAGCCGGTATCGATAAGCGCGGTGGCCATGATCGTGAGCGAGCCGCCTTCCTCGATGTTTCGAGCGGCGCCGAAGAAGCGCTTGGGCTTGTGCAGGGCATTGGCGTCCACACCGCCGGAGAGGATCTTGCCGGAGTGCGGCACAACCGTGTTGTGGGCGCGTGCAAGGCGGGTGATGGAGTCAAGCAGGATCACCACGTCGTACTTGGCCTCAACCAGGCGCTTTGCCTTCTCGAGCACCATGTCGGCAACCTGCACGTGCCGTTCGGGTGGCTCATCGAACGTGGATGAGATAACCTCGGCCTGTACCGAGCGCTCCATGTCGGTCACTTCTTCCGGGCGTTCGTCGATCAACAGCACAATCAGCTTCACTTCCGGATGGTTGCGGCTGATGGCGTTGGCCAGCTTCTGCAGCAGAACTGTCTTGCCGGACTTGGGCGGCGAAACGATAAGGCCGCGCTGCCCCTTGCCGATCGGCGCAAGCAGATCCATGATGCGCATGGAATACTCGCCCGGCGTGGTCTCCAGCTCCAGCTTCTCGTTGGCGTACAACGGGGTCAGGTTGTCGAAGATCGTCCGGTCGCGCATCAGGTCGGGCGACTGGTAGTTGACCTGTTCAACCTTCAGCAGCGCGAAGAATCGCTCGCCTTCCTTGGGCGAACGCACCTGACCGCTGACGGTATCGCCGGTGCGCAGGCCGAACTTCTTGATCTGCGAGGGGGAGACGTAGATGTCGTCGGGCGACGGGAGGTAGTTGTAGTCGGAAGACCGGAGGAAGCCATAGCCATCGGAGAGGACCTCGAGCACGCCCTCGGAAAAGTTGATGCCGCTGTCGCGCCCTTCCTGGCGCTGCATCTGTGACTGGGCTTCAAGTATCTTGAATATCAGTTCCTGCTTACGGTAGTCGCTGTAACCTGGTACGTTCAGGTCTCTGGCGATCTCGGTCAGTTCGGCAATGCGCTTTGCTTTCAGCTCGGCCAAGTCGAGCAGATGCGGATTGCCCGCTTCATCGATAATGGGCATACGTGCTTGATCCTCGTTGAGACTATGTCTGTTGTGATCGTGTATTGTTTGCTATGTCGTTCTTCTGTCTTCAGGGGGAGCATGCGCCGCCTTGGGTGCCGGACCGTTTCAACGGGCTACCCAAAAGTTGGTGCCGGCCGTGGTTGAGCGGAGCACGCTGACAACGCCGCTTTGAAACACCAGGGTCGAATCCGGTATGAACGCAGGGACGTTTCCAGTGGGGGGCGTCGAATCCAACAACGTCCGCGTTGTCAGGTTTCCAATCGGGGATTGACTGAAATGATGAGGCTGCCGAAGGAGGACGAGACGCCCGCAGCGACATGCGTCCACGAACGTGATCTACATCAGGAACCGGAAGGCGATACTATCGCTTTCCCTCGTACCATGAGGACGGAATTCCAGAGATCAATAAGGGAGAGGTATCCGTGGATGTTGAGCTCGCCTGCAAATATCACCATGCGCACGCTATCTGTCAAGAAGTTTCTTTCGGGCCATATCACCGTTACAGAAAGTTATCCGTTCGGAATGTTCCGCCACGATGCCCGCGAAGCCCGGTGTTACGGGGCTTTGCCGACAGGTGCGGTGGGCACATCGCGATAGGAAAACGCCGCCAGGCGTGCCGCAACGCGATCCTGCACGGCATGATATCCACCGCTTTTGCCGTTCATCAGCATCGAAAAACATAACACCTCACCGTCGCGTGTCGTCACGTATCCGGCCAGTGCCGACACATTATTCAGCGTGCCGGTTTTGCCGTGAACGTTGCGTTCGGCGTACGTGCCCTTCATCCTGCGGCGCAAAGTACCGTCCACGCCGGCAATCGAAAGGCAACGATAGAACGGCTCGAAGACCTTCTTGTCGGCATGGGCGGCATCAAGAATGCCAACCAGTGCCGAGGCCGTAAGACAGTTGTTGCGCGACAGGCCGCTGCCATCGTTGATGATGCAGCGCCCAAACGGCACGCGGCATGCGTTCATGCGGCCCTGAATACGCTCAAGCGTTTTGCGAGCGGTTTCGTCCTGCCCGCCGGCCGCGCCGCCAATCATCTTGAACACGTACTCCGCCAGGAAGTTGTTGCTGTTCTTCAACACCAGTTGCAGGATCTCCTGCAACGGCCTGCCGGCGCTGGCAAGCATCCGATACTTCGCCGGCGTAACGCCGGTGGTGACGCCCCCGTTGATGGTGATACCGCGCGAGCGCAGGCGGTTGTACACCATGCCCGCGATAACCAGCGGGGGATTCTTCATCGCGAACCGATAACTGGCCGTGCGGCCCGGCGGCATGCTGCCGCTGACGGTAATAACCTGGCGACCCTCAGCGGTGCCACTTAGCGTTACCCGTAACGGGCCACGGCCGCCGGCTGGTTGCGGTGTTGCCGCCGGCTGTGGCGGTGCGGCAGCGGGTTTTGCGGCAACTGCCGGGCGAGGCGACGCCGTGCCTGCTTTCGTGCCCCGTGTGTTGCCGCGCACTGGCGTTGCGGCCACCGCTGGTTTGCCGCGACGCGCAGTACCCTGGCGCGCAGTGTTCTGGCGCGCAGTGCTTTGGCGAGCGGTACTCTGGCGTGAGCTGGCCTGTTGCTTGCCGACTGCCGTGCCGCGACGCGAGCTTGGCGCCGAAGCCTTGGCCGCCGAGCGTGCCGGCCGTTTGGCCTGCGCGCTCCCGCGCTTTGGCGCCGTGCCCTTCGCGTTCTTGTTCGGCTTGCGTTCGTCCAATGTAGGCAGCAGCGGCGTCGGGTGTTCGTCGCCGTAACGTGCCTGTCCGTTGCGGTTGGCCGTGGCCGGGTTTGCCGGGATTGCAGGGCCGTCGTAGGCGGCATGTTTGCGGCCTCGTTTGCCGCCGGCCTTGCGAACCGGCGCGGCTGCCGTGGTGGCGGTGTTCACGATCTCAAATCCCGCCGAGCCGGGGAACGTCTGCACATTCAACGGGGCACCGGCGATGCGCATTGAAGACACCACCACCGTGAATGTGCCCTGGTTCAGGGTAAGCGCAGCAATGGGCGGCAATGGTACCACAACTTCCTTGTCGCCGCTGTACTGTGTCCGTTCGGTCTTGTTGTCGAAGAACGATCCGTCGCCAACGATGGCGCCGTCGATCTGCCTGACTCCGGAGTTGGCGAGCTGATCAACCAGTTCGTCGATCTCGTTGGCCGATAGGAACGGATCGCCGAAGCCCTTCAGGTACAGGTTCCCCTTGATAACGCCGTTGTTGGGTTTTGCGTCGGCCGCGAGTATGGTGCGTACCTCGTAGTTGGCGCCCAATTCGGACAATGCCGTGAACGATGTCACCACTTTCGTGGTGGAGGCCGGCGTCAGCGGTGAATCCGGATTCAGTGAGTACAACACCCGGTTGTGCGTGATGGAGCGTACCTGCACGCCAACCTTGCCGGTTTTGGCTTCGGGGATTGCGGTGATCGCTGTAAGGTCGCTGACAAGCTTCTCCAGCGCGGCCGCCGAATCGGCTGCGGTCAGCGGACCACGGCGCGTGGAGTCGCCGCCGGAAGCCGCAAGCGCCACGGTTGGCCGTCCGGCGTTGGAGGCAATCACAAGCAGAACAAGCATTGCCACAAGGGCAAGCGCACCGGCTAGACGCGTGATCATGGTGTACCGTACAGTAGTTGTTCCACCGACTCGCACACAATATGCCCGAGCGTGATATGTGTTTCCTGAATGCGCTGCGTGTTGCTGGTGGGGACGATGATTGCTACGTCGCACTCGGCGGCGATAGTGCCACCGTCGCCGCCCAGCAATCCAATCGTGGCCATCCCCAGCGTCCGCGCGGCCTGCATGGCCAACGCCACGTTGCGCGATCGGCCGCTGGTGGAGATGCCGATCAACACATCGCCACGGCGGCCAAGCCCCTGCACATTGCGCGCGAACACGTTCTCGAATCCGATATCGTTGCCGCCGGCAGTCATGTTGGAGGGGTCCGTGCAAATCGAGATCGCGCCCAATGCCGGGCGTGTGATATCATGATTCAGACGGATCATCAACTCCGTGGCCAGATGCTGGCAATCGGCTGCGCTGCCGCCGTTGCCGCAGAACAGCACGGTTCCGTTGTTCCGGTACGCATTGGTGACGATTTCAACGGCCTTCAGCACCGCCGAGCGGCATGCCTCGATTGTCCGTTGCTTGACCTCGGCGCTTTCGCGCAACGACGCTTCGTAAAACTGTTCAACGTTCATGTGCCACGAAAATAGCCAGCATTGGGCGAACTACGCGAGCCGGATCAATGAATTCTCCTTCATCAACACAATATCCCCGTACCTGTTCGCCGTTAGTGTCGCCTGGATGATGTCTGGCGGGATATCGTGTACGGCAGGATGATGGTACGCTTCAGGTTGGCCACGTAGTTCCGGCGCGCCGCGCGTTCCAGCAGCGCGAAGTTCCGCGACTGCCAATACATCTCGCCCACCAACCCCGCCATGAACAACCCGCCCAGCACGGCCGCAACGTATGCCAGGTATTCCTGGTCGCTGATTTCCAGGCTGTGCGCCAGCAGGCCACCGGCCGACAGCAGTGCCACCAGCACCAGAAACAATACCGATTCAAACGCATCAGCCGTAACACGGCGTCGGCTTTCGGTGCTCGCGGTGCGCCGGCGTTCGCGCAGTTGTGTAAGCTGAAAGTTCATCCCGAACACGCTCACCGCAAGCAATGCCGCCATCCACCACAGGTAGAAATGCTGGAACGCCAGCAGGAAGAACAGATGCATCGAGGCCAGCAACGTGTACTCCACCGCACGCTGCAGGCGTTTCAGCCGCAGGTCGCGCAGCATCTCGCGATCCTCACCACGAGGGTCGGGCGTGGGCTCCGGACTGGCCGAGCCATCGGCACCCTGTTCGGCCAATGCCTCCGTCTGTTCGGCGTCGTGTTCGGCCCTGTTGCCGGCCGCGACCTCATCGTTTGCGGTATGATCGTTCATTGCTCTGGCCTGCCTTGGGTGTCTGGGCATTCTTGCCGTGCGGGGCCGGTGCACGTATGGGGCAGTGCCTATACGGTGGGGTCGCAAGAGCACCCCATGGCCCTATCTGTTGGCGGCGTTTCGGCTGCTATCGGCGGCACTTGCCCCGTATGGAACTACCTGCGCAACACGCGAAATGTTCCTGCGATCGGCGCGGGGCCAGCGTGCGGCATCGCGCATATACATTGGCCTGCCGCCGGGTTGCGCCAACCGTTATCGCCACGCATTCGTCTGCCCGCGAAATTCAGGCAGTAACATATCCACCGTTCGGGGGTTATGCAATGGTCCAAAAACGGGGGAGGGGCCTGTGCCATGCGTTCGGCAGCCGGTCCACGGAGGCTTCGCATCGTATATTCGCGTGCCCCTTCCCAGGCAGGTCCAGTTCAGGATCGAGCATGACAACAATTTCCTGCAAGGTGCTCGCGCATGAAAACCCTTACCGCGTTCCTTACCCTCGTAGCCGTTACCATGCTTGCCGTTACGGCTTCGGCACAGGTGATCGTACCCTCGTATCAACGAACACAGCCCTTTGTCTTCTGCGACAGTATCCCGCAGGGGGATGAGCTTACCGTGCCGTTCGACATCGTCAACAACGGCAACACATACATCGTGGTGGACTCCGCGGTTGCCGCCGGCGACACGGCCGACTTCTATGCCAACTTCCTTGTGGGCTCGGATCAACACTACCTGAATCCGATCAACTGGCGATTTCTGAACGGGCGAACGATCGAACCTCACGGCGTGTTCTTCGGCAGCTTCTTCTTCACGCCCAAAACACCAGGCCCCAAGCAGCTTACCGTCACGCTGTATTATCACGACACCACCGCCGCGCTGAGCACGCAGGCCACGTTCGGTTTTACCACTTCGCTCGGCCGTTCCGGCCTGGCCTTTCTGCGCCTGGTAACCGACACGGTGAGCTACGGAAGCTCGGTTGGGTATTCGTCGATCACGTACGACCGCGTGCCGACCTATACCGACGCAATTGTGCGCGACACATTGGATCTTGGCGACACGGTGCGCGCCGCGTTGGTGGGGGAGAATCGGCTGGACCTTTCCTCCTGTGGCGGCGCGGTGATTGTGGCTGTTGACACAAGGTTCGACACGCCCGGCGACAGCTTCTCGTTGCGGCTGCCGGCGCTTCCGTTCGCGCTGGCCTCCGGCGACTCGATGCTCCTGGATTACATCTACATCGCGCGGGCCATCGAGATTCCGTACCGCACGGCCGTGGCCACATTCCGCACCAATGCCGGCGATTCGCTTTCGTTGCGGCTGGAGATCGTGATGCGCAAGCCAAGCGGCGTGGCCGCGCCCGACGCGCCCATCACCACCGGCAATGCCGTTGCCAGCCTGGCCGGGCTGCCCAATCCGTTCAACGGATCCACCACCGTGCGTGTGGCGGTGCCGCGCCCGGCGCAGGCCCGCGTTGAAGTGTTGAACGAGCTGGGTATGCGCGTTGCCCTGCTTGCCGATGAGCGGCTTGATGCAGGCGTGCGCGAATTCCGTTTTGATGCCGATGGGTTGCCTGCCGGCGCGTATTTCGTGCGCTGTGCCATCGATGCCGATGTGCGCACGTACAGGCTGATGCTGGTGCGGTAGCTGAGGACCTCTCTGATAGCAGAACGCAAACGAACTACGGCGTCCGTTCAGGACGCCGTAGTCTCCCGGGAACGTGGGGGTGTGAGCGGCATTGTGCCGCATTATTTCGGCGCTTCATCGTCCAGAATCATGCTGGCCGGCGAAGGTGAACGGCTGCCTAGTTACACGTGCCCGGCCTGATGGTGATCTTCGAACATCCGTCGGGAAGTTGCGTGAGCGTAAGGCACAGGGTGCTTCCTTCGGGGCATGTATAGCTTACGGGCGGGCCGTTCGGCACGGCAATGGTGGCCCCGCCATCAAGCGACGCCCAGAGCAAATCGCAGGGAACAGGTTTGCAGGGGCCTACCGTGGGGAAATCGAATTCGCCGCACGATTCGATGGTTCTCGTTTCCTGGTCGATCGGGTTCAGGCAGTGCCAGCCCGTGGTAAGCTTCAGTGGAAAGCATTCCGGCAGCATGTCGCACAGGATGCTGACATGATACGTGCACGCCGGCGGGCACTGAGCATGTGCCGAACCAGCGCTCGCGATCACCATCATAGCCGCCACGGCAGCCAGAGTTGAAAGGAAGAAGTTATGCCGCATGATTGTTTGTGATGTTGGTGTACTGCTTGGAAGTCACGCACACTTTTGCGCGCTCCGCTTCAAACAAGATGGCGCAGCGCGAGCCTGCGTACCAGTACATCATCGTGTACGGTACCCAATCGGGTATGGCGCCGCCGAACGGGTTAGGCAAAACAACACGGGACGCGGTTCTCGAAGGCGTGGGTTGATATGATGGTGTGGCGGAAAAGCAAAGCCGTTGCCAACGGAGTTGTGCTGGCAACGGCTTTGGATCAATCGTACCGCGATACGAAGGGGCGTGAACGTCTTCCCGGACGCGTGTTGGCGTGTCGCGATAACCCGGCGGTTGCTACCGCAGGCTGCGGGCATACGTGGCCATCAGCTTGATCTCCTCGTCGGTGATCTCCTGGATGGACCACGATGGCATGAACCGTGTCCGCTCGTCGAAATTCTTCTGCCCCTTGCCAAGTCGGATGGCGTCGTCGAAATCGTCGACGGCCTTGCCGGTGACGATCTTCTGGCTTACACCGCCCGTGCCATCCGCGGCATGGCATGCGGCGCAGAACCGCTGGTACAGCAGCTTGCCGGATCGCGGCTTCGATGCCTGACGAAGCCACGTCAGGATTTCGGTAAGCTGGCGGTCGGAAAGCGAATCGGTACTGTAGCGCGGCATCGCCGTGCGGAATCCGGGAGTGCCGGGGCGGCCGGTGCGCACAATGTGGGTGGCGTAGTCCACGGTTGGGTTGCGAATCTCGTAGCCCCGGATGGTGCCTTCGCCGGAGGCCCCATGGCATCCCGCGCACAGCCGTGCGTAATACTGCACGCCGCTAAGCGCCCGCGTATCCACCGTCCACGTGTTCAGATATCGCTGTATGCTTTCCACCGCTTCGTGTGGTATCTCCATTGCCGGCATATCGCCTCGGCCGTTCAGCACAATGGGTTGGATGCCATGATATCCCTGAATGTTGCCGGCGAACACGCTTGAGCCCACCGCCGAATCCCCGTGGCAACCGGAGCAGAAGATGGTGTACAGTTCGGCGCCGGTCTTGCGCTCGAAATCCACCGGAAAACTCTTCAGGTATAACTCGATGGAGACGATGGCGCTGTCGGAGAGCATGCCAAACGCCGGCATTGCACGCCGGCCGGTGCGGATGATGTCGAACACGCCCACGCGGCCCTGAATGGGCGGCAGCCAGATCGGTGAGCCCTGCGCGCTGTCGCCGTGGCAACGGGCGCAGTTGGCTGCGTACAGCGTGCGTCCGCGTTCGAGCGTGGCCGGGGTATTGTCGGCAGGCGGCACGTCAGGGTTAACGGATGCGCCCTCCACAACATTGGGCCCTGGGTTGGGGTCCAGCAGTTCACAGCCGGGAATGGCCGTTAACAGCACGGCGAGGGCAATAGCCATCGCGGCACCGTGCAGGAGAAGGGGGTGGGGTCTGCTCATATGAATATCCGCCTGTGTTGGCACCCGTGCCGGCGGGTGACGATGGGCGTTGTATGCTACACTGCGTTTATCTGAACCGAGGGTATCGCGTTGATGCCGTCGGAAATGTTGTTGTCCGCATCCGGTTGTACGTTGCCGGCCGAATCGGTGGCACGTATGCGGATGGTGTGCGCGCCGGGCGAGGCATCGAACGTGAACTCCCACTGCGCCCACACCGCGCGATACGGATAGATGAACTTCTCCGGCTGCAATGCCTGTATGGTCGAGGCAAGCAGGGTGTCGGAGGTCATGGCATCGGCCTGCGACTTTATCTGCGCAGCCTGGAACGGCCCATTGTCCACCGATATCTCCACCGTGCTGATACCGCCGGCTCCGCTTACCGCGAATCCAACACACCGCAGCGATCCCGAGGCAACGGTGATGTTTGCGATCGGATTGGTCATGCGGCTGTTCACACGCATCTCTCCGTCGTCAACAAAACCCTGGTCCTGATAGGTTCCGAACACTTCGTCGGAATCGGTTGCCTCGACTCGTGTAAGCCACTTTACATTCTTGAAGCCGAATCCATCGTGGATGATCACCCGTACGGGGAAGCCGTTTTTCTCCGGGAGCACCAGCCCGTTGATGTGGGTAACCAGCAGGGGCTCCACCAGGCCGGCAGGCTGTGTATCGTACACGGTGCCAAGCTTGATGTTGTTGGTGAAGCCATCGGCGCCGTGCAGGCGCAGGCGCTTGGTTCGTGTGCGATCGATGCCGGCTTGGTCCAGCAATATGCGGAGTGGGATACCGGTCCAGACAGCGGTGCCCACAAGGCCCTGTACTTCGTTGGAGTCGATCACGCACCGCATGGTCTTTAGCAGCTTCACGGTGTTGTCGGTTTGAAGCGCCAGGATGTCCTGGTACCGTATCGAGAGCGGCGTGGTAACCAGGCCGTCGATCTGCAGTCGCCAATCATTGCGCGAGATAACCGGCATCGACCATCGCGCGATCGACCCCTCGGCCCCGTTCTTGTAGTAGAACGTGTCCACCGGCGTAAGGAACGGAACCTCGGCGCCGGTTGTGAGCGGGTCAACGCTGTTGGATTCGCAGCCGGCCACGTTCAGAACAACAAATCCAAGGGCGGCACCGCCGGCAAGGCGCATGAATGCGCGTCGGTTAAGATCCAATTGATTCATTGTTAGGGAGGCTTAGAATAACGTTGGCCGGTAGTCGACACCCAGAAACAGGTCGAGCGACTTCACCGTGTTCAGTCCGTACGGGGTAACAAAGAACTGCGCGCTTACGCTGATATCCTTTACCGGTATCACGGCCAGGGTAGCGCCCAGCTTTATGTAGCGTTGCCTGGTTGGGATTGGATTGGCAACCGAGAAGCCCTCGGTAGGCGCCAGCACCGACCACGACCCGCGCAGCATCAGGTTGGCGAACACCAGATCATCCAGCGTGTAGCCGGCCTCCAGGCCGAACAGCAGGTCGTCGCCGTAGGTAGGCTGGCGATCGGCGAAGCAATCCTTGTCGGTACCTTCCTGGCAGGGCATCGCGGTGGAGAAGGAGTAGATCGACGAGCGATATCGATACCCAAGGCCGGCCTGCGCGTACGCGGCGATTGGATAGAAGCTGCGCCCGTAGCTCACGTACAGCTCGCCGTCCACCTGGCCCGGGCCAACACTTGGCAGCAGGTTGCGCGTATATCCGGTGGGAACCGTGAGCATCACATTGGCGGCAAGCGCATCGAGCGGGGCATCTTCCAGCCCCAGATACTGCTTCAACCCAACGCGTGCGCCCAACTGTACCGAGCCAAATGCATACGTGCGATACCGGAACGCCGCATCGCGCACAATCACGCGCTTGTAGGGCAGGGCGCCAAGCAGCGTTACGTTATCGGTAAGGCCAAGCTCGGCGTAGGCATACAGGCTTCGATCAAAGAAGGCGTTGTCGGTAACGTTGTCGGCATACTCCTTCTCGCGACCATCGAACGTGTATTGCTTCGATGCGGTACTGGTACCGTAGGAAACTTTGAAGTATGCGTTGCCCTTGTCGCGCAGCCAGGATTGGCCGTACGCGCCGGCCGTTGGGGCTACGGTAAGCCCGATCAACGCCAACAGACAGGCCGAGACAAGGGGATAAGCCGATGAAGCAAGAAGTGCACGTATCATACGGGGTAGGTTGCTCAAGCCAGTTGATGCGTGTGATGCCGCGGGCCGGAAACGGGCGGCGATGTTGGTTAATGTCCTGATGGCGCCTGCCAGCCCGGAACCATGCCGGCTGCGGGCGCGGCGGGCATAATTTACGTTGCAACACGTGACGTGCAAGGTTGCGCGGCCATAAATTCGCCGTGGGTACGTCGTATGGATGCCCAGCCCCAATCAGCACGATGCTGGTTGGTCTATAGGTTCATTGATTACGGTAGACGGCCCAAACAGGAATCATGATGCATGTAATTGACCCCGAATCCCATCCGCAGGTCACACCCTTGCAAACGCAAGGGCACGAAGCAGCGCATGCGGCGGCCGCGGCCGAGCCTGCTGCGCACCACATTACGCTGGCCATCGAAGGGATGACCTGCGCCAGTTGTGTTGCGCGCGTTGAACGTGCGATACGGCGCGTGGACGGTGTGCAGGAGGTTGCGGTGAACCTTGCCACCAACCGTGCCCGCGTGAAGGTGGCACCGCAGGCCGATGTGGCAGCCATCGCCGACCGCGTGGAGCGGGCCGGTTATGCGGCCCATTCGGCCGACAACGAAGCGGCCGATACGGTTGAGCGCGAACAGATGGAACATGCCGCGCGGGCGCGGCTGCGATTCCTGATTGCGGCGCCGTTGGCCGCTGCCGTGATGCTGATGGCGATGGTGCCGATGCTGATCCCGTCGCTGGAACATGCCATCATGCCCGTGATGACATGGTGGAACATCGCCCAGCTTGTGCTTACCACTGCCGTGATTGTGTTCGGCGGCAGAGAGTTCTTTGTGCTGGCGGCTCGCAATGCACGGCATCTCACCGCCGATATGAATACCCTTGTGGCGCTCGGCACGGGCGCCGCGTATCTGTACAGCGCATTGCGCACGGTTGCGCCCTCGTTGTTTGCCGATGCAGGTGGGGCGCACGCGCTGTATTTCGAGAGCGCGGCCGTGGTGATTGCGCTGCTGCTGTTGGGCCGATGGCTTGAGGCCCGGGCCAAACAACAGGCCGGCGATGCAATTGGCAAGCTGATGGGCCTGATGCCGGCGGTAGCGCATCGTGTGGACCCTGATGACCATACCCGGGTTACGGATGTCGAGGTGGAGTATGTGCGCGTTGGAGACCTGTTGCGTGTGCGTCCGGGCGAGAAGATCCCTGCCGATGGCGTGGTGATCGATGGTGCCTCGGCGGTGGATGAATCCATGATGACCGGTGAGCCCCTTCCGGTTGAGAAGGGAGTTGGTGATCCGCTGTATGGGGGCACGGTCAACGCCAACCGCGCGCTTGTGATGCGGGCCGAACGTGTTGGCGAGGATACCGCGGTGTCGGCAATCGCGCGTGCGGTGCGCGACGCGCAGGGCTCCAAGGCGCCCATTCAACGTCTGGCCGATCGTGTTGCCGGGGTGTTTGTGCCGGTTGTGATGGTGATCGCCGCCGCCACGTTCCTCGGGTGGTATCTGGGGGCCGGTGTTTCGCTGGCGGTTGCGATGATCAACACGGTGGCTGTGCTGGTGATTGCCTGCCCGTGCGCGATGGGGCTGGCCGTTCCAACAGCGGTGATAGCCGGCACGGGCCGTGGGGCGCAGGAGGGGATACTGATTCGGAATGCGGAGGCGTTGGAGCGCGCCGGCACGGTAACAACCGTTGTGTTCGATAAAACCGGCACGCTTACCGCCGGCACGCCAAGCGTGGTTGCCGTGCACACCGCGCCGGGTTTCGATCGCACCGCCCTGCTGCGGATGGCAGCCTCGGTGGAAGCGCTCTCGGAGCATCCGATCGCGCGTGCCGTGGTGCGGTATGCCCAGGAGGCGGATATCCCGCTTGTTGCGGTTGAAGGTTTTGAGGCCCAGGTTGGGATGGGCGCACACGGAGCGGTTGACGGTGCACAGGTTTTCATCGGACGGTACCGGCCGGGTGTGGCCAACGATCCCTTTGCCGGCCTTGCCATGGCAATGGGCGCCAGCCCGATTCTTGTGACTGTTGACGGTGCCGCCGCCGGCCTGATCGCCGTTGCCGATACCGTGAAGCCGCAGGCGGCGGGGGCGGTTGCCGAACTGGGGCGGATGGGCATTCGCTCGGTGATGCTTACCGGCGACAGTGGCGCCGTTGCCGAGCATATTGCCGCGCAGGTAGGCGTAACACAATGGGTTGCCGAATTGTTGCCGGCCGATAAAAGCACTGCAATCCAGCGGCTGCGTGCCGATGGCGGCGTGGTGGCGATG
This sequence comes from uncultured bacterium, assembly GCA_966128725.1. Classification (GTDB taxonomy): domain Bacteria; phylum Bacteroidota; class Ignavibacteria; order OLB7; family OLB7; genus JAFDZV01. The sequence continues at coordinate 35,799 of CBHYLN010000013.1, read as the reverse complement.
GTGGGCGATGGCATCAACGATGCGCCTGCGCTGGCGGTTGCGGATGTTGGCATCGCGATGGCAACCGGTGCCGATGTGGCGATGGCCGCCGCCGAGATCACGCTGGTTGGCGGGGATGTGGCGCGTGTACCGCGCGCGATTGCCCTGTCGCGCCGCACGATGCGTATCATCCGCGAGAACCTGATGTGGGCGTTCATTTACAATGTGATCGGCATTCCGCTGGCCGCATTCGGCCTGCTGGATCCGATGATTGCCGGTGCCGCGATGGCCATGAGCTCGGTGAGCGTGGTGACCAATTCGCTTCGGCTGCGCCGGTGAATGTGGCCGCACCGCGCTCCAGCCAGGACGTGGGCGAAATGTGCTCTCCGTGCGAGTTTCGGCGCCAATTGTTGCCAACAGGAATGCCGAACGGGCGGCGTATTGTGTAGTCGTTCAACTACATGTAATTTTGCCGCATACAACAACCCCCGAACACGAACCCATCGTGCCGGGGGTAACCCACTACCGTTTGTTGATGCGTTCAACAGATTCGAACATCGCTCGGATCTGCCTGAGCACATAACAAACGCATAGCAGGAGGAGTACGGTTGTTGTGTCCATACGGGCCTCCGTTATGTGTTGTTGGGTATTAAAGGCGTGTTCATTCCACGCCTTTTTCTTTTCCTCCTTCGCGTTTCATTCTCCGCCCTTCATACCCTCACATACGGTAGCATCGCATAGGCACCCTGTGCCGACTCCGTAAACCAATACGTTTCCGGACCATGATGTTGCGCCATGAGCGCGTGCTTCCCGTGAGGGTCGTGCCGCATGGCGCATGCGCGAACCGGACCATTCAACGGTCGGATTGCGTCGAACGCGTCGCGTGAATTCAGCGTACAACGAACTCAGTCGTGTTGAGAAAAGAAGGGGGAGCCCGCCTATGCGGAACCTTTGGGGAGTGGTCGTGTGTGTGTAACGCGAATGTAAGAATGCCACGCTTACGAGTGCAAGCGCGAATGTGCTGGTTTCCGCGGTTGAATGTTGCGCATCGGGGCTTCGTAGTGGGGCAACTGGCACGCATGTGCTACAGAAATACATGTGTGGTTGCTGGCTTCGTTTCACTGCGGCCCTGATGACGGTGTTGAACCGGTCATTTCTACCTGGCTGCTACAGAACCGTGCTGTGAACGATGGCGTTCTGTGCTGTATCCTGCCCGCGATGTATCTTCCACCAATTCTATCTCGCACGCATGCCTGCTTCCCACATCGATTCGTATCGCCTGAAGGAATCGCGCCTTGTTGCCGGTGTGATGTCCGGAACGTCGCTCGACGCTGTCGACGTTGCGCTGGTGCGCCTTGCGGGTACGGGCGCGGCGTTGCGCCACAGCGTTGCAGGCCTGTTGGCCGTTCCTATCAGTGCCGATCTGCGCCGTCGGTTGTTGGCCGCGTCGGTTGGTGATATGGGGTTGCGCGAGACATTCGAGCTGGATGCCGATCTGGGCGAGCTGTATGCCGACGCTGTGATGGAGCTGTTGACCCAGGCCGGGATGGCTCCGGGAGAACTGGATGCCATTGGCCTGCATGGGCAAACAGTGTATCACGCGCCGCGTCGCAGCCCGAACGGCCTCAGCGTGCAGATTGGTTCGGCGGCCGTGGTTGCCGAGCGCCTTCGGAGCATTGTGGTGAACGATTTCCGCGCCGCGGATGTTGCCGCCGGGGGCGAGGGGGCGCCGTTGGTTCCGTACTGCGACTTCGTGTTGCTGCACGATGCGTCGTTGAACCGTGTGGCGCTTAACATTGGCGGCATTGCCAACATCACCTGGTTGCCAGGCGACGCGCATCCCGATACGTTGATCGCGTTCGACACCGGTCCCGGCAACATGCTTGTGGATGCCGCGATGCGCATGATGTTCAACCGTGATTACGATGCCAACGGCGACGTTGCCGCGTCCGGCTTGGTGAACACCGCCTGGCTGGCGGAGTTGTTGGCCGACGAGTATTTCGCGGCGCCGCCACCGAAGTCGGCCGGCCGTGAGCGATTTGGCGAGGAACGTGGCCGAACCCTTGTTGCTGATGCGCGTGCGGCTGGGTTGGCCGAGGCGGACATCGTGGCCACGCTGACGATGCTCACCGCGCGTACGATTGCCGACGCGGTAGGCAGGTTTGCCGCCAAGGGGCTGCCGGTTCACGAGGTTATCGTTGGTGGCGGTGGTGCTCGCAATGCAACCATGATGGCCATGCTGCATGGCGCGATGCAGGCATACGGCGAAGACGTTTCGGTTGTCGCCTCCGATGCGGTGGGGATCCCATCGGATGCCAAGGAGGCGATATGTTTCGCCATCCTTGCCAACGAAGCGATACTGGAGACGCCCGCCGGCCTGCGCAGCGTTACCGGAGCCGCGCGCAACGTGATCTGTGGTGCCATCCGCCTGCCCTGACAACCCTGCGTTCCTGCCCGGTGCTTTGCCCGCCGGTTTTCTGTTCATCTTGTGTTACTCCTGGTGTTGCATGTTGTTCGCCTCGCTGTACCCTATCGACAGTACCGTATTTCGCTGGGTGAACACCGGCAGTGCCAACGACGTGTTCGATGCGGTGATGCCCTTCGTCACCGAGCCGCGTAATCCCTTCCTGTATGTACCCCTGCTGTTGCTGTTCTGTTATGCCGTGTGGCGGTATCGCAGCCATGCGCTGTGGTGCGGGCTTGTCATCGCGGTGACGGTGACGGCAACCGATCAGTTGAACAGTCGTGTGATCAAGAACATGGTTGGGCGCGAACGGCCGTGCCGGGCGTTGCCTGCCGTGCATCTGTTGATGCCGTGTGGCGGCGGCATGTCGTTCCCATCCTCGCATGCGGCAAACATCGTGGCGGCCGCCTGTGTGGTTGGATATTTCTTCCGGCGTGCAATTCCGGTTGCGGCGCTGCTGGCGCTGTTGGTTGTGTACTCACGTGTGTACGTGGGCGTGCATTACCCTGCCGATGTCCTGGGCGGTGCATTGGTTGGCGCGGTGATCGCCTTGTGTACCCTGTCCACGTGGCGATGGGGCTCAGCGCGGATGCGGAGGCCCGGGCCGGCATAGGCCGTGAATGTTGTTGCGTGCGGTATCGACTCGGTGTCCGTTGTTGTATTGTTGTTCCATACATGCGCATTGCGGCGCGTACAACAATTCCTGTTCTCAATTTCCTTTCATTCACTCATACAGTTCTCGATATGGATGATACCGGTTACACGGCGCCGATTGACCACGAGGCATCGGTAAAACGAATGGTTGTGGATTTACTTGCCGGAGCGTTGCCGGGTGCGGAAGCCCGCAGCAGGGAGGAGATCGAGACTCTTGTGCGCGAGATACACGCCGAGGCCGAGGGCATGGTGGCCCGCAACGAGCTTACCGTGATTGGCGCGGCCGAACACACGTGGGCAAGGATTGCAGGCGAACTCCTGCGCCGTCCGATCATCCGCAAACATCCCGCGATGATTGTGGTTGGCATGGGTGGGCGCTTTGTGTCGGTGTTGGATCCTGGCTCCGATGCCGGGGTTGTGGTGCCGCAACTGTGGGGAGCGTATCTGGCACGTCGCGATGAAATCGCCAACCGCCGAACGGCGTACAACCTGGGTGTGGTGTTCCGGCTTCCGCGAGGTATGGAGCGCCATCACGAACATGAGATGTACTACATGGCCTGTGCCGAGGTAGGCGGCCTTCAGAATGTGCCCGAGGCGATGGAAGCCCGGCATATTCCCGCAGCCGCGTATGCAATCTTTACGCACCGCGGGCCGATTGCCGGGCTGGGCGCCACGTACCGTTATATTCACGATCAGTGGCTGCCGCAGTCCGGTTATCGCCACGGTGGCAGCGCTGAGATTGAGATGTATGGAAGCGGCTTCACCAATGCCGACGGTGATCATCTCGAAATCTATATCCCGATCGAACGAGCCTCATGAGTTCCGCGCATGTGACTGCCGAGCGGCGAATGGCCGTGATGCCTGCGATGATCGTGGCCGCGCTGCTATCCATTCTGCTGGCCTCGTGCACTGCCCTGCGGCTGCAGCCGGATGCCGCGCATGGAACGGTGGATCGGTTGTACTTCGGGCGCACCGTTCCCGGTGGTGGCGAGGTAACGCCAACCCAGTGGGATGGCTTCCTTGCCGAGATCGTTACACCGGCCTTTCCGGACGGGCTTACCTGGTGGGACGCCTACGGGCAATGGAACGGTGCCGCCGGCCTTGTGCGCGAACGGACGTTTGTACTGGAGATTGCCAGCGATGGAGGCGCAGCGGTTGATGAACGATTGCTGCGGATTGTCAACGAATATCGCGCGCGATTTCATCAACAGTCGGTATTGTGGACCCGCACGCCCGCCGGCATCCGGTTCTGACAGCCGTGGTGCCGTACGATTACCGGCTGGCATCGCAGGCCGGGTATTCGATGTCCCTGCGGTTGCCCACGCAATTGACCATCGTACTTCCCAGCGGAAGATCACACGGTCCCGATCAGCATCATGAACGACTATCCCTTCCCGCCGGAATTCGTACTGGATCGTCTTCGTCACGGCGTTGTTATTCCGGCGCACCCGTTGGCCCTTACCGGCACGCGAGCGTTGGACGAGCGGCGGCAGCGAGCGCTTACGCGCTACTACCACGCGGCCGGCGCCGGAGGCATTGCCGTTGGTGTGCATACCACGCAGTTCGATATCCGGTTGCCTCAACATGGCCTGTTGCGGCCGGTGCTGGAGCTTGCAGCCGAAACCGTTAGCCGATGTGAGGGTGATGCCGGGCCGGCAATGGTGCGCATCGCCGGTGTGTGCGGGCCTACCACGCAGGCTGTCGCCGAGGCATCGCTTGCCCGTGAGCTGGGATACCATGCAGGGTTGCTTTCGCTGGCCGCATTTGCCGGTGAGGCCGAGCACGCAATGATAGCCCACGCCGAACGTGTTGCCCGCGAGCTGCCGCTTGTTGGTTTCTACTTGCAGCCGGCCGTTGGCGGGCCGCCCTTGTCGGTTGAATTCTGGCGTGCGTTTGCCGCTATTCCGAATGTGCTGGCGATCAAGATCGCACCGTTCGACCGTTACCGCACGTTGGACGTGGTGCGCGCCGTGGCCGAGGTTGGCCGTGCCGGCGAGATTGCGCTGTACACCGGCAACGACGACGCCATCGTCGCCGACCTGGTGACGCCGTTTGCACACATGGTTGCCGGCGTGCCAGTGGCACAACGCATCGTGGGCGGGTTGCTGGGGCAGTGGGCCGTTTGGACCCGCAACGCCGTTGCCATGCTGGACGCATGCCATCAGGCCGTTGCGGCCGGTGTGGTGCCGGCGTCACTGCTGGCACGCGGCGCGCGGCTTACCGAGGCGAACGCCGTGATGTTCGATGCCGCGAACAACTTTGCCGGATGTATTCCCGGCATCAGCGAGGTGCTTCGGCGCCAGGGATTGCTTGCCAATACGGTTGCCCTGCACGAATCCGAAGTGCTATCGCCGGGGCAGGCGGCCGAGCTGGACCGCATTGCGCGCGACATGCCGGAGCTTGCCGACGATGCGTTCGTACGGCAACATCTGGACGAATGGTTGGCGTAGCCGGGGCCTGGGCAACATCCATCGATCGTTCATTCAATAACACAACCATGGCGTTTCAGGCGGCTATCATCGGGTGCGGAGCAATCGCCGAGGAACACCTGCGCGCGCTGGCCGAGGTGGAGGGCATTGTACCTGCGGTGTACTGTGATGTGGATCCGGCGCGGGCCGGTGACATGCTTGGCAGATACGGCGGGCGTTATGCAACCGACAGCCTTGCCCGGGTGCTTGCCGACGATGCGGTTGACGCGGTGTACGTGTGCACGCATCACGACTCGCATGCGACCATTGCCGAACAGGCCGCCGCGGTCGGCAAGCACATCATGATGGAGAAACCGCTTGCGCTTACATTGGCTGATTGCGAGCGCATCGGCCAGGCAGTTGATCGCACCGGCGTTACGTTGATGACCGCCTTCAAACTGCGGTATTATCCCATGGTGGCGCGGGCGTATCAGTTCATCACCGCTCCGATTATCACGATCGCACAGGTGATGGATACCCGTTGGCCGGATGATTTCTGGGCGCAGGACCCGGTGAAGGGAGGGGGCAACGTGCTTTCGCAGGGATGCCACATCATCGATCTTGTCTGTTACCTGAACCGGTCGGAGCCGGTTTCCGTGTTTGCCGAGGGCGGTGCGTTCACGCATCCGGGCGATGCCGTTGTCGACACGATCGCCGCGACGCTGCGATTCGCCAATGGGCGCGTCGCCAGTTGGGCGCAAAGTGATGCCGGCATCACGCCACATGTCTCCAAGTTTTCCATCCAGCTTGCCGACGGCATTCGCACCGTGCATCTACACAACCGCTTGAAGAGCGGGACGTTTTTTGATGGCGAACACACCGAAGTGCTGCACGACGAAAGCGAGCGCGGCATGGTGGAGGAAAACCGGGAGTTCGAGCAGGCGCTGCGCAACCGACGTGCGCCGGCAACCGGCTTTGCCGACGGGCTGCGTGCCACCACCGTGGTGCTGAAGGCTGTGCAGGCGCTGCGCGAACGCCGGCCGCAGGCGATCGAATATTGACAAGTGCTCATGCACGAAACACGGTACACGAGAATACCTTCCGATGATTTCGTTCCCTGATTCTGATGTTCCCGGCCAGTGGCCGAACCTGCGTTGTGATGCCCGGTTGTCGGGTGTGCAACCGTTGGCCGGCGCCATCCGGCGCCCACGGGTTATTGCCAGCGCATATCTGGGCGGTGCGCATTTCGACGCGCACATCATAGCCGTGCAGGGCGGCAAGGCCCTGTTGATGTTGGATGGCGGCTGCCTGGTATGCTACGCGCCCGATGGCCGGCGTATCTGGAAAAGCGCACCCTATGGCGCCGAAGGTGTGATCGGCATTGCCGACGTGGATTGCGATGGCGTTGAGGAGATTGTTTCCAGCGATGGGAAGTCGGTGTTCGTGCACAGCGTTGCAACGGGCGAGTGTTTATGGCAAACATATCTGGGACCTCCGTTTGCCGGCGGTTTTATCTACACGTGCGCCTTGCTGCATCATTTCCCGGCCGTGGGGCCTGGCATGCAATTGGCCGTGGGGCTGCTCAGCTCGAAGGAAGTGGTGGTCTTCGATTTCTCGGCCGGCGCACGGACCCCCGAGCGCAGGCATATCCTGTGGATGGATGATTTCTTTCATCCCACGGTGCTTGCGGCCGATATCGACGGCGACGGTCGTGATGAGCTCATTGTCACCAAGTACTCCGCGGTGTACGCGTTCGACCCCGATACCGGAGCCCTGAAATCCGAGTGCCGGTGGTCATCCGGCGGCACACCAAAGCGCAACTACGGGTTGTTCGAGGCCCGCGACCTGAACGGCGACGGCGCCATCGACATCGCGATCCTTTCGTACGTGGTATCGCGCCACATAGCGGTTGTGGAGAACGACGGCGCCGGCAACCTTGGCAACCGTTGGGATCGTTTCATCGAGCACGTGTATCCGCACGACGAACGCGAGATCCGCTATACGTTCAACTCCTGCGCCGATATCGACGGCGACGGACGTTTGGAAGCCGTGGTAAGCGTGTACAACGAAGGCGATGATGCGCGTTGGTATCTGGAGGTGCTGGACCTCTGGGATGGCTATCAGCGTTTCCGGCTTCCGGATGTGTACCTGCACGGCGTGCAGAATGTTGGCGACAGGTGGGCCGTGCTTGTTGGCGCCGAGGGGCAACGATACCCGCGCGCAACAGGGCGCATGGCCCTGATGACGTGGGCGGATGGCGGGCTGCGCGAGGAGTGGGGCGCCGATGGGGTGGCCTTTGTGGGCCGATTCATGCGTCCGGACGCCACGCGATCCGTGTTCAAAACCGAACCTCCGCCGATCGATGAGGTGTGGTATGTGCCGGTGGATGGGGTGCCGGCGTTTGTGATGCGATATGCCGACGAAAGCCTTGCGCTGCTTACCGAAGGTGATGCCGGCTGGGTGCTGCGCGACATTCCGGGCACATCGGGTACGGCGGCGGTGCTTGCGGTGGATGACCTGGATGGCGACGGCCGCACCGAGATCGTACTGAGCGATTACCACGGCACGGTGCGGGCTGTGGATGCCGATGGTCGCGAGCATCTGCGCATTACGACCGGCATCCGTTGCCGCCAGGGCGCCAGCCTGTACTTCGTGCCGAAGCCCTCGCCCAGCCCAACGGTGGTTGCCGAGGCCGGGCGCCGCTGGTGTGTGGTGCCTGATGGTGGAACAGGCGTGCATGCGCTTGCCTGGGATCCTGCCAGCGAAGAGCTGCAACCCCAGTGGTGCCAGGATGGGCGCGGGCGTGTTGGCCCCGAGGAAAGCCGCCACGTGGTGCCGATGTATTCCATGGGCGGCCGCGCCGTGTGCGTGATGTCCGCGATAACCGACGGCGCCGCGCAATTGCGCGCGGTTGCGTTGGATGGTTCCGAATTGCACAGGTGGACGGTTGAAACGATCCCGGGTTCGCCCAAGGTGCCTCGTGGTCGTGCCGGCATCCACGAGTATTCGGTGGTGCCGTCGGGGCAGGGGGCATTGCTCGCGGTCTCGGGGTTCAGGTCGGGCTCGATGAACTCCGAACTGAGCACGGTGCTGAACGCCGATACCGGCGCCATACTGTGGACACGTGTTACCGTGGCCGAACAAAGCGAGGATGGGCGCGGCTTCGGACCCTGGAGCCATATGTCGGTAATCGGGACGATGGATCATCCGGAGTTGCTGTTCCTGGCCAAGGACACGATGTGCCAGGTGAACGCTCTCAACGGCGAGTTGCTGCACGCGCCCTGGCATCTGCGACCGCACAACACGCGCGACCTGCTGCACCGGGGCCTTACCATGGATGACTTTACCGCATACGGCACGCCGGTTCCGATCGACGTTGATGCCGACGGCGTGGACGAATGGCTGTTGCAGGCCAATTATGGTGGGCTGGGGGTGTTCAATCCCGATCACAGCGTGCGGTGGTGGCGAAGCTTTCCGCTGTCGTCGTTGACCTCGGGGTTTGGCGGCGTTGCCGATCTGGACGGCGATGGCGTTATCGAGATCGGGCTCAGCGTTGCCGATGGCGACTTCGTTTGCCTGCGTGCCGACACCGGTGAGGAGCGCTGGCGCCTGCATCTTGGGCAGGTATCGAACGATGTCACCGTTTGTGATATCGACGGCGACGGCCGGCCCGAGTTCATACTTTCGACACGCCAGGGCGAGCTTATCGCCGTTGGAACAGCCACAAACGGATGCGGACTGGTGAAGTGGCGGCTGCCGTTCGGGTGGAGCCTGGGGCCGGCGATCGCCGCGGATATAAACGGCGATGGGCGCTCGGAGATTCTGGTGGTGTGCGGCGACGGCAACATCCATGTTGTGGGCGGCGAGCCATTGCCCGGCGCTGCCTGAGCCGCGTACCGAACGTGCCGCGGTGCGGGCACGCTCCTGTGCGTTCCGCTTGAATGTATGTGACGTTTCCCCATTGGTTCCTAACTTCAGCCGGCCGGATTTCATCGGCAGGTTCAGCAACACACACATGGCATGCGTAACGTCCGGATTGGCGCCGTCTCGTTTCTGGTGAACGACCTGCCCCACACAGTGGAGCTGAACATCGCGCGGGCATGCGGCTACATTGCCGATGCGGCGCACGCCGGCTGCGATCTGGTTGTGCTTCCGGAAATGTTCCGCACGGTGAACACGCCCGGCGGCGAGATCGACCCCGAGGCGCTTGAAGGGCCAACGGCCGTGGCCATTGCCGCCGCCGCTGTGGCGGGTCGGGTGAACGTGGTTGCTCCGTACTACGTTGCCAGCGACGGCCGCATCTATAATCAGGCAACGGTGTTCGATCGCAACGGCAACGTTGTCGGGTGGTATCGCAAGGTGCAGCCCACGGGCGCGGAGGCCTGTTCCGTGCATGCGGGCGATGAGCTGCCGGTGTTCGATCTGGACTTCGGGCGCATCGCGGTGATGATCTGCATGGATATCTATTTCCCCGAGATCGCGCGCGTGTACGCGCACAAGGGGGCCGAGATTATCTGCTGGCCAACCGTGACACATGGTCCCACGCAGGACGGATTGCTGGCGCAGGTGCGGTCGCGCGCGATCGACAACGCCGTGATCATCGCCGAGGCGAACTACAGCGAAGGGCCGCCCTACGCGCCGTACAACGGGCATGCCCGCCCGGGAACGGCGCGCATCCTGGATGCTGCCGGCGATGTGATTGCCGCCACCGGGCGGCGTGCCGGCCTTGCCATTGCCAACGTGGATCTGGCCGAGGAACGGCTTACATCGTTCACGGTATTGCTTCGCGAACCGGACCATTTCCGTGCCGACATGGAGCGGCTTACACGCCTGGAGCTGTACGCTCGCGAGTACGCGATGCTGGCGGCCGCACGCGGAGGCAGCAATCCATACAAACAGTTGATCGCCAATCCCGGCGACGACGTGATTGACTAGAAACCAAACGCCATGCAACGCTTGCAACCAATCGCCTCAAGTCTGCTCGCCACGATTCTCGCGCTCGGCATTGCCGCGTGTGGTGGGGAAGAGACGGGGAAGAAACCGGCACAGCCCGGCGCCAAGACGATTCGCATCGCGCACTGGTGGGGAGATGCCCAGGATGTGTGGAAGGAAGCGATCGTCGAGTTCGAGAAGACACATCCGGGAATTCATGTGGAGCAGCAGGTGCTGAGCTTCAACGTGCACAAGGACAAGGTGCTCGCGGGCTCGGCCACATCCACCGATGTGGGCGACCTGGTTCTGATGGAGGACTGGTTTGCGCAGGAGCTGCTCGATCGGGATTTCCTGATCGACATGAAGCCCATGGTTGATCGCGATCTGAAGCCGGAGGACATCTTCCCGGCATCGCTTGGCACGTTCACCAGCAACGGCGCGCTGCGTGCGTTTCCTGTTGCGCTTGGCAGCTATCCGCTGTTCTACAATCGCGACCTGTTCGATGCGGCTGGCCTTGCGTATCCCGATTCCACCTGGACGTACGATTCCCTGCTGTCGGCCGCACGCAAGCTCACCAAGGACGAGAACGGCGACGGCAAGCCGGAGCAATGGGGATTCCTGCTGGATAACGGCGGCGGCTTCGACGGCTTTCTGTGGTCGAACGGCGGCGCTGTGCTCACCGACGACTTGAAACGCAGCGCCTTTGCCGAACAGCGTACGGTTTCCGCGCTGCATGCCTGGGTGGCGTATGTGCGCACGTACAACGTGGCGCCGCAGAACGCCTCGATCCTGGGCGGGACCTCCTCCGGCGGCACGATGCGCCCGTTTGAAACCGGGAAGTTCGCGATGGCGTTGCTGCCCGCCTTCATAACGACCTACGGGAAAACCTCGTTCAAGTGGGATGTGGCGCTTCCGCCAAAGGGGCCGGCAGGGCGCAAGTGTCTGCGGTTCGCGGCCGCGTTCGGCATCCCGAAAAGCTCGAAGAACCCGGACGCCGCATGGGAGTTCCTGCGCTGGGTTGTGAAGGAGATGCCGGCCAGATATGCCGACCGCATGTTCTTCGGCCTGTTGCCGAACAGCCGCCGGCTGGCTAATTCCAAGGAGTATCTGGAAGGTGAACCGCGTGTCCACCGTTCGGTGCTGGCCGAGATGATCGAGAAGTACAGCTTCAGCTATTGGCGCACGCACTGGCTGGAGTTCCGCGATCAGGGCTTCCTGCCGGAGTTGGACCTGATGGTCAATGGCGAAAAGAGTGTGGAGCAAGGCGCTGCCGACGGCGATAAGCGGATCAACGAAGTGCTCACCGCACCATAACGGCGTGCGGCCCTTTCTTACGAATACGGGATGTACGTGCCGTGAAGCCAAGCGCAAACGATATGCGGCGCAGTGCGCCCGCCCGAAGCCTGTTCCAGCGTGTTGAGCCGTATCTGTATGTGGCTCCGGTGCTGGTGGGCGTGGTGCTGGTTACCGGCGGGGCGATCATCGCCTCGTTCCTGCTGGGCTTCACCGATTGGGACCTGGTGCGCTCGCCGCAGTGGATCGGCCTGCGCAATTACAGCGCGATGTTTCGGTCCGATCTGTTCTGGAAAGTGCTCGGCAATACCTTCTACTATGTTCTGCTCGCGGTTCCGTTGTCGATAGCCGGCTCGCTTTCGCTGGCGCTGCTTGTACACCGGCGGGTACGTGGCCTCACGTTTTTCCGCACTGTGTATTTCTTTCCGGTGGTCACATCCATGGTAGCGGTGGCCATGATCTGGAGCTGGCTGTACAACCCGGAGTTCGGGCTCATCAACTACCTGCTGAAAACCATTTTCGGCATCGAGGGGCCGCGCTGGCTGGTGAGCACATCGTGGGCGATGCCCGCAATCGCGTTGATGACCGTGTGGAAGGGATTGGGCTACAACATGCTGATCCTGCTGGCCGGGCTGCAAGGGGTGCCAACGGCGTTGCACGAGGCGGCAGTGATTGATGGCGCCGGTCCGGTTCGCCGGTTCTTTCGTATCACCCTGCCGATGCTCTCGCCCACGCTGTTCTTTGTGGTGGTGATCACGTTGATCGGCTCGTTCCAGGTGTTCGAACAAACCTACGTGCTTACCCAGGGTGGCCCCGCCAACACCACGCTTACGCTCAGCTTCTTCGTGTACCAGAACGCATTCCGGTTCTTCAAGATGGGATATGCTACCTCGATGGCCTACGTGTTGTTCGCGGTGACGCTGGTTGCAACGGTGCTGCAGTTCCGGTTGCAGAAACGGTGGGTGCATTATGGTTGATGCCGGCATAAACAGCCCGGTCGCGTTGCGCAACGCTCGCCGCGCCATGCTCTACATCGTGCTGATTGGCGTGGCCATGTTGATGGCCGGGCCGTTCCTGTGGATGATCGTTACGTCGCTGTCGTCGCAGCAGGAGTTGTACACCTACCCGCCCGGGCTGCCCGCCACGCCTCGGTTCGAGAACTATGCCGAGGTGTTCGATCGTTTTCCGTTCGCGCTGTTCACCGCCAACAGCCTGAAGATCGCCGTGCTGGCCACGATGGGTACGCTGATCTCGGCATCGCTGGCGGCGTATGCCTTTGCCCGCATGGAGTTCCGCGGCAAACGCGTGCTGTACTGGATTGTGTTGGCCACGATGATGGTGCCGTTTCAGGTGACGATGATCCCTGTGTTCTTCGTGATTAAAACGCTGGGATGGTACGATTCGCACGCGGCGCTGATCGTGCCGGCGTTCTTCGGATTCGGCATGGGGCCGTTCGGCGTGTTCCTCCTTCGTCAGTTCTTTGCCACGATTCCGCGCGAGATCGAGGAGGCCGCGCGCATCGACGGCGCCGGCCGGTTCCGGATCTACTGGCGCATCATGTTGCCGCTGGCGCGCCCGGCGCTGGCCACGCTTGCGGTGCTGACGTTCATGGCACATTGGAACGATCTGCTTGGGCCGGTGATTTATCTCTCCGACAACAACAAGCAGACGCTGACCGTTGGCATCGCGGCCCTGCAGGGCGGCGAGCTGATGTCGCGTGTTGATCTTGTAATGGCCGGCGCGGTGATCAGCATCGTGCCGATCGTGATCCTGTACATCGTGGCGCAGCGCTTCTTCGTGCAGGGCATGGTGGCCGGCGCGGTGAAGGAGTAGGGGGTGCCCCGCTAATCAATTCACGTGACGCGGTAACCGCGATGGCAACCCTGGCAGAACATGCGGCCGCGAAAGCCTTGATGCTTCAGCTTGAGCTGACCGATCGCAGGGAAGTGATCGCTTGGGTGTACGAGACGATGGGCCGCGCTCAGCATGTGGACTTTGCGCTGATTGACGTGCTGGATGCGACCTACGGTGTTGACATTATTGATGCGTTGAACCGTGTTGCCGGCACCGTTCGCCGGTATGTTGTCGGGCGGCTGGTATTGGGCGATCTGCATGTTCTCTTCCAACGCGATCGGGCGCAACTGGGGCGGATCGCGCGAGCGCTTTATCAGATGGCGCACAAGGGATATGCCCCAGACAGCGCGGCCGAAGATGAAATGTTCAGGCTTGATGATGAGTACGATTTGGTGTTATCGGGTTGCAGGATGAGTCTCGACAACGTGGCCGATATGCTTGCCAAATTTCTTAGCCATTATGGGCCAGCAGCCGCGAGTACTTGATGGCCGTTGATGGTCGCAATCAACATCGTTTGTTTCTTCCCGTTGTCAAGGATCTATCGCGCCAATCAATGCCGTATTACGCCAGCAGCTTCTTCGTACCATACTCGCCGGAACACGTTGCCGCGCTGCTGCGCCAGCGGTCCGTGCCAGTACGCACATTTCGGCAATGGATGCGTGAGATGTCCTTGCCGATATCGACCACCGAGCACTTGCTTCGCGGTAGTGTCAACGGCCTGCGCTTTCGTCTTCGTCTCGAGGGGGTGGCAAGCATTGCCCGCTTCCGACGCAGCAGAGTTACGATGCCGTTGATGCGCGGCTCGATTGTCTCGGCCGACGGTGGGGCAATCATACACCTCACGATGCTGCTCCAGCGACAGGTGGTAATCTCGCTTTTGCTGTTCGGGTTTTTTCTGGGATATAACCTTGCGCCCATGTTTCAAAGTGGCGCGGGGGCATACTCCACTGGATGGCGCATCATATGGTTTTTCCTGGCGGCGTGCCTGGTGGTGTCGGTTATCAGTTTCTATCCTTCCGCGATACGAAGCCGCCGCCTGCTGCACGAGCAGTTGGCTGGACACGGCGTTGAACAGGGCTGAGCACGGCTGAACCGGGCAGTGGATCAGCGCGGGATTGTTCCTGGATGTTTTGCGCGCGTTTGCTTCAACACACAACCGAATGCAGGATGAATGCACTACCGGATACTATCGGCAGCGAGGAGGAACTCGACGAGTTGATGACACGGCCGTCGGCCGCCCTTACGGCGTTCGTCGCCACACTGCGTTCTCCGTTGGTGGTGCTGGGCGCAAGCGGGAAGATGGGGCCGTCGTTGGCGGCGATGGCCAAACGTGCCGCCGAACAGGCCGGCGTGGCGCTCGACGTGATCGCGGTTGCGCGTTTCAGCGACCCCGCCGCGCGCGCATGGCTGCGGCAGCGCGGTGTTGCAACGATCCCGTGCGATCTGCTTGATCGCGATCAGGTGATGGCGTTGCCGGCCGCCGATAACGTGATCTACATGGCCGGGCGGAAGTTCGGAACCTCCGGCAATCCGGCGCTTACGTGGGCTATGAATACCGTTGCGCCGCTGCATGCCGCCGAACGTTACGCCGGCGCGCGGCTGGTTGCGCTTTCAACAGGCTGTGTGTATCCGCTGGTTCCGGTGGATTCCGGCGGATCAACCGAGAACGATGAGCTTACGCCGATAGGCGAATACGCGAACGCATGCGTGGCGCGCGAGCGGCTGCTGGAGTACCGTTCCCAACTCGACTCCACGCCGATGGTGAACGTACGGTTGAATTACGCGCTGGATATGCGTTACGGCGTGTTGGTGGATATCGCCACCAAGGTGGCGGCCGGCCTGCCGGTTGATGTATCGATGGGATATCTGAACGGCATCTGGCAGGGCGATGCCAACGACATGATTATCCGCTCGTTGGCCGTGGCTGCCGTGCCGGCCTTGCCGCTGAATCTGACATGTCCGCAGACGCTCGGCGTACGAGCGCTGGCGCTACGATTTGGTGAGCTGCTAGGCCGTGAACCGGTGATCGTTGGTGCCGAGGCGCCAACCGCGCTGCTCAACAATCCCGCGCGGGCCTGCGCGCTGCTGGGCATGCCGGCCACGCCCATCGAAACGGTGATCCGCTGGACGGCCGCCTGGATTGCTCGCAACGGCCGCACGCTGGGCAAACCCACACATTACGAGGCCGCCGATGGACGGTATTAGTGGGGCTGCTCAGCGTTCCATCCGCTCGATGCTCCATCGCGCTTTTTTCCATTTGACGAGGGCGACCAGATCTTGCCCGTCAAAACCTGCCAATGAAGCATTCAGCACCTCGTCGTTGCGCGAACGAACCGCCCGTTCCGAATGGAAGTCCCCGTTCAGCATATAACGCTGAACAACCAGGCGGGATGTTGCGGGCATGCGGCGCTTGTCCTCCATAAGCAGGTAGAGAAATCTTGAATCGGCCATCGCATCCAGCAACGATACGTTCTCCACCAAGGCGCTATCGCCTGATCCGTGAGCAGTGAAGAGTTGCAGGAGGGTGCCGGCCGGCTCGATCCGCGACAACACATAGCCGGAAGCCCTTTGGACGATGGAAAGAAATGCCCGATTGCCTTCGCTGACATAGAACATTCTGCCTGTGCCGGCAGGCACGAGAGAGCCTGTTATCAGTGGTTGAAATTCCCGAAGCGTCGCGCTGTCCATTGTCGCAAGAGATGCAATCCGGCAGCTTTCACCGGTGTTCAGGTTGAAAATGCAAATGGCATTGGACGTATCTCGTCGTGCTTCATTCTCGTTGAACTGAGCTTCGTCGATAACCAGCGAGGTAATGCTATCCTTGCCAATTACCATTACGTCACCGAGCTGCACCGGGGCGCTTGGGAGGAGCCGGATGCCATGTACCGTGTTGTTACGCACGGCAATTATGGCTCGGTTCTTTTTCATCATCATTTTGGGACGAGGCCCGGTTGTATCGATGCTTTGATATCCGGTAAACAAGTCGGCCATCACCAACAGCGAATCGCTGCTGTGTCCGCGAGCTAGTCCCACAACGCTAACCATTGGTCGATACAGGGAGTCAACAAGATTCCAGCCACGAGGGTCATCCTTGGGATCACGATAGCGAAATTTCAACGAGTCGAACCCATTCAGGTTACCAGTTTGTTTGCCTGTACGCGCATTAAAGCTGTAAACAGCATTATAATGTGGCTCCACAAACGAGAGCATTGTACCCGTACCATTCAGTGATGCAGAAACGGCATCGACGATTCTTGACGTTGCCGATTCGGCCAGTTGGACTCCGCGGCTGATTATTACAGGGATTTCCGGCGGAACCGGCCGCAGCCCGGCAGCGAGAATGTCGGTGTATTCAATCGATGCGTTGTGCTGAATGTCTCGGTGGCGCATCGCAACGCGCCCTGTGGTGTCCACAATGTACAGATCGGGCGAGGTTTGATCGGCCGCGAATACCGATTCAAGCACACCACCAACATCTTCGGTTACGTTTGCGGCAATAAACTGTTTGCGTAGCACCAGACCTTCGCCTGGCGCATCGGCGGCGATTACAACCAACACATTTGCATCCAACCCGAACCCGGCAACCACGCGCGTGATCACATTCGCGGCGGTAGCGCAGCATCCGGAGCATTGATTGATGGATGTGGCGATGAGAATCGTTGGGCGGTTCCTGTTGAATCCTCGCATGCTCCGACCCCATTTTGCCAAGGCGGCCCGCACGGCTGCTCTGTCGTACTGTGTCAGGTCGCCGATCAATGGTTTGATCGGCTGTGCCTGTAAACATGCGGCTGAGACGACGCTGACAAATGCGGCAAGTACGAAGTAGCTCGAAGTTCTCATGGGTCAACTGATGGAATGTTCGTTAACACACTATGCTACGTTAGTGAATGGTGGATCATGACGGACCCGTGTTGGTTGCGTGTGGTTGCTCGTACGCTGCATACAGTCAGCTTTGGATCTATAGTGCGATCTGCGGATTGCTGTCCTCGGAATGAGAAAATTCTCGGTCTTCCCATTGGAATTTGGAACAGGAAAAGAGGGCGCCGATAACAGTCGCCCTCAGGCGAAGAGATCTATTGTATTGAGCCGTTACGGCAAGGCATTCTGCCAGCTCGAATAGCTTGTATACGTTTGCGTGACGTCGTACGTGGTAATTGCAGTTTCCGCATCGCCAGCGCAGTACACTGCGTCGGCATCAATATATCCAATACCCTGAGTCGGGTTCGCCGGGTCGCAGATGAAGACATTGCCGTAATACACGTTCGGTGTGCCGATGGTCATCTGGTTGCATGGGACCTTCGTGATTTCGGCAACCCCTGGAATCCCAACTTCGATCCCTGCGCTTTGGCCAAGGACGATACATGTTCCATTTGTCCCTTTGCACTTGACCTTGAAACACTCTTCCTTTGTCTTTGCTTTTACTACGGAGATTGATGCAGACAGAAGAAGTGCCGTGGCAGCAATCGCCAATGTGCGAGCGTTCATTTCAAACTCCATTTGGTAATATTCACACAATCTCAATTCTGGCCTGAATTGTATTGCCTTGATCGTCATGTGTGATGTTAACGATTGTTGTGGGGGATAGAACAATATTGTTGCGAATATATGCCATGGCGATATACGAAGCAATCCGTGATAACATCTGAAGTGTGCAATGGTATCCGCGATGGTGCGCGTTTGTCGGAAACAGTACCGCCCCATACCGGCGAACCCCCAACGGGCGGTTGAACAAATAGGCGGGGTGTCTGCGTGGGGTTTTTTGTTCGCAGCGGCATCTTCCGTGCCCGCGGCGGCGAACGCGGCGTTCAGATCGTAGCGACGCGCGCCGATGAAGTGGGTGGAGTAGTAGTCGGCATCCAGCGATGAAACCGTGACACCGTTACGGCTGGAGGCGTGCGCAAACATGCCGTTGCCCAGATACATACCCACGTGCGACACATACACCGCCTTGCGAGTGTTGAAGAACACAAGGTCGCCGAACTGCAGGTCCTCACGGTTGACCGGGTTGCCCACATCCCACTGCGCCGCGGCCGTGCGCGGCAGGCGGAAGTTGATCGAGCGATACACCGTGCCGGTGAATGCCGAGCAGTCGATACCGTTGCGGCCCATGCCGCCGAACAGGTAACGCGTGCCGATCCAGTCCACCAAGGCTTCCATCACGGCAACCTTGTCGATGCCGTTGTCGGTGATGGTGGGCTCGCCGTTCAGCGAGGCCATGTACTTGGTGAACTCCTTGTAGAACGTGTTGATATCGGTCGGCAGATCCTGAAGGCTCTTGTAGTCGGCCTCGGTGATGCCGTCCTGATCCTCGTTATCGTCCAACTCCGAATCCTGATACGAACCGCTCTTGGCGATTACCGGCTTCGGGAGCACCGGCTTGGCCATCATTGTTGCGGCAACGTCGCTGGCGTTTTCGGTATCAGGGGCGGCCTGGATGCCAACAAGCGCGGCAAGCTCCGGCAGCTTCGAGGCCAGAAGATTGGTCGCCACCTGCTTTGTGATCTCGGGATTACCGCGCACCGTGTACGAACGGCGGCTGCGACGGCTGGAACGGCACGATGCCGTTTTGCGGCTCCTGTCCTTCGCACTCTTCTGCACGGCACCTTTCTTGCCTTTGTCCTTACCCTTTGCGAACGCAGTGTTGGTCGCGTCGAACGGCGCAGTCAACAGCGCGATCGCAAGGATCAATGCTGCCAGCAGATGTATACGAATTGATAGGGCTTGAGTCATGAAACCTCCTGGTTGGTTTCTGTTCGTGTTTCGTTTCTATCGTGTTATCTCAATTCTTCTTCCGCACGGTTGCCAGCATCAGCCGGTCCAGCGGGTCCACGTAATACCCGGTTATTCCCGGGGCACTCAGGCGGGTGATCGTGCTGTGATACAGCAACACCCACGGTGCTTCGTCGAGGACAATTCGTTCGGCCTGCCCGTAAATGGCGGCCCGTTGTTCCACCGAAAGGCCAGGGGCCAGGGCCGCGCGGTACAGTGAGTCAACCCGGGCATTGCCAAATCGGGTTGTGTTCGATCCGCTGGGCGAGCGGTAGGGGCTGTAGAACAGCGCCATGAAATTTTCGGCGTCAGGATAGTCGGCCATCCAGTTCGCGCGCCAGAAGGGGAGCTTGCCCTCGGCGGCCATTTGCCGGTGTTGCGCGGGCGATACCTGATTGATCTTCACGTTCACCCCGATTGCCCGCAACTGCTCCTGAATCGCCTGCGCCACGGACACCACACGCTCGCTTTCGCTGATCTGCAGCGGCAGCTCCGCAAGCCCCTTGCCGCCCGGGTACCCAGCCGAATCCAGCAGCGCCAGTGCCCGCGCACGATCGAATCCATATCCCTTTGTGCCGCTGAAGCCTGGGATGCTGGGCGGGATGGGGCCGCCCGTTGCCGGGATGGCCTGGTCGCGCAGCACGTAGCGCACAAGCGCGTCGCGATCGATTGCGTAGTTCAGCGCAAGCCGCAATTGCCGGTTGGTCACGAACGGCGAGCCTGCCGCGCCCGGCGCGGTGGAATCCAGCATGAAGCCGTAGTACTCCACCGACATCGACGGCACGCGATACATCGTATAGGCGGCAAACGCTGGCGTAAGCGTAATGGCGTTGCCATTGCGAACGAATACTTTGTCAAGGAGCGAGGCGTCGATCGAGGCCACCATGTCCAGATGACCGTTCTCGAACTCGGCGAACTCGGTTTTCTTGTCGCGCACGAAGGTGACGACAACCGAGTCCAGATAGGGAAGCGCATGATTGGCCGCGTCGCGCTCGAAGTAGTTCGCGTTGCGCACCAGCACCAGCCGCTGCCCTGTCGTCCAGCTTGCCAGCTTGAACGGGCCGGCGCCTACAGGCTGGCGGAAAAAGTCCTTGCCGTACTTCTCAACGCCCTCGCGCGGCACCACATAGCAGTAGGGCATCGCCATCAGCGAAAGCACCAGCGGTGAGGGTTCGGTAAGCGTGATCTCGAACGTGGAATCGTTCACCGCGCGGAACCCCTTCACCGTGCCAACGTGCTCGGGATCCTTGAAGAACTCGTCGGCGCCAAGCACCTTGCCACGAAACACCCAGAATCCAGTGGATGCGGTTGCCGGATTGCAGATCCTCTGGAAACTGTAGCGCACATCCTCGGCGGTTACGCGGCGACCCTTGCCGCCGGCAAAGCAGGCGTCGTCGGCAAACCGTACATCCGTTCGGAGCGCGAAGGTCCAGACCCGGCCGTCGGGGCTGGTGCTCCAGCTGCGCGCGATCATCGGAACCGGCCGCAGTGCCGAATCCAGCCCTACCAGCCCGGCGTGCACCTGGCCACCGGCCCACCACGATGAGCGATTGCTGATGCGTGCCGGGTCAAGGGAGTTCAGGTCCTCCGGCTCGTTGTAGTAGAACGTGTTGCTCGAAGCGCTGTCCGGCGCGTCGCCGCAGGAGGCAAGCACGGCGCCAAGCGTTGCCGCCAGGGCAACAAGGCCGTGAAGTGTCAAAGAACGAACGTACTGCATCATGGAACGCGGCATCTAGTTGGCGCCCATGTCAAACCACACCTCGCGGAGATCGCGGCGATCCATGGGATTGCCGCCGCCGTATCCCTTCACGTAGGGCTGTACCAGACGGTAGTCCATGTCGTGATAGATGAAGATCATCGGCGCGTCGTCCACGGCGATCTGCTCGGCTTGCGCGTAGAGCTTCATGCGCTCGGCGTCGTCAAGCGTCCGTACCGCGCGTGTGAACAGCGAGTCGAACGCGGGATTGTTGTACCGCTCGGAGTTGATCGGCGAGGGGCCCGTGCGCGGAATCGCCTTGCCGTAGAAAAGGTTCAGGAAGTTCTCGGGATCGGGATAGTCCGCAATCCAACCAAGGCGGAACAGCGGGGCCTTGCCACCTTCCAGCAGCTCCTGATGCTGCGGCCATTCCAGCGTCTTTACCTCCACCTTGATGCCCAGATTCTTGCCCAGCATGTCCTGCATGGCCTGGGCCACAAGCTCGTTGCGCCCGCCGCCCGCGTTCAACTGGATCGTCACAGTCGGGAAACCCTTGCCGCCCGGATATCCGGCCTCGGCCATCAACGCCTGTGCCTTTGTTGGATCGAACGAATATCCCTTGATGCTCGCCTGATCGTATCCTGGCATCGAGCCAGGCACAAGCCCGTGCGAGGCCGGGCCGGCTGCCTGACCCTGCAACACGAACGTGATGATCTTGTCGCGGTCGATGGCGTAGTTGAATGCCTGGCGCACGCGCTTGTCCTTGAACTCCTGGCTGGTGCACAGCAGGCCGTAGAACTGCGTGGAGAGCGCGCGAACCGTGAAGATGTGGAAGCGGCTGTACTCCGGCGTTACATTGCCTTTTTCGTCGATAACCTTGCGGAAGAACTCCGTGGGGATGCGGTAGGCTTCCTCCAGGTTACCCGACGTGAATTCGTTGATCTGCTGGCGCTCGTCCTTGATGAACGTCCAACGAATGGCGTCGAGATAGGGGAGCTTGTTGCCGGCGGCATCGGTACCCCAGTAGTTCGGATTCCGCTTCAGCCACACGCCCTGGTCCTTCTGCCACTTCTCCAGCATGAACGGGCCGGTGCCTACCAGATTCCGGAAGAACTCCTCCTTGAAGAAGGCAACCGCTTCCTTGGGATAGATGTAGCAGAATCCGAGCGCCGGATAAAACTTGAATGCCGCGAACGGCACCTTCAGCTGCACGGTGAACGTGGCGTTGTCCACGGCCTTGAAGCCGCTGACGCCATCTGCCGGAATCGGCTTGGCGCCGTTGGAGCCGGTGGCCTCGTAGTACTCCTGCGCGCCAACGATCTTGTCGGTGAAGTACGACGCGCCGAACGCGCCGCTACGGGCGTCGAGCATGCGATCGAAGCAGTACTTCACGTCGGCTGCGGTCATCTCGCGGCCCTTGCCTCCGGGGAAGCAGGGGGAGTCGTGAAAGAAGACACCCTTGCGAATGTGGTACGTGTAGGTAAGGCCGTCGGGGCTTACGTCGAAGCTGGTCGCCAGTTCCGGCACAAGCTTCAGCGTGGAATCGAAATCGAACAGAAGCTCGGCAATCTGATGCACTACGTGGTGCGACGGCGCATCGTTCAGGCGCACCGGATCGAGTGTGCGGATCTCCTGCACCTCGTTCATGCGCATGGTGCCGCCGTAGAATCGCCCACCCTTCGCCGGCTTCATTTCAACCGCATCCTCGCCACCACATGCAACAAGTACCATGGTGAGTACGCTACACGCAATCGCGAATTGCGACGAACGAAACAGTGCGCGGGCACGTAGTCCAGCTTTAGTTCGCAAAATCTCTATTGTTCTAGAATTGTCGTTCGATGACTTTCGCGTGTTCCGGGCGAGGACTCCGTGCCGCACGCTACGACACAGACGGAATGGCGAGCTGTCCCTTGGTTTGGGGACGGGCAAAGATCGGCCTATAAGGCCCCGCTCGCAAGCAGCATGTTCCTTAAATTTTTGTCATGGAATGGCGATTTCAGCGCACTTTCGCGGAATCTCGGGCCTAGGGAGCGATTCGGGGCCACTGTCAGGTTCCATCGTATCGCCGGTGGACATCGAATCCTCTCGGTCGCCCAAAGAATTCGGGTGTCCGAAAATCATGATATACCAATAGGTTCGGGTAATATGGGGCTGCCGTTATCGGGCAGCGGGGCGATGGATTTCGGCATAACCGTGCCAATTGTTATGTCATGCGCCAGCAAACGTCGGTGCCCGGCAAGGGCGGGATTATGCCGTATCGTTGCTGTTGGTGGCTGGCCGGGATGGCGCTGCATGTGAGACGCAACGGAGTGGGAGCACATGGGAACTGATATGGAACGCATATGAATCAGGAACAACCCCGAAACGATTTCGCGCCCAGGCTGGGGGCGGGCTGCCTTGTGCTGATCGGCACGTTGATTGCCGCAATGGCCATTGTGCTGTATCTCGGCAATCATCGGTTGGAACTTCTCGGCGGCCTGTTCTATGCCGCGGTTGGTCTTGGTTTTCTTGCGGCCGGCGTCTACTGGTATCGCTATGTCGCGATGCAGGAGCGATCGCGGCGGGATTTGTTCGAGGAGAAAGCGGTGCTTGGGGTGGCGGCTCGTCACAACGGCTGCGTGACCCCCGCGCAGATCATGCTGGAGACGCCGCTGACCGCCGCGGAAACCGATGCCGCAACCGAGCGGTTGCGCCGGCAGGGGTACGCCCGTGCCGAGCTCTCGGATGACGGTACCGTGCATTATCGATTTGCCGGGTTGGACGCCGCCAACACTCGCGATGGTGGCGACCCCGGATTGAACTCAGGCCCCGCACACCGCGCCGGCTGATCCAAACAGGCCCCGGTGAGCCGATCGTGTCCGGTCTCCGGGTTGCCGCCGCACGCCGCATTTACGGGGAGAGGCGGCGCGACCGCCGTGGGTGTATCGCATCGCGATGCAAACAATGGGAATTTGTTGCTCAATCGCGACTTTCGCTCGTGCAGGGGCGGTTGCTATTCATATCTTTGCCGTACTCCAGTACTCCGGCAGTTTCCCTCTCTCTCCCTAGCACTAAACGGACACATGCTCGATTACATAAGAGCACTTCGCGAAAAGGTTGGTCCCGAACGAATCCTTGTCCCATCAACAGCCTGCATCATACTGAACGAGCACGAGGAAGTGTTGCTCGAACAACGTTCCGATAGCCGCCATTGGGGGCTGCCGGGCGGTATCATGGATATCGACGAAACGGCGACGGCCAGCGCACGGCGCGAGGTTGCCGAGGAAACCGGTTTGGAGCTTCAGGATCTGTGGCTGTTCGGCGTGTACTCCGGGCCGCAGTACAAAGGCGAGTATCCGAACGGCGATCGGATCGCGGTGGTTCAGTTGGCCTTCGTGGCCGAGCGGTATGCCGGCGAGCCCCGGGCCAGCGCCGAATCGCTTGCGCTTGCGTTCTACCCGCTCACCAAGCTGCCGGAGCCGCTGGTGGGGCACCATGTGGAGTTTCTTACCGACTTCCGCGACTATCTCAACGGCAGGCGCACAATTCCCGTTGTGAAGTAACGCGCCGCCAACGCAGCACTATCCACGTTGCGGTAACGCCCTGCCCGGCGAATCGGGCAGGGCGTTTTGTATTGCAGCCAACGGGCTGTGCCGGCCTATCGGCGACGAGGTTCGTTGAGGATGCGCTCCAGCGTACGCTCCAGTTGAAGTCCCGCCAGATCGGCACCGGCCGCTGCAATGGTGCCATCAGGCCCAACAAGCACCACCACCGGAATCGTACGCACGCCGAACAGGGCGCTGATCGAGTCCTGCTCGGCGCCGGTTGGCACAACGTTCAGCCACGGAATTGCCCACAGGCGTCGCCGGAAGCGCTCCACATCGCTGGCCCGTTGATCCATCGATACGCTGATCATCTGCAAGCCCTGGTTGTGGAACTTCTCGTACGCCGCGTGCAGGTACGGCATTTCGCGAACGCACGGGCCGCACCACGTTGCCCAGAAGTCGATCAGGTAGTATTTGCCCCGAAGCGATGCCGGGGTCAGGGGGACGGTATCGGCGCCGATTGGCTGAAATCGAAATTGTGGGATCGGATCGCCAAGGTTCATCACGCTGGTGATCTTGCCCGACGTGTGCTGGCGTGCCGCGGTGTCGTACGAACGGGTAAGGGTTGCGTAGTACGCTTCGTAGCGCTGGCAATCGCCTGCCCGCTGGCATGCCGCCAGCATCCTGTGCAGCGCGTACAGCCTGGTGTTGCGATTTGGATGGTGCTCCAGCAGGGCCTGCATGTAGGAATCGGCAATCGGCGAACGGCCCAGATCGCCCACCGCGCGGGTGCATGCGCCGGCCCAGATATCCCACAGGCCGGAGGTTGGGGCTATTTCGCGCAACGCACGGGCGGCCATCACCGAGTCGCGATCGGCGATTGTGGCCTCGAGAGCGTGCAGATAGGCTACCAGCGCAATCTTTGGCGTGGTGGCCGCGGGGGTCTTCAGCAGTCGGGTTCGCAGCCCGGCCAATTCCTCACGGCTTCCGCCCGCTTTGTTGGCCTCGGTGATGGCGTGCTCCACATCGTTCACAAACGTGCTTGCGTACGTACATGTCGGCGAGCCCGTGATGGTGATCGATGGAGGTAACGACGGCGGGGGCAGAAGTTTGGGATCGAACCGAACTTCGACGTCGCCGCCCGACGAGCGCACAATGGACTTGTATCCGCCGCGACGTGTATCGAATTCATGCAACAGGCTGTCGGTGCCGTTGGTGCAGAACCATGCGCATGTATCCGTGCCGTCGTAGTTGAACATCAACTGGTACGTGGATGTCCCGAACGTGCCGGTGAACGTGGCCACCAGCACACCCGCGGCGTTGGCGGTAAAGGCCGGGGCCATCTTGGGCGAGTACTCGTTGAAGTCGCCGGTGACGCGTACCGGCAATGCAAGGTTGTACGGTGGGGTGCCCAACCGGACGTCGAGGAACGCGGAGTCGTTACCGAAGAGTGCCACCGACACGGTGGCGGGGTAGTGGTCCACACCAAAACAGCGCACGCGAAGAAGCCCACGGGCATTGGTGGCAATGCGGAACGCCCCTAACGAATCCGTGGGGGATGTGGTAATGACATCATTGTCGGCCGTTTCCAGCGTTACGTTGGCGACCTTCAAAGGCCGCCCATCGTACCCGTGAATCCGACCTGCAACAACCGCGCGTTGGGCATGCAGCATTGCTGGCAGCAATGCAGTGATGAGGGTGAACGCAACGATGCGCATCATCCATGAAGGGGTGTGAGTTGAGGGGGAGCCCGGCTTGCTGCTACCGCGTGCCGGACGGTGAGAGCACGCTTTCGAGCGTTCGCTCCAATTGCGTGCCACGAAGTTTGTTCTCGGTGGCAATGATGGTGCCGTCGGCGCTCACCAGAATCGGCTTCGGGATGCCAACCACCTCGAATCGCGCGGCAAGATCACTTGCAAAGTTGCCGTCGGCGAACGCATGCAGCCACGGCATCTTGAACTTGTTTGCGCGGAACGGGGCAATGTCGCTCACGGCGCGATCAAACGAGACGCTGACGATCTCGAAGTTTGGCCCGGCAAAGCGCTCGTAGGCCTTGTGCAGATTCGGCAGTTCGGCAACACATGGGCCGCACCATGTTGCCCAGAAATCGATCAGATACACCCGCCCCATCATGCCTGCCTTGCTGATGGTTGTGTTCGGTGAATCGAGCGAAGGGAAGGAGAAGTCCGGAATGGGACGCCCTTCCTGGATCACGCGGTCCGGGTTGAACTCCGTCTTTGCATAACGTGCTTCGGGCCGGTCGGCAAACGCCTCCATCATGTAGCCGTACAGACGCCGGCCCCAGTCGGCCTGATGACGGATATCGGCCATTGCCAGGGCGCCGATCAACTCGGTGACCCGTACGGTTGTGTCCGCATGGTGCTGCAGAAGATCCCACATGTATTCGTTATGCGCCGTTGTGTTGCCTGAGTTCTCCACGGCGCTGCCGGCTGCCCCGGGCGCAATCGACCACAGCGGCGACGTTGCCGGAACCTCGGTAAGCACACGCAGCATGATCGTGGAATCCAGTCCCTTTGCGCCCTGAAGGCCCAACGCGGCGTAACTGACAAGCGCGGCCTGGCGCAGCAGTGGATCGCGCTCGGATGTGCTCATCGCGGCAAGCCGGGCGGCATCGGCCGACCAGTCGACCCGGAAATCCTCGCCCGCGGTGCCGGCGCGAACGGCGGCGCGATATTCCGCGAACATCCGGTCGCGACGTTCGGCAACGGCATGGACCATTTCGGCCAGGCGCCGGGTAAGGCTGTCGTGGTACACAATCGCTGGCTGGCGGCCGGCCGGCGGCAGCTTGCGCGGATCGAACACCACGGTTGCGCGCCCCTTTGCGGGCACGATCACCGAGCGGTAATCGCCCGCGCCATCGTACTGGAACTCGACGCCTTCGGTGCCGTTCACCGCTACCAGGGATGTCTGCCCCTGGACCATGGTTGTGAACAGAAGCTGGTAGGCAAAGCGGGATTGATCCGTGGCTATCGTGGCGCGATACGTTCCGTTGGCCGCACGCTTCAGCGGCGTTCCGCCCTCGTACGAAAACTCGGCGGATGCCGGGATCACCCGCACATCGTTGAACGGCGGGGAAATCATGCGGGTGCCAAGCGTTACATCAAGCTGGATCGTGCCGGGCTTCGCGATAATGGTTGTGAGGTCGTACGGTGCGTGATCAACCCCTGTGAAGCGGATCTGCACAATG
The DNA here is from genome assembly GCA_966128725.1 of uncultured bacterium. Taxonomy (GTDB): domain Bacteria; phylum Bacteroidota; class Ignavibacteria; order OLB7; family OLB7; genus JAFDZV01. Next base: position 8,018 of record CBHYLN010000013.1, on the reverse strand, counting down.
CCGGTTGCGTCGGTCACCAGGCGGTACGCCCCGTTGGCGGCTACCTCCACCGAATTGGTGTACCGCGTTTCCTCGTTGGGTGCGCCCACGGCAAGGTGTACATGCGCGGCGCGCATCGGCCGTCCATCGTGCCCAACCAGCATTCCGGTGATCACCGATTGCTGTGCCGCCAGGGTTGAACAGGCCAGAACAAGGGCTATGGTTGACAGGAACAGGTGTGTGCGAACAGTGCTTGTGGTCATGTGGATTGGCACGCTGAGAGCTATGACGTTTGGTTGAACGCACAGGGGATGAGCAGTAGCGGGCCAACGATACGAATTATTTCGATCATCCGGAACGGGAGCACGGCGGATTTATTCGATCGTGCTTTTTGGGTCCGGTTTTTACCGATTTACGCCGGTGTTCACGGGGCGCTAATGCCGGATGGGCGATTGATTGGTGCCGAGCAGTTGCCGAAGCGTTGAACCAAGCATCCCGGGTCCAAGCTCGGCGCCGGTTGCCCGGACGATGCCGTCGCGGTCCACAAGCAGCATCTGAGGGATTTCCTCGGCATCGAATCGTTGTGCGAGATCGGCGCGAGCGCCGGGCGAGGCCCACGCATGTGCCCAGGGCATCGGATGCCGGCGAGCACGGAACTGCACGACGTCGTCCGGCGATCGATCGAACGAAACGCTGATGATCGCCAACTCCGGATACAGCGCATGCGCCTGCTCGATCTCCGGGATTTCGGCGACACATGGCGCACACCATGTTGCCCAGAATTGCAGCAGGTAGTACCGGCCCTGCATCAACGAGTCGGAGATCACGGCGCCGGTGGACGGCGCGGCGCCAACGAGTTCGGCGATGCTGAAGTGCGGAACACGGTGTCCGATCCGCACCGGTCGATCCGGCGCGAAGTGCGCGATTGCCAGCGCTGCTTCGGCGCTTGCGGCAAAGCGGGTGGTAAGGCAGGCGTAATATCTCCGCTCCCACAACGAATCCTGCCGATAGTGGGCGCTCACCAGCCGCGAATAACAAAGCGCGGCGGCGTAGGCGGTATCCGGCTGGGCCGTCACCGCGTCGTACGCGTGGCCTTCGGCGCCCTGTGTTATCATCAACGCGTAGGGCAGAGCATTGCGGGCGGCCAACCAATACGGCGACGCCGGTTCGATTTCGGCAAGCGCCTGTGCGGCGATACCGGGATCGAGATCCTGAAACCGGAGACCCTGCCCCAGCAGGTTGGCGTAGTAGGCCAGCGCGGCCCTGCGCAGCCACGGCTGTGTGGCCGTATCGATCAACTCGCGCAGGCGATCGCGTTGCTGCAGCGCGGCGCTGTCCGCGCCGGCTGTTGCATTGCCTTGCTGACCGCGCGACGCCGCCATCAACCTGTCGAGCCGGGCGCTTGCCCCGTGCAACCCGGCAAGCGCGGCTGCCTGCGGTGTGTTCACGACAACAATCGCCGGATTGCCCACGCTTGGCACGGTACGCGGGTTGAATGTCACGATGACGAAGCCACGCCTCGCATGCACCACATTCTCGTATCCGCAGCGCCCCGGGTTGTATCGCAATCCCTTCGCATCGGAACCATCAACAACCGCTGAGAACGGCGTGCCGGCCGTGTTGGAACCGTTGACGCTCAACACGTAGCGGGCGGTGGCCGAAGTGGTGCGGAGCTTCAACGCGAACGTTCCGTTACGGAGCCGTACCAAAGGGGTATCGAGCGGCGGACCGGTCTCATTCAGCGCCACGATGGCCCGCACGCCATTGAGGTGCTCCGGCAGAGCCTGGGCGCTGAGATATGCGTTGAGCTCAACCGGATCGGGACCGGTTATCAGCAATTGGGTGTCCAGCCTGGCATGGCCTGCCCCAACGAAACACAGGCGGATCAGGCCGGCATGGGGGATGGGGAGCATGAAGTGGCCGGCACTGTCGGCACGGGCCAGCGCCAGCGGCGCGCGACCATATGCGCTGTACGCCTGAACATGGCAGGGGGTAACCACCGCGCCCGCGTGGCCGGTGATCCGCCCCGACACCAGCACCGTTTGCGCTGATGCCGCAATAGCCGCAACGCATGCCAATGCAAACATCACCACGGCCAGGCCGAGCGCGGGCAATCGATATGGTCCGTGCAATTGCATGAAGGGGAAAGGTCTGCCAGGGTTCCACAACCGGTAACAACCATAACATCGCACGATTGGCTCACGTGGCAAGCCAACCGGGACAGGCTATGGTCGCAGTGATGTAAATGCAAGTCATTTGCATTTTCTGCTTTGATCGGGCTATGGCCTGCCGTAGTTTCGCACCGTGAGCCAACGTTTCTCGATATCCCGTTTCCTTGTTGCTGTTGTAATGGCCACGGCCTACGTGGTGATGACAACGGCGGCCGTGATGCATGGTGTGGCCCACATCGGCCACGCCGGGAACGGGAAGGCGGTGTGCGGCGCCTCCGGCACATGCGGTGGCCCGAACTCGGTTAGCACCCACGACTCCGAGGAGTCGGAGTCCTCAAGAGGTGGTGCCGAAGGGTATTGTTATCTCTGCGCTCATAATCCGCTTACGCATATCGCGGCCGGCATCGCGATCTGTTTCGACCCTGCGCCGCCACCCATCCAAATCTCTCCCGCGCTTCCCCAACAGCCCGTAATGGCCTGTGTCTGCCTGCCATGCGGCCTGCGTGCTCCGCCTTCGCTTGCCTGAAACACCATCTCGCGCACTCTTCCACTCGCGCGTCAGTACAGTATCCATTCGTTCGACGTTCACGCATTCTTGAGATGTGATTGTTGACGCACGTCTGTGCCGTTGGCGATCGCGTTATATCAGTTGCAGCCACACGCGCCCCATGGCGTGGTGTTGCTGGTGGGCTATTCATGCACAAGAGTATTGCAGGCGCCAACAGTGCGCTGTTGCCGCGTGGTGCCAACATGCGGGCCATTGGTATTGGGATTGTTGTCCTGTTGATGATGTATGCCAACGGCGGCATTGCCCGTGCCGATGCCGCGCCGCCGCCCGGTGTTCGGTTTGTTGGCAGGGTGGTGGATGCCGGCACGCAGCGGCCGATCGCGGGGGCTTCGGTGCTTTTGCGCGAATTGCGTCGCGGGGCAATCACACATGCCGATGGCCGATTCGAGCTGGACGGCGTGCCGATTGGCGCGTATACTCTGGTTGTAAGCGCGGTTGGCTACGGCACGTTGGAGCGGCGTATCGAACTGCTTGCGGACCACGAGCAGACGCTGATGCTGGAGCCCCGGCCGATTGTGGGGGCGGAGGTAACCGTCACTGCCCGGCACGACGACGCGGCCGGATCGGCGCATGCGGTAACAACAATCACACCGGTGGATCTGGAGCGCACGCGCGGACAGACGCTGGGCGAGGCTTTGAAGAACGTGCCCGGCGTTTCGTTGCTGCAGACTGGTCCATCGATCGCCAAACCGGTTATCCGCGGCCTTCACAGCCAGCGTGTGCTGCTGGTGAATGCCGGCGTTGCGCAGGAAGGTCAGCAATGGGGGGGCGAACATGCGCCAGAGATCGACCCGTTTGCGCCGACGGGTATCGAAGTGATTCGCGGTGCCGCCGGTGTTGAATACGGTGCAGGAGCCATCGGCGGGGTGATCCGCTTGCAGCCGCGCCCGTTGCCGGATTCCGCCGGATTGGCAGGAGAGCTGGCGCTGAATGGTTTCTCCAACAACCGGCAGGGGGCCGCCTCGCTTACGGTTGAAGGCATGCCGGCCGCGGTGCCGGGAGCGGGATTGCGTCTGCAGGCCAGTGCCCGCCGTGCCGGCGACTCGCGAACAGCCGATTACGGGATTGGCAATACCGGGTTTGCCGAGCTGAACGGCTCGCTGCTGGCGGGCTACCACCATGCCGGCCTTGGCGTTGACGTGTACGCAAGCCATTTCGGTACCGAGCTTGGCATCTACAGGGGATCGCATGTCCGTACACTGGCCGACCTTCAGCAGGCAATTGCGCTTGGGCGCCCGGATGCCGACTATCCGTTCTCGTACCACATCGATCCGCCGAAACAGGAGATCACGCACGATCTGATTTCGGTGACAGGGCATTATGCCGTGCCTGATGTTGGCAGGATCGAGGCCCAATACGGCTACCAGTACAACCACCGGCTGGAGTACGACGCTCACAACGTGCGTGTGGTGAACGATTCGGGCGCCAGCTCCAGCGAGCGTGCTTCGTTCGAGCTGGGGCTGCGCACACAGAGCGGCAGCCTGAAGCTGCGGCACGATCCGTTCCTTGGCCTGCTTGGAACAATCGGCCTGGAAGGCGCCATGCAGCAGAATACGCGGGGCGGCACCATCAAGCTGATCCCGAACTTCATCGCGCGCAACGCCAGCGCATTTCTGATCGAGAACGCGCAGCTTGGTGATGTTACGCTGGATGCCGGCCTTCGCTACGATTACCGTTCCGTGCGTGTATACGCGATTCCTTCACGCCACATCCCCGATGGGACCCACACGTATACAAGTTTCAGCGGTGCGGCCGGGGCGGTGTATCAGATCGATCCGGAGTGGTCGATCGGCAGCACGATTGGTACGGCGTGGCGTCCGCCAAGCGTGAACGAACTGTACAGCAACGACGTTCATCACGGCAGCGCGCAATTCGAGATCGGCGACCCGACGATGCATAACGAGCGGAGCTACAGTGTGGACGCGACGCTCAAGCATGTGGGAGGGGCGTTGCATCTGGAGGCCAGCGCCTACTTCAACACCATCGATGGATATATCTATCTGCTTCCCGACCCACAGCCCACCGTGACAATCCGGGGCACATATCCGGTGTTCCGCTACCGGCAGACCAATGCCCGCCTGTATGGTGTGGATGGTTCAGTTGACTACCAGGCGGTTGGCCCTCTCCGCCTGGGAGCCACGCTCTCGATTGTTCGTGGCGACAATCGTACGAGCGGCGAGCCGCTGATTCAGATGCCCGGCGATCGCCTGCGCGTGTATGCTCATGCTGATTTCAACGACCCCGCCCCGTGGTTGCTTGCGCCCTTTGTTGAAATCTCGGTGCTGGGTGTGCGGCGGCAGGACCGCTATCCCGCCGGGCAGGATTACGCCGCCCCGCCGCCCGGATATGCCTTGCTGGACGTCGATGCAGGCGGCCGCTTCGTGGCGTTCGGAACCGAGGTGCATGCGTCGCTGAGCGTGGACAACGTGTTGAATCATGCGTACCGCGACTATCTCAGTCGGTTCCGATACTTCACGGATGATCCAGGCCGGAACATCGTGGTCCGATTAACCATCCCGTTCGGCGCCCGGCGGTGACGCTGGGCATTGCAACGGCCGTTTGTACCGCCCGGCGCACATGCGCACAGCATCGCGCGTCGCGGGCGGAATCCCCAAATCGATCAAGCTACAATGAAACGAATCTCGCAATTGGTGGCGGTTTTCCTGCCGGCTGTGTTTCTGGTGCTGGCTGTTGGCGGTTGCGCCGATGATCCGGTAAGCCCACCCGAACCGCCCGATGAGGTGCTGCCGAACTACGTTACGCTGAGGCTGACAAACACGGCCAATGCGCTGGACACGGTCGTTGCCGGCTTCGCCGATCCCGACGGGGATGGCGGCATCTCCGGCACCATCGACACGCTCCGGCTGGTTGCCGGCGCCACATACGTCTCCACGTTGCACGCCGAGTTCCGTGGAAAGTATCCAGGCGCTACCGGTGATACAGTAGTGGACCTTACCGAGGACTATCGCGCCTCGGCCACGGAACATCAATTGTTCTACACGCTGAGCGGTCCGGACGCCGCGCGGGTAAACGTGACGGTCACGGACAGGGATTCCAAGAATCAGCCGTTGGGGCTGGCCGCCCGATTCGTGGTATCAGGCAGCGGGGCCGGGTCCGCAGGGCTGCGCGTGGAATTGGGGCACTATGATGACCCCGCACGACCCAAGGACGGTACCCGCATTCCCTACGAACGCGATATTGACATATCGTTCCCGATCGTCATCCGGTAGCGCTGTGGGCCGCTTTCCGTGGTGTCGCCGTGACACCGCGGCCACTGCGCCGGTCATTATGGTAACGTGCCGTCACCAGCGCACTTGGCGGGCAATCACACGGTTCCCGCCTGTAGTGGCGCTCGCGTGGCGATCCCTGATTGCGTGTTTTTGCGAAGGATATCATGCCAGGGCTTGCAACAGATCCGGCGAATGGATACAATGGTGCCCGTGGCGGGGCGTTGTTCGTATGAGCGACGGTTCGATGGTCAATTTCTTCCGACGGTGGTGCAATCGGTTATGAAGGCACGAATGGATCTTCAGGTTGGGGCCTACGGAGCATGCCGTTTTGTGCGGAGGTGTTTCGTGCCGATGCTGTTACTGCTGCCGGCACTGTTGTGCCTGGTTGCGCCGTTGCATGCGCAGCAGTTCGGCAAGAACAAGGTGCAGTACCGGACCTTCGACTGGCAGTACATCCAGTCCGACCACTTCGATATCTACTTCTACGACTCGGCGGGCGTTAACCTTGCGAAGTTCACGGCATTTGTTGCCGAGAATGCCCTGAAGGAGATCCAGCGCCATTGGCGATACCGCATCACCAACCGCATTCCGGTTGTTGTCTATAACTCCAAGAACGACTTCCAGCAGACGAACGTTGTCAACGAATACCTTCCCGAAGGTGTTGGGGGCGTTACCGAGCTGTATAAGAATCGCGTGACCGTGCCGTTCGAGGGCGAGTGGGAGAAGTTCCGCCACGTGATTCACCACGAGTTGGTGCATGCCGTACTAAACGACAAGTTCTACGGCGGATCGATCCAATCGCTGATCACCAACAACGTGCGCTTCATGCTTCCGATCTGGATGAACGAAGGGCTGGCGGAGTTCGAGTCGCAGAACGGATACGATGTTGCCACCGACATGTTCATTCGTGATGCGGTGATCGGTGAGTATCTGCCTCCGCTTGAGTATCTGGACAACTACTTCGCATATCGAGGCGGCCAGGCGTTTTACTGGTACGTGGAGCAGACCTACGGACGCGAGAAGATCGGTGAACTTCTGAATCGGGCGCGCACCACCGGCGATCTGGATGCGGCCTTCCGTGGCGCGTTTGGCAAATCCGTTGTGGAGTTCTCCGAGCAATGGGAGTACGATCTGAAGAAGGTCTACTGGCCCGACGTGGCCGATCGTAAACGCCCTGTTGATTTCTCCCTGCGGCTTACCGACCACCGAAAGGATGGCTCGTTCTTCAACATGTCGCCGTCGCTTTCGCCGGGTGGTGAACGCATTGCGTTTATCTCCGATCGCGACGAATATCGGTCGGTGTATGTGATGGATGTGTCCAATCCGCGTTCGGCACGGGAGTTGGTGCAGGGAGAGGAGAATGTGGACTTCGAGGAACTCCATCTGTTGACGCCGGCGATTGCCTGGTCGCCCGACGGAAAACACGTGGCGATGGCCGTGAAGTCCGACGGGCGCGACGCGATTTATGTGATCGACGTGGCCACCAACCATCAGGAGCGGCTACGGTTCGATCTGGACGCGATCTATTCGGTGGATTGGTCGCCGGACGGCGAGCGGCTGGCATTTCAGGGCATCCGGGGCGACCGGCCGGACATCTACGTGTACGAATTCGCGACCGAAAAGCTTGTGAACGTCACCGATGACCTGTTCAGCGATGCGGAGCCCGCTTGGAGCCAGGACGGCCGTGCGATCTACTTCGTTTCCGATCGGCGCGATCATCCGCTTGGCAAGGCCAACCGCGACAACTTCCTGATGTGGAATTACGATTACGACACACGCGACATCTTCGAGGTGGATGTGGCGACGCTGGCGTTGCGCAGGATAACGTTCAGCGATCGCGTGCACGAGAGCTCGCCAACCCCGGGGCCCGGTGGCCGGCTGCTGTTCGTGTCGGAACAGACTGGCATAGGCAATATCTACGTGCTGGATTCCGGGGCCGCCGCGGCGCGCCCGCTCACCAATTCCATCAGCGGCATCGAGCAGTTATCGCTTAGCCAGGATGGCTCGATGTTGGCATTCATGGCCTGGAATGGTGATGGGCAGGATCTGTTCATGATTCGCATGCCCCTT
>CBHYLN010000012.1:0-56866 GCA_966128725.1 uncultured bacterium | reverse complement strand
CGGTTCCGCCCCAAAGCCCGGCCGTGCATTATTCATACTCTTCCATGCGCGCACGCCTACTTGCTACGATCGTTGGCCTTGTGTTCCTTGTTGGCACCGCCGTGCAGGCACAGCCAACGGGCACGCCAACAACCTCAACGCCGGCCTCGCCAACCCCGGCGCCCGCGAAGTCGGAGCCGATTGATACCACGCACGGCCTGGCGCTGTACTACCGCGACTACACGTTTGGTGTGGGCCTGAACGCCGGTCTCTTCTCGGGCGCCGGTCTGTCCGGTCGCTTTCTGATGCCGCAGGGGCTTGCCTTCCAGCTCTCGTTCTTCGTCATATCCGTGGGGCAGTGGACCCATTTCAACATCGGCGGCGAGGCGCAGTACTCGTTCGCGCGCCGTGATGACTGGCGCTTGTACAGCGTGCTTGGCATGGGATACTACACGTCAACCACAAGCGATACAGCATTCCCGGGCAATCGTATCGCCGAGCCGTTCCGGCTGGGGCTTGGCGTGGGCTACGAGTGGTTTGTTGGCGAGCAGTTTACGTTGGATGGCGCGCTTGCGCTTACCTATTTCGCGTCAACCTCGAAGTTCCTGCCCACGCCCCGCTTTGCGATGCACTTCTATTTCCGTTAAGCGCACACAAGTCTTGCTCGCCGATGGCACGGCCAACGGGTCAGCAATCCCAAAGAAACAGTAACGTTGGCGCCGAAAGCGCGCCACACCCAACGCAAACGGCGCCTGCATGCAACCATGCGTAGGCGCCGTTGCACATTATCGAACAACGACTATCAGGTCAAGGAGATACAACAATGGCAGTACGGACTGCAAATGCGGAATGGAATGGCGGGCTGAAGGATGGCCATGGTACAATGGCGTTCGGCAGCGGGGCGTTCGAGGGGGCGTACTCCTTTGCCTCGCGGTTCGAGGAAGGGACCGGCACGAACCCTGAGGAGCTGATCGGCGCCGCGATTGCCGGCTGCTTCTCGATGGCGCTTTCGGCCGATCTTGGCGGCGCGGGCTTCGCGCCAGCAAGCGTCAGGACCACCGCACGCGTACACATCATGCCCAGCGACGGCGGCTTCGCGATCACGGGGATCGACCTTGCCACCACCGCAACCGTGCCCGGCATCGACGATGCAACGTTTCAGCAGATCGCGGCCGGCACCAAGAGCGGATGCCCGGTATCGCGTGCGTTGGCTGCCGTGCCGATTGCGCTGACCGCGACGCTGGCATAACACAACCGTGCTGGCGCTTTCCGAGAACGCAAGTGGCCAACAACGTATGGCGCCGGGTTTCCCGGTTGCGCGTCGAATAATCAAACGGGCGATCCGGCAGTTGCCGAATCGCCCGTTTCCATGAAAGGCCTGCTGTAACGATGATCGCGCTGGCTACTTGATTGCGTTCAGGCTTACGCCGCTTGCGCGCCCCTGTATCATCGCTGCCCGGCGTCGGATATAGGACGTGGGCTGCGCGGGATTCCACTTCCTGGGATTGGGCAGCACGGCGGCGAGCAGGGCCGCCTGGCGCGGTGTCAATTTCGAGGCAGGCACGCCGAAGTACTTCTGCGCGGCTGCTTCCACGCCGTATACGCCGTCGCCCCACTCGATCACGTTCAGGTACACTTCCAGGATGCGCTTCTTGCCCCACAGGAACTCCACCAGATACGTGAAATACACCTCCAGCCCCTTGCGCACATAGTTGCGCCCCTGCCACAGGAACACGTTGCGCGCGCATTGCATCGTGATCGTGCTGGCGCCAAACAGCTTCTTTCCGCCGGAACGTTCGTTGCGCCGTTGGGCATTCTGCACGGCCTTCCAATCCACGCCGTTGTGCGTGAAGAACCGGCCATCCTCGGCGGCTATTACCGAACGCACCATCGCCGGGCTGATCTCGTCGATCGGCACCCACTTCTTGTTGACGCCAACAAGGCTTGCCGATCCAATCCCCTCCATCGGCCGGATCAGCATCAGCGGAGTTATCGGTGGATCCACCACGCGATAGATCACCACGATCGCAATCGATGCCAGCACGCAGAACGCAACCAGCCGGAACACCCATCGGAATATTCGCAGGATCATCGCAGATGCAATTGCTCGATCGGAAGGAAGCCGCCCGCGGCGTACACGGCTGGCGGTTGTGGATGCCGGGCCGCTGCCCGGGCTGTTGAACAGGCCAAGTTCCTCGGCCACGGCGCGCCGCCCCTGTGAGCGTTTGCTCATGCCAGTACGATCATCGGGAGTACGTGTTTACCGCAAAGGTAGGCACAGGGGGGCGCTGCGACCAACTTTGCGCGCAATACGCCGCACGTTATTCGGGGTTGCGCAATCGCGCGGGCAGGAACATCACAAAGCTTTGTGATACCAGCAGCGCCGTCAGGTAGAAGAACAGAATTTCCTCGACAGGCAGCGGACCAACGTGCACGCCGGTAATCTGGTCCGGATCGAAGAACCAGATGCCGCGACCAACGGCAACCGAATCGGCGATGGCGTAGAACGTGCCAACGATCAGCGGCGGCAGCAACACGGCGCGAAGGTTGCGGCGAAACGATCGCCATGCAAGCGCCCACTGGATGGCAACCACGGGCACCATCCACAGCAGAACATGCCGCAGGTATGTGAACTCGTCGCCGCTCATGCCGTGCCCTGGTTGTTGCCGGCGCCGGCATGTGACGCAGGCCGTTGCTCGGGGGGGCGCTCGGCATCGGGCGAGGCCGTGCGTGCGTTCGGCAGAAAGTGCACCGCAACCAGGCACACCGCCACCATCTCGATAATGAAGAACGCGATCTCCTCCACCGGCAGGTGATCGACCCGCGCCAGCACACGGTCCTCCGGAAATTGCCATATGCCACGGCCCACCGCCCAGTTATCCCACGGGAAGGTGAACGCCACAACGATCAGCGCGATCACGCCCATCCAACGCCAGTGAGCGGCGGTGATGCGGCGCCGTGCCAGCCAGCCCAGCAAGGCCAGCAGCGGCAGGTTGAACAGAAGATGAAATTCCAGATAGGTCATCGGCATACCAACAACGAAACACGGAGCATGAGTTTCCTGGCATCGCTGCCGTGCCTCATGCTCCGTGCTCGTAACCGTTGCATTGCAATGTCGTGGGCCAAAGCCGGCACTAACGGCGCACAACCAGCCGGCGTATCACCAACTGCGTGCCCATGCGCACACGGCAAAGATATGTGCCGTTCGGCACGTCGCGCAGGTCGATATCCAGCGTGCCGGCCCCGGCCGGTGCCCAGTGCTCGGCCACCGTGGCCACGCGATCGCCAAGCATGTTCACAACCTCGGCGCTCAGTTGCAGCCCGCCTTCGGGGGCCACAACATCCACCGATGCCAGCTCGGTCGCCGGATTTGGATACGCGTTGCCGATTGATGCCGCCAGTTCCGACACCCGCACGCCGGTGGTGTTGGTATCCTGCTTCTTGAACACCTGCTGCACGCCATACCAGGGCGTGGCCTCGGCTGCCACATCCAGCGTGACGCGCCACGTGCCGGACGTGTTTCGCGTTGCCACGATGGTGCGGCCGGTTGGCATGCCCACCGTATCAAGCGGCCACAGCAGCAGCGAGTCCGCCGCGGTCGTGAAGTTCAGTCCCAGCCGCACACCTTCCATCTGGATTGGCGCCGTACCCCAGTTCTTGCCCAGGCTGGAGTCCCCGAACTGCCAGATGGCCCCTGTGTTCAGCGCCCGTGTTGTTACCGTCAGCAGCGATCGCCGAGCGCTGTCAAGCACCTGCCCATCAAGCGTGCTCCACAGGTACGTTACGTTGGCGCCGCCGGCGATCCAGCTTACGCTCAGGTTGTCCGTTTTTACCGACGACGTTCCGTTCAACGCGCCGGCCGCCCCCTGGATACGTGGGGCATTGAGCTGCATTACCCCCTTGGTGATATCCAGCGTTATCTGCCGTGTGTCGCTCTGGATGTTGTCGTCGCTTGGGATCGTTACGTAGTAGTCGTCGCCGGTATAGTGGCGCGAGGCGTTGAAGGAGTCCACGCGGATCGCCGAAACCAGATTCGCCACGCTCTGCAGCGTCCCCTCGATGTTGTAGAATCCGCGCGAGGAGTACGTTATCGGCAGGTAGCGCAGGTCGGCCACGTCGTGCTGAATGTGCACCATTCGCTGTGCCGGCGCAATCCAGCCGTTGCGCATCGCGGCGGAAACCTGCGGAAGCAATGCGCATATCGAGGGGTCGGCCATGAAGCTGGAATAATCATCCTTGAACACACGCCGCCGGTCGCCCATCTCCGTGTTGCGTTCGCTGTAGGCGTACAGATACATGCCGTCCCAATCGTGCAACGAGGCATACGCCGGCATGAACAGCATGCTTTCGGAGCGATGCGAGTTCGGGAAGACATGCAGGTAGCTCTCGGCGATGAACGGCTTGCCCGCCATCGCGTTGCGCGAGTACTCCGGGATCTTCTGATCGCGGTAACGCAGCACCGAGTAGTTGCGGATCACCCACGTGGAGTCCGAGCTTGGAAGCCCGGTTCGGGTGGACGTGAAATCCCACTGCGACGTCTCGCTGGTGAAGTCGAAATCCTTCTGTGTCCAACTGTCGGCCGAAGCCGCCGAGCTGTTGACCCCGGCAATCGGGGCCTTCACGCCAAGCGAACGAAGGTGGTTGCGCATGCCGGTGTGATAGGCGCGCGCCAACGAATCGTAGAAGTCCACCTGATCGTACATGCGGCGCAGCGATATCGTGGCCACATCGCGGAACTTCGCGCGCGCAACCGAGTAGGTCTCCAGCGCTTCGCCAGCCGCAAGGCCCTCGCGTCCTGTTTCGGTAACGCTGAACTCGTCCAGAAACACATCGCCCATCTGCCGGCCCATGTACAGTCGCATGATTGTTGCCAGCGTGTCGGTGCCAAGGGCACGGAACGTGAAGTCGAACGTGGTCCAGGTGGTCGAGAGCGTCACCGTCTGGTTCAGCCCAAGATTGTCGTTGGGGGCGCTGCCGCGAATCAGTGCAAGCCGCAGCGGCCGTCCTGCCGCCGAGTCCGTCTTGGCGCGGAACTGTAGCCGGTAGATCGAATTCTTTTTCAGCGGAACGCCGATCTGCTGCATGTAGATGCGGCCCTCGTTGCCGTCCACCTTCCTGATGGCCACACGCATCGAGCTGGTTCCGCCGCCGGGCGCTACCCCCGGGCCCTGCACGATCACCGCGCTTGCCTGCGCGCCTTCGCCCACCACGAGATCCCAGTTATCGGTAAACGACTCGAACCCAGGATTCTTCACCACGTTCGGGCCAACCGTGTGCGAGCCCTCCCAGTACAGGCTGCGCATCCCGTTGGTGTTGCCGTACCTGGCCCGCAGGAAATTGTTGAACAGGGTGTCCAGCAGGCGCGAATGCTGGAAGCTCAGATAACTTGCCCGCTGATTCAGGCGATCGTTAACCCAGTTATCGTACACGGTGTACTGATCGGTCACCGTCAGCAACGCGATCACCGGATCGTCGGCGTAACGCATTCCCGTGTACGGGTTCATGTGCGTGAACAGCTTCGTAAGATGCCGCTTCTGCATCCCCTGCATCGGCTCGCTGAAATGCTGCAGATACTGCCCGTAGTTGTACGTGGAGTCCCAGCCCGGCACGCCGTCGTCCCGGCGAGGGCCGTTACGCGACTTCAGAACGAAGTGCGCCCTGATGCCATTGCGCTTCAACTGGAACAGGAACCAGTCCAGGCGCTTCATCTGCGAGGCCGAAAGCGTATCCGATCGGGTTCCCGGCGCCAGCGTGGAGGCGGCATCGTAGTTGTGGTAGTCGAAGTAGTCGAACCGGACCATCGTCACGCCCAGCTTATGCAGATGCGCAGCGGTGGCGGTGGCGGCGGCACTGTCGGGGAAGCATCCGGTAACGATCACACCCGCGCCCACGAACCGCGCGCGCGCGCCATCATCGTAGCCAAGGTGCCCATCGGGAAGTGTGCGGAGAAATCCCATCGCGTTGATGTTGTCGATGGGTACCGACGGCAGCCATTGGGTTGCCGTTGAATCGTTGGAGGGGATCACAAACGTGAACGGTGTGACCAGCGGTTGTGCGTGTACGGCCATGGCACAGAGCGCCGCCATGGTGCAGGCAGTAAGTATTCGCTTCATGGTTGTCGACGTTTCGGTTTGGGGCGAGACGGGACTGGACCAATCAGGCGCGATGCCGTCGGCTAAAAGGGTGTGGCCGAGTGGACAGGCTAATCGGGTTGGCAAAATAGTTCGCAGGGTGGCAATAAACCAGAACCGTATGCTGCTTTCATTTGCTTGACGAGCGCCCATGGGTGGTTGCGGGCGCAGGGGGTGGGTAATGTATGGCGGAGAGCCCGCGATTGTGGGCTCTCCGCTTACCGGTTAGTCCAGCGGAATTGTGCTGAACACAACAACAACGGGCGCGCGCCAGGTGCGCACGAGGTTCGTGATCGTGCCGCCCTGCTGAATCCAGGTTTCGCTGGTCAGGTGCGGTGCGTTATCGGATTGGAACCGGATGGTGTCGCCAGCAACCGAGTACGTTCCGTTGAACGTGCTGTTGGTTGTGTCCTTGCGATCGGCCGCCACATACCGTGTGCTGCCGCGCATCGTGCGATCGGCCGATAACCACAGCCACATCTGGCAACCACGATTGCTGACGGTATCGGGGCCGTCGGCGGGGCCTGGCTGAATCCACAGTGTTGTCATGTATGAACGATCACCTCCCGGTGGCTGGGTAACCGGATCCTCCTTGCAGCCGGCAAGGCAGAGCAGCGCTATCAGAACAACGGAATGTTTGGTGAACGATGGCATCGCAAGTTCTCCTTGAAATTTCGACTGTGTGCCTGCGACTCTGGCGAGCGCAACGATTGCCGATACGGAATCCTCTCTCAGTCAATCAGTACGACGGTCTTGTCCAGCACGATGTAACTGCCTTCCGGTATCGTCGAGTGGGCGGCGACCAGGGTGTGCCCGCGAATCAGCCAGGTGTTCGCGCTCAGCAATGTTGAACGAGCGGTCTGAAATCGGACCGTGTCGCCCGTGACTGTGTACGTGCCTGTTGTCTGATCGTCGACAATCACGCTGTCCTGGCCAACCCAGTGGGTGGTGCACAGCACAGCGTGGTTCGGCTGTATTGTCGCAACAACGTACGACCCGCGAGCGCTTGCCGTATCAGGCCCATCGGTTGGGCCGGGCACCACGATAATAGTGCTCACGTATGTGCCGGAAAGCGTGGTTGGCGGCGGTTGTACGGGATCTTCCTTGCAGGCGGCCAACGTGGCGGCGCCAACAATTGTCAGGAGCAGAAGGGTGAATGCGCGCATGTGTTCCTCCATGGATCATTGTATGGAGTAACACGCGGCCTGCGGTAATGTAACATCGGCCGGGCCTGCTGCTTACGGCCCGGCGTAATCTCAGCGCCGTACAAGCAGATAGCACTGTTCGCGAAGCCAGGTAAGGCCGCGTTTCTTGAATCGTTCTTCCCGTTCCAGCGCTTCCTCCGAAACGATCTGCGTGATCTCGAAGTTGTGGCCGAACAGGGTTTCCACTTCCAGCGGTGGAACCGAAAACGGTGGGCCGTTCATTTCGTTCTGATCGTACTCGATTGCGATCAGCAGCACGCGCGATCCCGCCGGCAGCAGTGATGCCATGAAGTCGGCGTACCGCACGCGCATTTCCGGCGGCAGGGCTATCAATGCCGCACGGTCGTACACGGCATGCGCGCCGCTCAGGTCGGCGCTTCGCAGGTCGAAGAAGTCGCCCTGCAGAATCTCCAACCCCCGGCTGGCGTAGCGCGGGACCCGCAAGCCCCGGTGCCGCGTGGGTTCGATCGCATTCTCGGCAAAGAAATCCTCCACGGCGATCCGGCTCAGCTCGGCGCCCACCACATGGGCGCCCGTGTCGCGCAGCCACACCATGTCCAGACTTTTGCCGCACAGCGGCACCAGTATCACGTCTGCTGGCGCCAGTTGCAACAGCGCGATATGCTGCTGCAACATTGCGTTCACGTCGTGTTGATGGAACCCGATCTGCTGTTGTTCCCAACGGCTGTTCCAGAAATCGGCATTCATCAGCGTACCAGTTTAAATTCAACACGGCGGTTCAGTGCGCGGCCGTCGTCGTTGTCGTTGGTGGCCACCGGGGCCGATTCGCCGTAGCCGCGCGCGCGCAGGCGCACCGCCACAATGCCCTTCGCGGTAAGGTACTCCACCACCGAGCGCGCCCGGTTTTCCGACAGCAACTGATTATCGCGTTCGGTGCCGGTTGCATCAGTGTGCGCGCCGATCTCCACGTTAATGGTCGGGTACTCCTTCAGGAGCTGCACCAGGCGGTTCAGTTCCAGGAAGCTCTCGGCTTTCAGTTCGGCCTTGGCAACGTCGAAGAAGATATTCTTCACCTTGAACGTCGCGCCCGTTGCGATTGCCGTCTCGATCGAAGTCACCTTCAGGTTCTGCGTCAGGTTAGTTCCGCGTTCCACACCGCGTGCGTCCAGATCGGCCGGTGTCGGGATATAGTCCGGGTTGATCGCCACCAGGCGGTACATGCGCCCTTCGGCGATCGTGGTCTCGTACTGCCCATTGGCCGATGTCCGGATCGTGTTGATCCGTTCGCCCGTTTCGGCGTCCTCGATGCGCACGTCGGCGGAAACCGGTGTGCCTCGTTCGTCGGTTACAGTGCCTGCCAGCATCGTTGGCGGAAGCCGCAGCGTGAAGTTGCGCTCAACAATCTCGCCGCGTCGTGTGGTTGTCAGGTCCACCACGTCGGCCAGCGGCAGATAACGCCCGCCGCTGATGGCCACATCGTAACGCACACCTTCGGTGATCTCCGTCTCGAACTCGCCCGTAGTGGCGTTTGGCGCGATGCTGCGTGTGCCACCGTTGGGGGCGCGAAGCTGAATCGGCACCGAGGCCGGGCGCCCGGTTTCATCGCGCAGCGATCCGCGCAGGATCGTCACTTCCTCGGGCTTCACCTTCGATTCGTACACCACCTGGTACAGCGTGGTCACGTCGTTGCCGATTTCGTCGAGCAACGAACTGAACGGTGACGTGATGTTGTACTCGCGCCCAAGCGAAAGCCGTGTCATCACCGCGCCGTTGTTCTTGCAGGGGTCATCGATTGAATACAGGCGGGCACCGGCGTTCCAGAGCATTTCCACGATGTCCGGCTCGCCGAGCAGCGCGTTGTCCTGCACCTGCCAGTCGTCGGTGATCAGCACGAACAACCGCTGCGAGCCCGGCCGGAAATTCATTTCCGTGGCCGTCTTGATCGCCAGCGTCGTGATCTCGTCGTTGCCGATCGCGTCGGCCGAGGCCGCGAACCGCTTGAAGGTCTGGATATCGCCAGTGGGGTGCAGGGTGTCGTAGATAAGGGCGCCGTACAACACGCCGCCGATACGGTAGTCAGCACCGCGCGCCTCCATCGTATTGACAAACGTCTCCACGTTGGCGCGCACCGATTGGATCTCGTCGCGCATGCTGCCGGAGCAGTCGATGATCATTACGATATCCACTGGAACGTTGAACGTGGCGTCGATGGGCCGTACCGACTTCACGGCAAGCGTGGGATCGCGGAACACGAAGTCGTTCATGCCCAGCCCACGCACGTTGCGCCCGCTGGGATCGGTTACCTGCACGATCATCGATACTTCGGGGAACTTCGTCTGGTCCACGCTCTGCACGCCGATCGAGTAACCCTGGCGCACCGCCAACTGCAGCGAGTCGCCGCGCATCAGCTCGCGACTGCGCACCGTGGTTGTGTAATACTCCTGGCGGATGGCCTTGTACAGGTTGGCTGGATTAGGTGCCAGCTCGTGTGTGCGCCTGAGCAACGATGCGTATGTGCCGCCTCCGCGCGCCAGCGAAGCGGTAAGGCCGGTTGGGTCGTCCATCTCGGTGACCACACGATCACACGGGCGTACCAGGGCTTCCGGGGTTGCGGCTGCGTCGTTGGTTGGAGTGCGATAATACAGGCCTGTTGGTGTGAATGCGCGATCCGGAGCCCATCCGCGCGAGTGTGTTGCCACATACGGCGATGGCTCGAACGCGTCGCTGGGTTCCACGGTCTGCGGGCGCTTGCTCGACCAGCGCACAACCGCCGCGCCGCCGCCGATGTCGCTGGAGTCCATCTCGGCGAACACACCCGCGCGCCACTCGCTGGGGTCATCATCAAAGGCGAGCTCCAGCCCGGCGCGCAGCACGCTGCGTGTAAACTCGTAGCTCAGGCTCAGGTGAATCGGCAAATCACGAGCGCCCAGGGCAAGGCCGGCGCTGATCCGCGCGGCCGACTTGCCATCCAGTGTATCGGCCGGATCAACGGCGAAACGGCCCAGGATGGTGGCCCATGTAAGGGGGGCGTATGCCGCGTAGCCACGGAACCGCGTGAAGTCATCCGTGGCCGCCGAAACCAGCAGCCCATCCATCGGACGGTATACGCCCGAGAACGTGTAGCTGGCCGACGAGAAGAACTTCTCCTGATCGTTGCCGCGCAGGCTGGCGCCCACCCACAGCTTTGGGGTCACCGAGAATCCGAAGCCGGCATAATATCCCGGATGGGTCATGCCAAGCGAATCGGCCACCGCGTCGTTGTTCCATCGGCTTTCGTAGCCCAGCCCGATCGGGCCGAACCGCGTGAACAGATACAGCGGGGAGTTCACGAACCCGATGCCCGTGTTGCCGTCGAGCCGCCAGCGCCCGAAGGGAGCGCCCGCGGCAATCTCGAATGCATCGGGATAGATCCCGAGCATTGCCGGATTCCATGCGGTAGCGGTGGCATCCACACCATCGGCGATGTGCCGGTTGGTAAGGCTCTCCGGCGAGAGTGTTGGTTGCGCGCGCAGGGCCGTCGCAGTTGCAACAAGCAGAACAAGAACAGCAGTGGGGAACAATCGGGACCGGAACATCTTCGTTGCGTTGGTTGAATACCGAGGGGCTGTATCGAACGTTGCGCAAGCGGCGCGTCTATCGGCAAAGCCCGCGTCTGGTGGCCCCATGTTTTTCGGGGGCCCCAGCCGTGGTATGGTTGTCTAGTTACGCTGCAGCTTCACGGAGAATCGTCCATTGGTGATCGCCACGGTCTTCGTGGGATCGTTGCGCTCGGCAAGCGTGGCGCTGAATGTGCCGTCGACAATGTTATTGCCCACGGCGGTAACGGTGATCGTGCAGTTTCCGCCGACAAGCGGGCAGTCGTAGATAAGCGTGGATGCGCCTACTTCCAGATAATTGATCGAAACCGCGTCGCCGGTGAGCGTGTGCGGGAGCGAACCATTGTCGATATCGTGCACGAACCGCAGTGTGATCGTCTTGCTGGTTGAACCGGTCAGCGTGCCGCCAACGCGCACCTCGTGTGTGCTGGTGGTGTAGGTATTAAATCCGCCCACCTCATCCGGATCGATCGACACAGCCGTACCGTTCACCGATGCGTCCAGCAAGGTGCCGGAGCCAACCTGTGGGTTTGTTACCGAATCGGTGCACGAGGCCACCATCATCCCGAGCATCAGCGCGGAAGCCAGCCAGAGAAACCGTGTGCAAGGCATGAGCAGCAGGAACGTTTGTGAATGTCATTGCCCCGGCCGTAATGCGGGGCACAGCAAACATACTAACGGCGAGGCAATTCGGTTTGTTGGGGCCGGATACATCCGTGTCTGAAATTGTAGTCGGCAAAGGCCGCCGATGTGCCGCGAACTGTGTGGTTCAACCGTGCCGCGGTTGCCTGGGGGCAGGGTGCGTGGATGGTGCGCTCTGGTGGGTGTGCCCGGCTGTGCTGAAGTGTGCGCCGGCCGGCCGTGTGATTGATCATGTGTACGCCCGATGCAAAGGGCTTGGCGGGATGCCGCGCGGCCTCAGCGAATCTGTTCCCATTCCTTGGAGAGCGAGCGGCGGAACAGCATGACGGAGATAGCGTTCATTGTCCACTGGGCCAGGATGCGGAGATAGCCGTAGCGGCGGAACCTGCGCGGCGATTCGTGCACGCACAGTGCGTCGCTGTGGCCAATCCGGCCCGTGCGCGCCAGGCGCGAGTACAGATCGAAATCCTCGCCGGCGGCCATCGAGTCCGTATATCCGCCCACTGCCATAAACGCATCGCGCCATACCACCTGGCATTCGCCGCGCCCCATGCCCACGCCCACGCTGTTGAGCAGGCGTACATAGTTGTTGAAGAAGCCGTGGAATATCCTGTCGCTTGTGCGGCGCTCGGCCGGCGTGATGACCACCGGGCATGCGTAGGCAACCGTGCGGTTGTTGGGGTCGTGGTGCGTGGCGATCTCCAGTACCTCGCGCGCGAACGCTCGCGGATCGCGCGGCACGGTGTCGGCATTGATGAATATCAGCAGATCGCCGGTGGCGTGATCGGCGCCGCGATTGCGCCCCTCGGCGATGGTCTGGCGTCGGTCCTCGGTATGCACCACCACGATGTCCGCATATCGTCGCGCGATCTCAACAGTGCGATCGCTGCTGCCGCCGTCGCTGACAATCAGCTCGGCGTTCGTGCGCGCCAGCATCTCGTGCGGGAACGATCGCAACGTGGCCTCGATCAACTTCTCCTCGTTGAGCGCGGGGACAATGATGCTTATGGTAGGGTTCATCAAACGCCGACGCCGCGATTGTTTGCCATTGGCATCCACCCGCACCACCGAGTCGGTGGCCGTGTTCTTCGCGATGACGACAGTCGAGGTTTTCGGTTCGCTCAAAATCCGAAGGGATAGATCAGTTGGAACTTAACCTTCGGCCACAATTGCAGGGCCGGTGCAGGAAACTTGAAGCCGTTCAGGCCCTGCTTCAGCCAATTGCCGAACGAGCCGAGGTCGGGAAGCAATTCCACGATATCGTAATCAAGTGCCAGATGCAACACGCGATACGGCTGATAACCCTGAAGCTCTACGTCGCGTGCGCCGGCGCCCAGCGCAAGTTGAAGCCACTTGGGCCAGTACGGCTTCATCGATTCCGGCAGAAGGTTGTGCACCTTCACCGACAGCCACATGTCCTGCCGGTCGTAATCGTCCACGATCAGGCGACTGCGTATCTGCGCGGCCTCGCGTGCGGAGTCGCGCCCGGTTGGGCCAACCGACCATTTCGGTTGGAAGTTCTGCAGGATGGGCATCCGGCGCTGCGCGAAGAAATATGCCGCGCCAACAGTGTTGCCCAACTGGTCGGTCCAGTCGAACCCGTAGTTGGTATGGAACCCGTCCTGAACCTCGATGAAGGTCTGGAAGAACAATCCGCCGATGGCGCCCCACAGGGCGGCGTCCTCCTGCGACAGGCCGCAGGCGATAAACGCCTCGTGGCTGCAATACGACGACATCCAGCCGCCGTATGCGTGGCCGATCTTATCGAACTCCTTCGCGTACGACCAATCGGTCTGGAAATTGAACGGGCCTTTCGTGGAATCCGGATACCACGCCTGCTGATACCATGTAATGGTGCCGGCCAGGCCAAGCAACGCGCCGCCGAATGCCACGGCAGTGCTCGTTTTCAGATGTGTCTCGCGATACGGCAGATTGCCGGTCATCGTATACCGGGGGTGGCCGGCGTCGGTGTATTCGTCCTGCGTGATGCGCGCGAAGTCCGTTTCGATAAGCGCGTTGTCCGAAACACCCGTCACGGCCGGTGAAGGCGCGATTGCCGAGTCGGTGCGCGATTCGGCGCCAACCAGCACCGTAACATCATGCACGGTGTCAACGCGCGACGTTTCCGGGCGGGCGGGCGAAAGCGTATCAACGATACCGAATCGGTTCTCCCGAAAGGCCGACGTGTCCGGTTGGGCCTGGGCCAACGTCGGGATCGCCCACGCCAGCAATGCCATGCCCAAAACCTGAATCACGCCCAGGCGTTTTCGTGCGGTTACCATCTTCATGCGGAACGCGTCGTATCCAGAGTCGTGATTCGGTTATTACTACAAAATATATGCTGCCGCCCTCTCAGGGTGTGCCGGCGTGTTCGATCAGCCGCTGCTGCATTGCCATCCGCCATTCGGTGGCGCCGTCGATTGCCCATGCGGCCAGCACAATCGAGCCCTGATAATTCTTCTCGAACCCATCCTCCGAAAGCGACACCGTCTCGATCGGAGCGCGCACCAGAAGCGCTTCGGTGCTGAAGGCGACACGAATCTCAACGCCGAGCCATTCGTCCACAAGGACAAAATCGCGCCCAACCGTTTCGCCGGCGCTGTTGAGCAGGCCCTGGGCGCCGGTGGGGCGGATGTCGTTGAAACGATAGTACCGGTCGGGCTCGGTGCCGGCGGACATTGCGTACGCGGTCTCCAGACCGAAGAACCCAGTAAGCGGAAGGTTGTCGAGCGGACGGATCAGGTAGTCGACATGAATATCCGCAGATCCGTCGGCAATCGAAACAGCTTTCTCCACGGCAACCGGGCGGGCGCCAACACTGCCGGTTCGCCGCATCACGATGCGGGTAATGCCGTTGGCATGATGCCATGATGCGCTGTACGGCGCGTCCAGAAAGTCGCCGGTCTCCGGCAGGGTTCCGGCGCGAAGCTCCTTTGCGCTGGGTGCCGCACTGAAGAAGTGATCGGCCAGAAGGGCATGCCGGTAGGAATCGTACTGCAGCGCCTGTTCAAGCCCCTTCTGCTTAACGCGCACGATATCGTGAATCGAATGCGCCTCCGGTCTGTCGCCGGCCTGGGCAACGGCGGCGGATTCCGTGGCGGCGACGTCCGTTGCAGCGTCCGTCGCGGCCGCGCCAGCGGGTTGCGCTGCCGATGCCTTGGCGGCCGGTGCCTCGGCAGCCGACGTCTCGGCCGTGGGCTTTGCCGAAACCGGCGCGCTGCCATGTGGTTCGGGGCGGCCCGGCGCGGCAAACAAACGCAGGCGATCGTGATATCCTTCCGGACGCCGGCCTAAAAGATCGATGAAGTTATAGCGGGTCCGTTTGCCGTCAAACTCGAAAATCGTCCCACCGCGAGCGGGCGCCAGGTAGATCGCGGCCTCCCGGTTTTCATAGATCAGCTCGGCGGCACCGTCGAGATCGTAATCGGATTCCTCCACAACGCCGGCGGTTACGCCCTCGATATCGTCGAGCAGGGCCTCGGCGCTTATCATCTGCCGATACATCGCCGCGCGGATATTGGCCAGGTAGATGCCGCCGAACACGCCGTGCCAGTACGGACAATTGCACTGCGCCGCCAGCAGGTGGCGGTATGCGCGTTCGGCCACGTTGGCTGCCTCGCTTCCGGGCGCCTGTTGCCTGCGGACGCGTTCAACCCGTTCCGAAACGCGCAGCATCTTCTTCTGCATCGCGTTGATTTCCGGGTACTTCACCTGAAAGTTCCGCCAGAACCCGCCGCGCACGAAGTCACCGAAACGTTCGGCAATGCCAAGCCGTGCCAACTCGCGCTCGAACGTCTCGAACTCGGTGAAGGCTGATGGGGTTGGCAGCGCCCAGTGCAGCATCTCCGCGTACGACGCCGTTGGCAGATACAGCCTGCCGGCCGGCGCGCGGCTGGCGACCACTTCGCCCGGGGGCACCGTCCGTATCCAGTCGGCATTGGCGGCAAGCAGCGTACAGAACTGGCGCAGCCAGCCATGCTCGTACACCGTGCGATAGGTGTCGGGCCACACACCGAACTTCTCGCCATCGTCGGCGAACACAACCACGCGATCATCGGCCTCGTTGTTGAGCGTCGCCAGATAGTCGATAGTGGCCTGCGGCGACTGGAACGGCATTGTGTAGCGCAGGTGCTTGTCAATCGGCAGCACCGCCAGCGGTTTTCCCTGATCCTCGGTAAGGAAGTAGCCGGTAAGATTCTCATCACGAAGCCCGGCGGCCTTGAAGTGCGTGTCGTCGAGCATGGTGTAGGCAATGGATGCCGCATGCAGCGTCGACGGCAGCGAGGGCTCCCAAACCCGTTCGGCAAGCCACATGCCGGTGGGCGCGGCGCCGAACTGTTCGGTGATGCGCTGGTTCAGCAGCACGATCTGCTGCTGCCGGTCGCGCTCAGGCAGCATGGCCAGGATGGGTTCGTAGTAGCCGCCGGAGAGCAGCTCGATCCTGCCGGCCTCGACCCCGCGGTCGATCGTGGCAAGGAATTCCGGGTGATGGGCGCCGAACCAGTCCAGCAGGATGCCCGTGTAGTGCTGGGCGAACCGGATGTCCGGGAATTCGGCCAGGAGCTCCATCAGCGGGCGGTAGGCGCGTTGGTAGGCATCCTCGATAACCCAATCGAAGTTGCCCACCGGCTGATGGTTGTGCAGCGCGATGACAAGCGTGATCATGGGGCACAAGATCCGACAAATTCCCTATTCAATTCGTCGACGAGTTGTAGCGTGTTTACAACTCGCAATGCATCGGATGGCAATGCCATACCGGGGTGCGCGTCGTAGTTTCGGGCTATCCATTCCGGCATCCCGTCGGCCTGCCCGCGCGCGCAGGCCAGGTCTGGCACGGAGCATCATTCACGGATAGTACATTTTCCGGAGCAACACAGATGGCGTTGAGCGAGATTCTGCACCCCACCAACGACGCGGCCCGTGTGGAGGAACTTCTCGGCCGCGTTCAGGAGAAACTTGGCAACGTGCCGCAGGCCTATCGCACGCTGGCCATCAGCCAGGGTTACCTGAACGACAGTCTCTACAACCTGAAGAAGACGATGGCGAGCGGCGAGCTGGATCTTGCCACCAAGCACTTGATCGCCCTGGCGATTGCCTCGGTTGCCGGCGGGGCCAGCATGGTTGAGGCGCGCACCCTTGAGGCACAGCGCGACGGCCTTAGCGATGACGCCATCGTTGAGGCGCTTACCGTGGCCGCGTCGATCACGCAGTACAACGTCTTCTACAAGTTCCAGTATCTGGCTGGCGAGGGCTACGACGCCTTCCGGCCCGGCTACAAGCTGAACGTGTTCCTTCGGCCGGCCGTGCTTTCGATGATGCAGGTGGAACTGGTGTGCGCGATGGTGTCGGTGGTGAATGCGTGCCCGTCGTGCGTGCGCGGGCATGTGGCCAAGGCGCGCGAGCACGGTGCCACCGTGGCGCAGATCGAGGAGGGCTTGCGTGTGGCGGCGTTGATCGCCGGCATCGCCACCTTCTCCAAGGCCGAGCCGTCAGCCGCGATGGCCGAGCCGGCAACGGTCCACAATTCGTAACAGCCATGCCGATTGGCGGGCATCGCCTGCCGGACTAGCTTCGCAGCGCTTTCGACCCCCCTGAGTCGGAATCCGCGGTAACCCCAGGCAGTAACTCACAAGCAGAACAAGGAGATTGGCAATGGTAATGGTTGGTTCACCTGCCCCTGATTTCAGCGGTACGGCCGTGATTGGCGGCAACTCGGCAGGGCTTACTCCCGACAATGCGTTCAAGGATATCTCGCTTGCGGATTTCAAGGGCAAGTGGCTCGTGCTCTTCTTCTACCCACTGGATTTCACCTTCGTCTGCCCAACCGAGATCGCCGAATTCGGTGCCGCCTACGAGGACTTCCGCGATCTCGATGCCGATATCATCGGTGTCTCGACCGATTCCAAGCACTCGCATCTCGCGTGGCGCCATCACGAGAGCAAGCTGACAAGCCTGCCCTACATGCTTCTGGCCGACAACACCAAGAAGGTTGCGCGCGATTACGGTGTGCTGAAGGAAGAGACAGGATACGCACTTCGCGGCACGTTCATCATCGATCCCGATGGCGTGCTTCAATACATGGTTGTTCACAACGAGGATGTTGGCCGCTCGGTGGAGGAAACCAAGCGCGTGCTGGAGGCGTTGCAGACCGGCGAGCTGTGCCCCTGCAACTGGCGCAAGGGCGAAGCAACACTCTCCACTGCCTTGGTTGAGGCCTGAGCCAGGCCCGCGGCGGCAGTACGGATAATAAGCGCGGAGATCGCTTCCAACGGTCTCCGCGTTTATGTTTTGGCAACACGACGGCATTGGATGATTTGTCCGGTTGTTCGCGGCGATAACAGTTTGTCGTGGCGGGGCGAATCATTCATTGTATTTTTGGAGATTGTCGGTAGAAGCCTCTGTTCGTTCCGATTGCATTCGGTGGGTGCCCACTTGCTCACCAGCGGCAGTGAACGAAGCTGGTGGTGTGGTCCCGATCATTCAAACTCCTCTTTCTCTCGTACCGTTGGCAGTACATGAACAGTGATTCCCTTGATGGAGCGCCGGAGCTTCCGGAAGTAGAAACCGAATCTCGAGATTGGACAACGGAGGACGCAAAAACTCTGTACAATCTCGACAAGTGGGGTGAGCCGTATTTCACCGTCAACGATGCCGGCCATGTGGCCGTGCGTCCGTTGTTCGATGCCGACACGGAGATCGATGTCTTTGAGATCGTAAGCGAGATCGAGCGGCGTGGGATTCAGCTTCCCGTGCTGATTCGATTCCAGGATCTGTTGCGCCGGCGCGTGATCGAGCTGAACGAAACGTTCCGCCGCGCGATCGAGGAGTTCGAGTACCAGGGCCTGTACCAGGGCGTGTATCCGGTGAAGGTGAACCAGTTGCACGAGGTTGTGCTGGAGATCATGGAAGCCGGCGAGCCGTACAATTTCGGGTTGGAGTGTGGTTCCAAGGCCGAGCTGTTCGCAACGCTTCCGCATCTGGAGCGCGACAGCATGCTGCTGATCTGCAACGGCTACAAGGACACCACGATGATCCGCTCCATGCTGATGGGGCGCCAGCTTGGCAAGAACATCCTTCCGATCCTCGAGAAGTACAAGGAGTTCGACGACCTTCTGGTTGAGGCCGACAGCATCGGCATCGCGCCGGCATTTGGTGTGCGCGTGCGTCTGGCCACCGCGGGTACCGGCCGTTGGGCCGAGTCCGGCGGCGACGTCTCCAAGTTCGGCATCTCCATCCCCGACACCCTGCGCCTGATCGAGGTGTTGCGCCAGCGCAATCAGATGGACGCCTTCCAGTTGGTGCACTTCCACATCGGCTCACAGATTACCGATATCATGGCCCTGAAGTCGGCCGTGCGCGAAGCCACCCGCATCTATGCCAAGCTGGTGAAGATGGGGCTTGGTGTGAAATACATCGACGTTGGCGGCGGGCTTGGCATCAACTACGACTCGCCGGAATCCGGTCTGCAGCAGAGCATCAACTACACGCTGCAGGAATATGTGAACGGCGTGGTGTACACGATCAAGGAGATTTGCGACAGCGAAGGCGTGCCGCATCCGATCATCGTTTCCGAAAGCGGTCGCGCGCTTACCGCGCACCACTCGATGCTGGTGGTGGGCGTGCTCAGCGCAACGCGCAAAGGCTTGCCCGATGGCATTCCCGTTGTGACCGATACCGATCAGCCGGTGGTGCGTGAGCTGTACGACATCCTTCAGGCGCTCGATCAGCAGATAGCCGGGGCGGCGCGCGGCGTGGGCCAGCGCAAGGCTCGGTATCTGGAGGTGTATCACGACGCGGTTGAGAAACGGCGCGAGGCCGACCTGCTGTTCTCGCTGGGCTATTTCTCGCTGGAGGACAAGGGCAAAACCGAACAGCTCTACTGGGCGTTGATGCAGGCCCTGTACCGGGCCATGCTGCAGTTCGATCCGGACTCGCTTCCGTCGGATCTGTATCACGTCGAGGAGCAGCTTGTTGACCAGTACCTGTGCGACTTCTCGGTGTTCCAGAGCATGCTGGACCACTGGGCCATCGATCAGGTATTCCCGGTGATGCCCATCCACCGTCTCAACGAACAGCCCACCCGCCGTGGAACGCTTGTGGACATCACCTGCGATTCCGACGGCAAGGTCGATCAGTTCATCGGCAACGATGGCGTGAACACCTTCCTGGAACTGCATCCGGTTGAGAAGGGGAACTACTATCTCGGCTTCTTCCTGATGGGCGCGTATCAGGACATCCTGGGCGACATGCACAACCTGTTCGGCCGTGTCAACGAAGTACATGTCTATGCCGACGAGGAGGAGCCCGGGAATTTCTACATCGAGAAATACATCCCCGGCACAACCGTTACCGAGGCGCTTTCGCAGGTACAGTATTTCCCCAGCGATCTTCGCAAGCGGATGGATGCGTTGATCCGCGAGAAGGTGAAAACCAAGCGCCTGCGCCCAACACAGGGCGTGGCGTTTCTGGATCGTTACGCGAAGGGGTTGGAGGAGTACACCTACTACAACTTCTGGGATGGCGGTTCGGCATCGGAACATGCGGTGTCGCCGCACAGCCCGGAGGCTCTTGCGGCGCGCGATGCGGCCAAGGGCGGCACAAAGGCCGCGGCCGACGCGGCGCGCAACGGCCAGGAGACCCCCGTTACCAACGGCATCCATGCCGACAAGTCATAAGCAGTACGCTTCGCGTTGCCGGATCACTGCCTGCCTGTGATCCGGCAACGTGGTACGATGTGCCTGCCCCAGGGCACGGCCACAGCCCGCGCGTGCGGTTTACCCGCCGCCGGCAACAGCACGTTGCCGGCATCTACCAACCAGCTACAACTATCCGTCGTGAAGCATACCAAGGAAGAGTATCTGCAGAAGAAGATCGCGCCGATCTCGCCGCGCGACATCGTCAACATCAACGATCTGCTCACCAACCTTGGCGGCTGCTCCTTTCAGGGGCGTGCGCTTTCGCGCTGCCTGGATGTTCTGGAGAACATGGTCCGCGATGAGCAGTGTTTGATTGTGATGACACTTGCCGGCGCGATGGTCCCCGGCGGCATGGAGGAACTGGTAACGCAGTTGATCGAACACGGCATAATCCAGGCTCTGGTATCCACCGGCGCCAACATCAGCCACTCGATGGTGAACCATGCCGACGCCGACAACCAGGGCCATTACGTTGGCGCTGTCAGCGTGGATGATGCCGAGCTGTACGAGCATCACATCAATCGTATCTACGATACGTTCCTGCCGGAGGAGGGGTATCACGAAGGGGAGATGTTGCTGGAGGGGATACTGCGCCGGCACTTCGAGCTCAACGGCATCGATCCGTTGCAGCCGTGGCTTGTGCGTCCGCAGGAGCTGTTCCTGCTTGTGGGGCAGGCGCTGGACGCGCTGGGCAAGCGCGGCATCCTGGCCGCCGCCGCGCGCCATAACGTGCCGATCTTCTGCGGGGCCACCACCGACAGCGAGTTCGCGCTGAACCTTGTGAAGTACAACATGCGGAACAACTGGCGCATCGTGCTCGACGAGCTTAGCGATGTGAGCGTGTTCGCGCACAGCCTGCTGGCAACCGAGCGTTGCGGTACCCTGATCATCGGCGGCGGTGTGCCGCGCAACTGGGCACAGCAGGCGTGGCCGTTGCTGGAGATGACCGCCGCAACCGAGCGGCATGGGTACGACCGCACCGTGCGGATCTACACGGATTCGCCCTCGTGGGGCGGGCTCAGTGGCTGCACGATTTCGGAGTCGGTTTCG
This sequence comes from uncultured bacterium, assembly GCA_966128725.1. Taxonomy (GTDB): domain Bacteria; phylum Bacteroidota; class Ignavibacteria; order OLB7; family OLB7; genus JAFDZV01. The sequence goes on along the minus strand of CBHYLN010000012.1, from coordinate 35,606 downwards.
TGGGGCAAGTACACCGAGAATGCCATCGCCGCCGAAGTGCAGTGCGATGCAACGATTGCGCTGCCGCTGCTGGTGGCCGGCCTGTTCGAGCGCCTTGGCATCCGCCGAAGCGCGTAGCCGTGCCACGGGGCGCGTGCCGTGTTAATGCGCGATCAAGCAGGCGCCCGCGCCGCGTACACGGTATGAGTCGGGCTCCTGTGTGAAGGCAATGACCCGGGCGGTTGCCGGGCTCACATCGTTCGGCAGCGCAAGCTCGATTGCGTCCGAACCGTTGCCCGGCGCGGCGGCAACGGTTGTAAAGGCGCGCACCACGTTGGTGTGCGCCAGCTTCCGGCCGCTGTTCTCGCCGGCTGTTACGTCCGTCTGCGCGCTTGATTCCACCACCGCCACGTTGAGCCTCAGGTTTGCATCCGCGGCATCGTTGTTGGTGTACCACACCCGTACCGTGCGTGTGCCGGGTATCAGCTCGGCGCGAAGGCCGATGGTGTGGGCGTTGCCGGCCCTGGCCTCCGCAATTGCCCCGGCAACGCCGGCTGCGTCGGAGCCAACAACATCGCGCCCCCCGTTTACCACAAGCTGCGGCGTGTACACATCGCTGCCGATTGCCGCCGCATAGCTGCGCTGCCGTGCCGAATACGCCGCGTCGCTGAATCGATCGCGCCACCCCAGATGATTCCAATAGTCCACATGAAACTCCAGCGCGAACAGATGCCGGCTGTCAGAGCTGCGAGCAAGCGCGGCAAGCACGCGTTCGGCCGCGGGACAACTGGAACATCCCTCGGAGGTAAACAGCTCCAGCACAACAATGCCCGAGGTATCGGGCTGGTCGCTTGTTGATGCGCGCGGTTGCGCCGTGGTGGTGTCGGCCGCGGCCGGGCGACCGCTGAGATTGCCGCAGGCCAGGGCGGTGCAGGCAAGGATGGCGCAGGCAGCCAGCGCCGGCGTTAGACGGGGCAAGGGGACGGACGGAATCATGGGCGTGTTCTGATTGATGTACCGCGCGCCAGGCGCAAGCACGGCACGGCGCGCGGTACACAGAACATTCCATCACGCCCGGCATTCATTCCCGGCCAGGCGCGAATACCCTGCCAACCCGATACGTGGAGCTGTTCAGGCGACAGCAGAGCCGATGCCAAGCCAGGACTCCAGCCGCCCGCGCTGATCCAGGTGATGCCGGTGATGCATCTCGATCAACTGATACCACTCGATGGCGTTGAGCGGACCGAATCCGGGATGCGGCGCCTTCTTGTCGGGGTCGGCATCGGCAAGGCGTGGGGCCGTTTGCCGCATTGTTTCCACCAGCGCCTCGAACTCGGCGCGCACGGCGTCGGGATCGTTCCGCTCGGCCGGCGTGTAGAACGCCGAGGGCGGTACGGCCACGCGGATCGGCGGGAACGTTCCGGCGGTGAACACCGCGTTTGCGTTATCGGTGCGCGGCGCGCCGTTGACTTCAGTGCCATCACCAAGGCAGGTTTCCACCATCCGCAGATGAAAATTGCGTGTGCCCGCAACCAGGTGCTGGTATACCTGGCCGATCGACCACTCGGCCGGGCTTGGCTTGCTTGCGAATTGTTCCGGCGTGTACGTGCTCAGGGCGGAAATCCATTGGCTTGCGGTCCGCTCGAACTGCTCCAGGATTGAATCGGCTGTCATGTTGTTAGGCTCGTTGGATTATGCTGTCGTGTTGTTCCGGCGCCGCAGGGCGCTGCTGTAATGTGTCGCAAGCTACAATGGCGCTGTTGCCACCATTATGTCAGTAGTGTTTTCGGGTGTGTGCGCCGGTGCATTTTTTCCGCCGGGCGCATTGGGTTGGTTGCAGTGCGCCGGCGTTTCGCCCGGCTGTGGATCCTGCCGGCGCAGCGCCCGCGCATGCCGTCAGCGCCGGGATCTTGTTGCATAGGACGCGGCGATCGCGGCGGCCTCGCCGGCAACCCGATCGGCCAGTTCACGGGGCTCCAGCACGTGCGCGCGCGAACCCCATCCAAGAATCCATGGAACCAGATCGGCGATGTTGTCGGTCGCAAGCACCGCCACAGGTCCGTCCGGCGAATCCTCGAATCGCTCCAGTTGATAGAACGACGACTCGCGCACCCATTGTTCGATCGAGTGATCGAACGCAACCCGCGCGGTGATGGTGTTCGTCGGGCGTTGCGATTTGCGCGGGCGGAATCCCGCTGGGCGCACAAAGGTCTGATCCGTTGTTGCCAGCTCCGACATGCGGCTCAGCCTGAAGTTCCGCAGAGCGCCGCGCAGGTGGCAGTATCCATGCATGTACCAGGCGCCGTCGACGTTCACGATCGCATACGGGTCCGCCTGTCGCACGGTATGCCGGGGGGCGCTGTCGTGGGCATCCTTTGCGTGGTAATGGAACCTGAGCGTGCGGCGCGCCACGATCGCCTGCCGCACCGTGCGCAGGCGGGCCAGCGCGGCAGGGTCGGCGTGCGGATCGGTGCGCACAAATCGAATGCTTGCCAGCAGGTCATCCACATCGGCGCGCAGGGCCGGCGGCAGCACCGCCGCTATCTTTTCGGTTGCGGTGCGCGCGGCAGCGCCGAACGTTTCGTCGAAGTTCTGTGCAACCGCGTCGCCGCCGGCAAGCAGCATGGTGGCCTCGTCCACCGTGAAGCTGAGCGGCGGCAGGAAATATCCATCCATCAGCGAGTAACCCCTGCCGGGGATTGCCATCACCGGAACGCCCGCGCCGCACAGCGCGTCGATGTCGCGATAGATCGATCGGCGACTTACCTGAAATGTCTCGGCCAGGTCCTCGGCGCGGCGTGTGCCCTTGCCCTGAAGTTCCAGCAGAATGCCGAGCATGCGATCGGTGCGTTTCATGGCGTGCAGTTGAATCGATGTATGGCCCTGTGCCGAGGGCGTGTGTTCGGTATCCGTATTGCCGGGCAGCGTTGTGTGCCGTACACTTCGGGCGATGCAATCCTGTGTTCAAACAATCCCGATACGCGTGCCGCGGGCTGCCGCCCTGTGCGCGTGCCTGCTGTGGGCCGGCCTGCTGTGCGCGTGCGCCGCAACCGGCCTGCTGGCGCAGCCGGTGCCGGATGTTGCGCCGGCCGATACGGCTTCATCATTGCCGGGCGACACATCGGCCGCGGCCGTTGGCCCGGCGGTAAACCCAACGAAGCTAGCAATCGTTGGCGGCATCACCGTTGCGGGATTTGTTGCCGGTTACGCTCTGCAGGATAATCTCTGGTGGAAGGGGGCAGGCGGCGCGTTCCATTTCGATTGGGATCACGATTGGCGGTACGCGCTTGGCGCCGACAAACTGGGCCACTTCTATTTCCCGTATGCGGTTACCACCATCTATGCCCAGGCGTTTCGGTGGTGTGGCATGGATACCGTTGGAAGCCTGTGGTGGGCCGGCGGGCTGGCGCTGGCGCATCAGACATTCGTGGAAGTGCGTGATGGATTCTCCAGGCAGTGGGGGTTCAGTTGGGGTGATGTTACCGCCAACACATTGGGCGCCGCGCTTCCTGTGGCCGCCGGGTACGTTCCGGCCCTGCAGGCGGTGCGCGTGAAGCTGAGCTACGATCCCTCGGAGAAATTTCGTGCCGGCGGCTATCGTGCCATCATCGATGACTACGAAAGCACGTATCACTGGGCCAGCGTCGGGCTGCGCGATCTGGTGCCGGCTGCCTGGCGCGGCGATGTGCCGGCGTGGCTTGCCATCGCGGTGGGGCACAGCGTGAAGGGGTTGGATCTTGCCGGCGCCGGCCATCACGAGATATACCTGGCGCTCGACTGGAATCTTGAAGGGCTCCCCGGCGACGGCTGGTTCTGGAATCTGCTGAAGAAGAATCTGAACCTGTATCATCTACCATCGCCGGCCGTGCGCATCCTTCCGGGCGTGGTGTGGTACGGGTTGAAGTTGTAGGCCACATTCCGGGCATGCCGCAATCAGCTCTTCCCCTTCACAACCCGGCTTTCGCCGTTCTCCGGCACCCACCACTCGTTGCGCGCGATCTTCAGCTTGTCCAGCGTTGCATACAACTCGTCGATCGGCTCCTGCTCGCCGTCGTCGGCCTGCGCGAACGTGCCGAAGTGAATGCCCATGCTCAGTGTGGGGGCCAGTATCCGGTGGGCTTCCACGGCTTCGTCGGGTGACATATGCACCGGCGCCATGAACCAACGCGGGCGATACGCGCCGATTGGCAACAGCGCGAACGCGATGCTGGGGAAGCGCTCCTTGATCTGCTTGAAGAACGGGCCCATTCCCGTGTCGCCGGCGAAGTAGATGGTGCCCGCGGCGGTTTCCACCATGAAGCCGCACCACAGCGTGGCGTCGCGGTCACCAAGGCCCCTGCCGGAGAAATGTTGCGCGGGCAGACACGTTACGCGCAGGCCGGCACGGGTGGTAAGCTGGTCCCACCAGTCCATGTCGACCGAGTCACCGATGTCCTCCGATTGCAGATAGGCGGTGTTGCCCAGCGAGGTCACGATCTGCGGCCGGTGTTCGCGTGCCAGCCGTTTCATGGTTGGCAGGTCCAGATGGTCGTAATGATTGTGGCTCAGCAGCACAATGTCGATCGGCGGCAGGTCCTCGAACCGCACGCCGGGCGGCTTGTGGCGCACGGGGCCGGCAAATGACACCGGGCTGATCCGGTATGACCACACCGGATCGGTGAGGATGTTCACGCCGTCAACCTGGATCAGCACCGACGAGTGGTTCACGAACGTTACGCGCAGTTCGCCGTGGCCAACCCGCTTTGGCGGCGGCGGCGCGGGCGGCAGGTCGGTGTAGGCGCGCCAGGGGCCGGCGTCGCGGTTGAACAGCCAGCGAAGCAGGTCGCCAAAGCCCCGCATCTCCACGCCGGGGTTGAAGAATCGTTCGCCGTCGAAATGGTCGGAAACCGATCCCCGATACCGAGGGGCTGAAAACATTGCGTAGCCGAAGAAGATGATGACGGTGGCTGTGATGGCCGTGAACACCGCCGTTCCTAGGAACGCCCGCCGCGTGAGTAATGCGAGCCTGCCGAGCGGTTTGTTGGAAGGGGCCATCAGTTGCGGATTATCGTGATTCAACAACCGTGAGCGTCGCATGTGCGTCGCGCATGCACCTACAACCAATCAGGCGCGTATGGAGTTCACCCGGCCGCCTGGTCCGCTGCGCACGCGGTTGTCAATTACCGGCCGATGGACGCATAGCCCCATGCCGTAAGTGCAATCAGGGCCGCTATCGCGGCAATACCAAGCGCTGGTACCAGGCGCCCGGCCTGCTTGCGGCGGTCGAGCCAGGGAAGCCCCAGCCACAGAATGCCGACCACCATGCCGATTGCCGCTGCTGCCGTGGCCGGCAGAATGCGCAGGGCCTGGAAGGCGAACATGAAGTACCACTCCGGGTGTGCATCCGGCGGTGTGTGGATCGGCTTTGTAAGATCCACCGGGAGCCCCATCTCGCCCGGATGCGACCAGGGCGCCGCGATCGCCAGCGTAAGCACCGTGCCGAACATCAACAGCCAGCAGAGCATGTGGCGGTAGATCGCGCTGTGGTAGAAGGGGATCGATCGCGCTTCGGCATGCTGCGCCAGGCCTGCGGCAAGCCAGGCGGCCAGCCGTACCATCAGCATCGTCGCCGGTATCGGCAGCAGCGAAAGCGGGATCAGCACCAGCGGTGACGCCGTATCCACGCCGCCGTTGATGATCGCCGACGCCACCGGGCCTGCAACGCCGATTGCGCCCAGCATGGCGGGCAGCAGCCAGGCCGCGCCGCGCGCGCCGGTGCCGGTATCATCGGTGCCCTGTTCGCCCGCACGCCGCGTGCCCTTCAGGCCGTGGATATTCAACAGCAGAAGATGGAGCCCCACAAACGCGAACCCGGCCAGCGGCAATATCGTGGCATGCAGGCTGTACAGCCGCGTAAGCGTGGCGGCCGAAAGCTCGCGCCCGCCGCGCACCAGCGTTGCCAGCGCCGGGCCAATCCAGGGAGCGGAGTGCTCGGCGACGCCGATGCCTATCTGCGTGGCCGCGTACGACAACCGGTTCCACGGCAGCAGATAGCCGGTGAACGCAAACGCGAGCACAAGGGCGAACATCCCCACGCCGCCAACCCACATCCACCGCCGCCGTTGCCGGTAGGCCCGCATGAAGAACACGCTGAACATGTGCACCGCAAGCAGGGCGATCAGCAGGTTCGCGCTGTAGGCATGTACCGAGCGTACCAGCCAGCCATAGGCCACGTCGTGCTGAATGGTTCGTTCAACGCTAACCCACGCCGCGGCAGGCCGAATCGGGCTGTTGGTAACCGGGTCCAGCATGGTCTCCACATTGCCGGCCAGGGGGCCATCGGCCATTGCCTGATTTGTCGCGGGGTTCAGTGGCAGGGCAAGGATTGTTCCGGCGGGGTACACCGTGCCGCGCCATTCGGTTCTGTGGGTAACGCGTGCGGCAACCAGCGGCGTGCCGTCGGCGGCAACGGCAGGGTTCGCGTTCGGTTGGTAATACATCGAAAGCAGCATGCCGGTGCCGGCGGTCAGCAGCAGCAGGAACAGCCCCAACCCACCCACATAGTACCATGCCGAGGCCCGGTGCAGCGGCATGCGCAAGCCCTTGAGATGCGAACCAATCGCGGAAATAATGGAATCCGCGCCTGATTTGGCGCGTTCCCGGCCTCCGGTACCCTGTGCATTATCTGATGATGAGGTTCTCAAGCGTCACTTCATGGTGTTCAAGAGCGCACCTTATCCACAGAGTTATCCACTTTTCCACCGAGGGGGATGTCGGTCAGCACAATCTGGTTCTTTACGGTACGCAATTCCAGTCGCACCAGCGGGAGCTTGGGCGGGCCTTCAACAACCGCACCGTCGCGATCGAACCGGCCACCATGGCACGGGCACACAAAGGCGGCATCCTGTGCCTGCCAGATCACGCTGCAACCGGCGTGTGTGCAGCGCATGTCGAGCGCCATCAGCTCGCCGTTGCTTTGGCGCATCACCGCGGCATCGGTGGCGCCCACCTTCACGATTCGCACATCGGTGGCGGTGATGGCCTCGGGTGAGCCTATGACGACCATTGCCGACGGTGCTGCCGGTGGCGTGAGATATCGCGATACAACATACACGGCCGGCGCGGCAATCAGGGCAAGCGTTCCCCACAGGAGCCTGCCCAGGGCCGTACGGCGTGTCGGTTGTTCGGTTTGCGTTGCGTGCATTGCCCTGCTGTTCCGGAGTATTGGGTTTGGGGCGTGCGTCCGCCGGGTGTGCCGTGTTGCCGTGTGCCCGCCGCGCGTGGCGGGGCCGGGATTGGGGTCAGGTTTGGAAGAAGTTGCAGCCGGCGCCTATCCAGCGCGTGTTGGAATTGAAATCCACGCCCATCAGCGCGCCCCGGCCCATGCGCACCAGGCCCATGATTGGCATCGGACGCTCGGCATCGGGCGGCCAGACGAGCATGAACCGGACCTCGGCCTTCGTGGGGCCTTCGGGCGTATCAATCGCGCCGGCGTAGGTGATCCGTTCCTGCAGCAGGTAGCCCTCGCGTTGCTCGGCCGGGATGGCGTCAACCTGTTCGCGTGTCGGCCCAACAATCACGCCGGCGCCCGCGAACGAGTACAGGGGCTTCAGCACATAGTTCTCCAGGTCTTCCGGCACTTCCCGAAGTTCGTGCAGGAACGTTGCGCGGGGCACAAGCGGGTGATTCAGATAGGGCAGCGTGAACTTGCTGATGCGGAAATACCAGTTCGGGTGCCCGGCCCATGCAACGTCCAGATCGTCGTGCCAGTTGAATGGGATGGTGACGCCCTTGCGCTGCAACTCGTCGACAATAGCGCGATTATAAATCCGCTTGATGGGCACCAGCGTGCCGTTGCGTTGGTAGTGCAGCACCCGCCCGATCTTCGTTACCTCGCGGATATCAACAATGGCGATGCCGAGCAGATCCTGCGTGCAGAAGAAGTCGGGGTTGGTCTTCTGATTCATCGGGTCGAACTCCAGCAGCGCAACGTTCTCGGGATCCTCGTTGGCTACAATCGCCGCACGCAGGATCTCGTTGAACTGCTCCGGAGTGTACCCGCCGTTGATGTGGGTCAGATTCTCCGGCAGCCCCCAGTGTTCCCGCGACAGCGCGCCGTAGGCCGCCTGGAAGCCCATCAGCGAGGGGAATCCCTGCATCTCGATGAGCTTCGGTTCGATTGCGCCGTTGGCGCCCTCGGTCATCGCGAAATCCACCGTCATGAACAGCGAGCGCTCCGGCTGATTGGCCACCGTGTATTCGGGCTTCAGCGTTGCGTCCGACACGCGGAGATACTCCGGCGCGTGCGCCTGCAGCGTAAGCTCCACCGCCGCATCCTCGCACATCCGCTGGATGTGGCGCGGAACAAAACAAGGTGTCTCGGCCACGCGGAACCGGATCTCGGTGCGGCAGCGCTGGTTAAGCTTCAGCAGGAACTGCTGGTACCGTTCGTCGGTAAACGACCTGTTGAACTGCTCGCGAAGTTCGGGGATCATCGGCGTCGGTATGTCGGGAAGTGCTGTGTCTGGGTGTCCGCCGCGCCGCGCAATGCCGCGCGCGGGTTTGCTTGCCAATCGCGCCGTGCCGGCGTGTTACATCAGGCCCTGATAATAGCCGCCGTCCACGGGGATCGTAACGCCGGTTACGTAGCTGGCGCGCGCCGATGCCAGGAAGGCAACAACATCGGCCACTTCCTCCGGCCGTGCCATGCGGTTCAGCGGGATATCCTCGTGATGGCGCGCCATGATCTCCTCGTGCGACATGCCAAGTTCCTTGGCCTGCTCCATCGCCAGGTCGTACACCCGGTTGGTGAGCGTGAAGCCGGGCGCCACGTTGTTGACCAGGATGCCGAACGGGGCCAGCTCGTTCGAGAGCGTCTTGGCCATGCCGATCACCGCGCTGCGGATCGCGTTGGAAAGCATCAGATGTTCCAGCGGCTGCTTCACGCTGATCGAGGTGATGTTCACGATGCGCCCGCTCTGCATGTTGCGCATGTGTGGCACGGCCGCGCGGATCAGGCGGATCGAGCTCATGAATATCAGATCGAATGCCGCGCGCCAGTCGCTCTCCTCCAACGAGATGAACGTGCCGCGCTTCGGGCCGCCGCAGTTGGTGACAAGGATGTCCACGCCGCCGAAGGCGATGCGTGTGGCGTCGACAAGCATTTCGATATCGTCGGCCTTCGTCAGGTCCGCCTGCACCCATTCAACGCGCCGGCCGGTGGAAGCCGAAATCTCCTCGGCCGTCTTCACCAGGTCCTCCTTGCCGCGGGCGCAGATCACCACGTTGGCGCCTTCGCGGGCAAATCGCATGGCGCATGCCTTGCCGATGCCGTGGCTGGCAGCCGCCACGATTGCTGTTTTATCTGTGAGCTCGAGATCCATGTTCAGGTTCCAGAGGGGTTGTTCGGTTGTGTTGTTCGATCGGGAGCGGAAGATAAGAAGTTCGCCCAACCACGCCGGCTATTTGTTGCTCGCCAGGTTGGCCAGCAGCTTCTGTTCGGCAACCCTGCCCGCTGCGGCCCTGGCCGTGATGGGGAAGCTTACATACCACACCGCGCCATGATGAAACGGCTCCCACAGCAGCGCCGCCGATGCGTCCGGCGATACCAGATTGGCCGAGATGATGGCGCGCGAATCGGGGCCTCCGGTTGCCAGTTGCCGTGTCTGGCGGCTCATGGAATCCAGATCCTCGCGGCCGATCTCGTTGGGCGCTCGCATCATCGGATCGGTACGCCGTGGTGTTGCCAGCGTAAGCTGAAACTCCACATCGCGCGGGTTAAGCTGATAGGGCAGCACGCGTGATGCCTTGGCCAGCAGCTCGGTTGTCTGGTGCAGTACCACCAGCGTCAGCCCATGTTTCTTCACCGCTTCGATCAGGCTTCCGTATGCGGCATATCCCTTGTCGGCGGAAAGGGCATCCTCATCCAGCATTACCGTTTGAAAGACGGAGAAGTCCGCCGTGGTTGCCTGGGCCAGGGGTATTGCCCGGAACGGGATTCCCAATGCGCGGAACGCCGTTGGGGTGGGTGAGGAATAATCGGCCAGCACCAGCCCGATGGTGCCGCGCGGCTCGGCAAGGATGTTCGCGGCCAGCGTGCGCGCCACGGTGGGCTTCGGTGTGCCCGCGCACCCACCCGCGGCCAGCATGGCAACAACGGCCAGCAGTGCCACGATGTACGCGACCTCCGCACGCGACGATGGCATCGGGCGTGGTGTCGGTTGCTGCGGCGTGGCGCGAGAAGTTCGTTCAATCATGAATGCTGTGAAGGCAGTCCGGTGCACACAGTGTGGTTGCGCTGGCAACATCTCCCCGGGCACATATGGGGTTGAAGTTACGAAGAATCCCCTGTGATCGCCCGGCGCCGCGATCGCCCCGGCGCGTCGCCCCGGCGCTGTCATCGCCCAACATGGCCTGCCGGTTGCCGCCGATGATGGTGGCGCGTGTGGTGGATGACGTGTGCGCTGGGGTTGGGCTACAACGCAAAGCGGCCGGAGCGCAATTGCGTTCCGGCCGCTTGTGAATCGTTCGATTGCGCGAAGCGCTGGCCATCGCCCGGCGTGTGCCTCAGCGAATGGGATCCTTGTACTTGTAGTCAAGCTCGCCGTCGAGCATCTCGTCCAGAGCAAGGAACGTCGGCTTGGGGAAACGGTCAAACTCGCGACTGATCTCGAGCTGGTCGAAGTTCGTGACCTCGCCGTCACCATCCTCGTTCAGGCTGGCAACCGTTTCCAGGCGGCGATGCAGGCTGTCCTTCAATTCATCATTAATCTGGCGTGCGCGGCGCGACATGATCACGATGGCCTCGTAGATGCTCGAAGCGCCACCAGTCGCCTGCTTCAAATCAACCGGTCTGATCGGCATAACGCGTATGCTCCTTACTTGTTAGTATAGCCTGGAATCAGCAAATCTAACGCGCCGGGCGTTCACCGCAAAGGCCCAAACAATCGTGATACCGATTGCAACGGCCCGGCCATCAACTATTCAGTGTTGTGTAGCGCGCGCGGTTGAGCTGATCAGCGCACCAGTTGTTCAACGTCGGCCACCGCGCGTTCAAGGTCATCGTTCACCACCACCGCGTCGAAATGCTCGCGCATTCCCATTTCCATCTCCGCTCGTGCGATACGGCGCTCAAGCGCCTCGTCGCTTTCGGTTTGGCGGGCGGTAAGGCGGCGGCGGATTTCCTCCAGCGATGGCGGCGCGATGAAGATCAGGAACGCGTCGTCCGGGAATGCCGCGCGGATGGCCAGGGCTCCCTTGACGTCCACATCAAAGATGATCCGTGTTTCGGCTGCGGGATCCAGCAACCGGCGCACCTCGCTTTTCAGCGTGCCGTACAGATTGCCGAATATCTCCTCCCATTCAACCAGATCCCCCTCGCTTGCGCGTTGCTGAAACTCGTCGACACTGAGGAAGTGATAGTCAACACCGTCGGTTTCGTTCGGACGCTTGGCGCGCGTGGTTGCCGACACCGAGAATCGCCATTGCGGATTGCGTTCCAGCAGGCGGTGCGCAATTGTGGTTTTGCCGGCTCCGGAAGGGGCCGACAGAACAACGATGCGATGTGTCGAGGGCGGGGTACTCGATTCGGCCTGCATCAATGATGATGTTTCGATGGGCGCGTTCATGCTCGCGAACTGGTCGGGATGGAGTGCTGTTGGCGGCCGCCACGATCAACCGCATGGCCGCCAACCGCCGGGGCGAATCGTCCTCGGGCCGGGCATGGGCCTCGGCGCGCAAACGGCTATTCGATATTCTGTACCTGCTCGCGGATCTTCTCCAGCTCTTCCTTGGCGCGCACCACCAGATGCGCGATCTCGGCTTCGTTTGCCTTCGAGCCCATCGTGGTCACTTCGCGGTTGATCTCCTGCAGCAGGAATCCCAGCTTGCGGCCGGCCGGCTCGGGGCCGTCGACAGCCTCGATGAAGTACTTGGAGTGGCTGCGATAACGAACGCATTCCTCGGTGATGTCCAGCTTGTCGGCGAGCATCACGATCTCGAACTCCAGGCGCTGCTCGTCGATCTCGTCGTGCTCGAACAATTGCGCGATACGGTCGCGCAGGCGCTGGCGCTCCTGCGGGATGCGCGTGTTCGCGGTCTGTTCCACCTGGTCAACCATGGCGTCGATCGCGTGAATACGATCGCGGATGTCGCGGGCCAACTCGTTGCCTTCGTTGCGGCGCATCGAGTCGATGCCGGCAACGGCCGTCTCCAACGCCTTCGATACCAGATCCCAGTGATCGGTGGCTTCCTCCGAGGCGCGGCCCATGATCTCGTCGCTGAAGTGCAGCAGGTTCGAGAGCGTTACGCTCTCCTTGATCTTCGCATGCTTGCGGATCTGCTCCAGCGCTTCCTTGTATACGCCAACCAGTTCGGCGTTGACCGATATCGACGAGTTGGCTTCGGACTGCTTGTCGATCGAGACGTTCAGATGAACCTTCCCACGCGAAAGCGTGCGGCGAACCATCTCGCGCATTTCGTTCTCGCGTGCGTTCAGTTCGCGCGGCATCCGAGTCGAGATTTCCAGGAAGCGGTTGTTGACACTCCGAAGCTCAACGGTGACAGTAACGCCGTTTGCCGAGGTCTCGCCTCGCCCGTAGCCGGTCATGCTAATGATCATGAATCCTTCCCGATATCGTAGGGCATGATTGACAATGAAAGAGAGCTAACATACGAAACGCCGGCCGATCCGCACACTGCGGGGCTTGCGCCGGAGCAAACGAAAACGGGAGAACGATCGTATGCCGACCAGTCCTCCCGCTGCAAATGCCCGCGTGTACGCGCGTCTAGTCGTCGCCTTCGGAGTCGCCCACCGAAAGGAACGAAGTGATCGCGATGCTCACGTTGTCGGCCGGCTTGCCCTTGCCGCCGGTTGCCGCCACCGTGCGCGGCTGCCACTCCAGCCGGCCGGTGTTGATTCCCTGCGCCTTGAAATAACTCTTCAGCGTGTTGATGCGGTCCTCCACCAACTTGGCCATGGGGTCGCCGGTAGCCTGCGGGGCGGCCGGGGTCGCCGCGGCGGCGCCTTTCTTCGGCTTCTTCGGGGCGGGCGCCGGCTTCTTTGCCGCCGCCATGTCCGCGAGCACCGTTACGGTCACGATAACGGCCCGATCCTTCTTCAGCATCTCCACAACACTTGCCAGCCCATGATTACCGGCAAGCTTCGATTGCCCTGCATCGAACGGACGGCCGGTGAACACAATCTGCCCAACGGGGATCGGTTCCACGGTGAAGTTGCGTACCGTTTCGTCGTAGCCCTTTCCTTCGGTTGTGCGCACCGAGAACGATGCGGTGTGATACTGCGGCGACACGATCTCGAACCGATAGTCGGTTGCCGGAGAAAGCACGAACTGGTATGCGCCGGTGCGTGGGTTCACCTTGGAGTACGCGGCCGATTCGGTTGACGAACCCGTGTATGCATACACTCTGCCGCCGTTGATCGGCTTGCCGGTCTTGGTGTCGGTGATCACGCCCTTGATGAGCTTCACCGCGTTCTGTGCATGGGCCTGCGAGCCGGATGCCGTGAGCAGGACAACAGCCGCCACCGCGGCAACCGTATGGCGCAGCGCGGTTGAGAATCGATGTGTCATGAGATGTCGTTACTGTGAAATGAACAAGCAGTGCCGGGTATGTCGTTTGCGTGCAAGGGACCCGGAGTACACGCGGGTAGCCGGGGCATCTGAACAACCCCGGGCCAACGTTGCCTGTGCCCGGCACCATCCTTGCAACACGCGGGTGGGCCGCAGGTTACACATGAGGTTGATTTCGGGCGTGTCAGGATTTGGTAAGAAACCGCTCGATGCCTGCCCGGCAATCGGGTGTCATCCGTGCCAGCGCGTTCATCCGTGCCGCGTAATCCAGCGCCGAATCCAGTGGCATTCCATCAAGCGATGTCAGCATGTTTTTCGTGAGTGCCACGGCCGAGGGGCTTGCCTTCGCGATTGCCTCGGCGGCGGCGTTCACCGCCGCATCCAGTGCCTCGGCGCCACCATCAACCAATGTGCCCACAAGCCCACGCTCGTAAGCTTCGCGCGCGTCCACAACGCGGCCGCTCAGCAGCAGCTCGCGCACCCGGGTTTGCGCGGTCTTCCGGGCCAGGAACGCCATCACGATCGCCGGTATGAAACCGATGCGCACCTCGGTGTAGCCGAAGCTGGCCTCGGTGCTGGCGATCACGATATCGCATACCGTTGCCAGGCCGCACCCGCCGGCGATTGCCGGGCCATGCACGCGTGCGATGGTCGGTTTCGCCGAGGCATAAATCGCCTTCAGCGTGGCCGCCAGCGCAGCGGAATCCTCCATGTTCTCGATCACGGAGAACTCCGCCATGCTGCGCAGGTACTCCAGATCGGCGCCGGCACAGAAGGCCGGGCCACGACCCGCGATCACGATCACGCGCACCGTGTTGTTGTTGCCGAATGCCTCCACGGCGTCTCGCAACTCCTCCACCAGTACGCGGTCCAGCGCGTTCCGCTTCTCGGGGCGATTCAGCCAGATACGGCCGATCGCCCCGGTTGTCTCGATTTCGATGCGTGAATAGTTCATGGTTGCCCGGTTCACGTTCGGTCGTGGTACCGCATGTGTACGCCGCGATCAGTGAACCAGCACGATCTGGCGCGTTTCGACCACGGTACCCGCCGTGAGTTGAATCTGATAGATGCCGTCGGGCAACGAAGTTGCGTCAACCGTTACCGTACCGCTGCGGTCGCGTTGCGCAAGCACGCTGCTGAAGTCGGCCACAAGCCGGCCCATCGCATCGTACATGCGCAATTGCATGCCCGGGCGGATGCCGTCGATATCGATCGCCATGATGCCGGTTGTCGGGTTCGGTCGGATTGTGCGCAGCAGCATGCCGGCCGCGGCCATGCCGTTCACGCCGCCCGTTGTCGTGTCGCGATAGGGAGGGGCCATGCGGCGCATCGCGGTTACGGCTTCGTTCTGCAGACCGGCAATGCCGATCACCACCAGCATGGTATCCTCGGCGCCGGGAGCCATTGCGGCAATTCGCTTGCCGAGCACAAGGCTGACATCGCTGGAATCGGTCATCACTGCCTGTCGCGAGCCCACGCCATTGCGCACCGTGTACCACTTCTCGTCGTCGCCGAAGCCGTCGAACAAACGGATGGGAAGCGAGTCGTTGCGGATCGCGAAGAACACCGGCAATGGCACCTCACGCGCCACGCCCTGCGCAACGTAGTAGCCGCTGTTGCTCTCGATCAAGCCGTAGAACGGCACGTTGCTCTTGGGCGCCTCCATATACCGGATCGACTGGCCAACATCGGAGCTGTCCAGATCCCAATCGAAGAACATGGCCACGCGCAACGTATCGATCGTTGTGTTGCTGATGTTCTTGGTGCGCACCTGAATCGCGATGCCGTTGCTTACGGTGTCGGTCGTGATAACGCGCATCCGCATTTCCAGGCCGATGCGCAGGTCGCCGGCGCCGGCATCGTTCAGCGTAAGCGTATAGTTGTTGGAAGCGTTCGGGTAATCAACGGTGTTGAAATCGCGCTTCTGCACATCGGGATTGCCGGTGCGAATATTGCTCAGCACGCGTACAGGATCGCTGGCCACGATCAGCCCGCCCTCGTACAGGAACGATGTGCCGGTGAATCGGAACCCGTCGCCGATCGAGTTGTCGGGGAAATCCTCGAACCCGATATGCCCGCGATCGCCAAGCGACATCGTGATATCCGGCGTGCGGAAGGTGATGTACGGCACATACAGAAGCATGCGGTCGTAGCAGTAATCGCTGTAGCCGCCGTCGGCGGTAAGCTCGATACGAACGCGCAGGCGCGAATTGTTCGGCTGCTTCAGAAGGAAGGGGATGCCACCGTCGACATCCTTGATCTGGTTGGTGTTCAGGGCCGCGAGCGTGATGGCCGTGTCCTTCACGTACAGTGCCGAGCTGTCGGCATTATACATCGTGATGCGAGCCCTGACGTTCGTTGCGTTGCCCAGGATGTTGCGCAGGCGCACACGGATCCGACCGTAGCGGCCAAGCGTGGCGCGGTCCTGAACGGTGACGCCGTCGTAGTCGGTGATCCACAACGAATCCACGGTGATCGCCGGATGCGAGAACGGATCGGTGCTCACCGCCCGCAATGCGTTCACCCGACCCAGGCCGGTAAGCTTCACCTTGTCGGTAACCGCCGGCAGGGGGTCGCTGGTTTGCCGCACATGTGCAAGCGCCTGCTCGGCATTCAACGCCGGGAACTTGCTGCGCACAAGCGCCACGATGCCCGATACCACCGGGGTTGCGAACGACGTCGCCGTGCCGCCATTGTCATAACCATTGTTTTCGGTGGTGGTATAACCGCCCGGCGACGAAATGTCCACCTGTTCGCCCCAGGTGGTGCCGAAGCCGTTCGAGCCGTCGAGCGCGCCTACACCAAGAATGCCCTTGTAACCGGCCGGGTAGAACGTGCTGTACTTCACGTCGTTGCCGGACGCCGCCACAATCGCGCAATCGTGGATCCGGATCAGATCGGTGATGATGTCCTGCAACGTCTGCGAATAGGCGTCGGCGCCAAAGCTGCAGTTGATCACCTTGAACCCGCGCTTGGCCGCGTAGATAATCCCCTCGTAGGCCCTGATGAGATTGCCGCCGTTCTTCAGCGCGGTCTTGATGGGAAAGAATTTGCAGCGATAACCGGACCCGGCTATGCCGATGCCGTTGTTCGTCATCGCCGACGAGTGTCCGCTTACGCTTGTGCCATGCGTCTGGCCCTTGGTGTCGCCGGGGGTGGAACCGTCGTCCAGCGCCGTAAGATTCGCGCCGCGCCAGTCATCCACCACCTGGTTGTTGTCGTCGTCAACGCCGTTGGTTCGCTTGTCGCGACCGCGGCTGTCCACTCCGGTTTCGCCCGGGTTTTCCTTGATGTTCGGTGCAAGGTCCTCGTGCACCATATCGATGCCGGCATCCACGATTGCCACCACCATGTTGGTGTCGCCCTTCCACACCTCCCAGGCCTGGGTAAGCTTCACCTGCGGTACCTGATACTGGTCGCCGAGATGCGGATCGTTGGGCGGGGCTGCTGCATTGCCGGCCACATGCGGGATGTAGATCGGCTCGGCGTATTCCACCTGCGGCAGCCTGGCCATGATACGCGCCGCTTCCTCGGGTGGGATGGCGGCATCGTAGGCCAGCTCCACGATCCGTGCCAGGTCGTCCTCGGCCTCGGCGATGCGGGCACGCTCGGCGCCGCTCTTCAACTGAATCACCGCGATGCGCTCCTTGGCCGCCGGCATCTGCGCGAACGCGAGCGGTGTTGCGTCGGCACCGCGCAGGCCGTGGGCCTCGGCCAGCGATGCCGTCAGGATCGAGGCCTCGGTGCGATCGGCGCCAACCGGTATACCCGAGGTGGTAACCCCGCGCCGCAGCTTCACGTAGATGGCGCGCGCAACCATTGGGTCGGCCGTGGTGCTGGCTGTTATCAACCCGTGCGCTTCAATCGCGCGTGCCTTGGCACTGGGCGGCACGGGTGTGGCTGTTTGCTGCGCGGTTGCAACCGCGGTGCCCAGCATTACGGCGGCGATTCCCGCAACGGAAATGGCGTATCGGAGCTTCATGTTGTTTGTTTGAGTCGGTCGCTCGCGTGTAGTTCGGCGTATTGGCCGGACAGTGCCGATCGCCGATCGCGATGGTTACGGACCAGTGCGGCGCGCAACCATGTTGGAAGTAGTCGGGGGTCGATGGGGTACCATATCTCTGGAGCACGCGTGTTACTGCCGATAACCGGACGTGATCCCACGGTACCATCCAGCCCGTTAATAATGTGGACCGTAATTGGCCCGTCGTGTCACGGCAGTGCCACTTGCCGCACAAACTCGGGCACGGTGACGGTCTGGACCGTGTGGGCACGACCGGTTTCGGTGTCGATTTCGATGTACACGGCCGAGAGCTTCCCATCGTGCTCGGCAAGCTCGAACTTGTGCGGTGTCTGCATGATGAATCGGCGAATGGCCACTTCCTTCTTCATGCCGATCACCGAATCGTAGGGGCCGGTCATGCCAACATCGGTAAGGAACGCGGTGCCGCCCGGAAGGATGCGCGCATCATTGGTCTGAACGTGCGTGTGTGTGCCAACCACGGCGCTGACGCGCCCATCCAGATGCCAGGCCAGCGCCATTTTCTCGGCGGTGGCTTCGGCATGGAAGTCAACAATGATCGCGCGCGTTTCGTGCTCGATGCGTCCCAAAGCCCAGTCGGCGCCTCGGAAGGGGCAGTCGATCGACTGCATGTAGGTGCGACCCTGAAGGTTGATCACGGCCATTTTGGTGCCGTCGGCCATGGTATATACCACGTAACCGTGCCCCACATTCTCGCGCGGATAGTTCAGCGGGCGCAGCACATTGCGGTTATTGGCCAGCACGTCCTTTGACTGCCAGCGCTCCCATACGTGATTGCCCGAGGTGATCACGTGAGCACCGGCCTTGAAGATCGCGTCGACATCGGAGGGGCGGAAGCCCTTGCCCTCGTGTGTATTCTCGCCGTTGACCACAACGAACTCGGCACCATACCGTTCGATCAATGGCGGAAGATGCTCGCCAAGCAGCCGAAGGCCTATCTCACCGACGATATCGCCTACCAACAGCACGCGCTTAACTGACATATCGAAACCCCTCGGAATATCGCCGCTCCGGATGTGCGCTGTTTACTGTTTGCGACACGGCAGGGCATGGTTGTTACACTGACGGATGTATCTTTGCACGCTTCGTCGGCGGGTTGCGGTCGCTGGATCGCGGCACATTGCCAACGGCATGATTCAACGAAGATATGAAGCGCTGCGCGAACCAAACGAGGGATTCTCGCTTAATGGGCGCTTACGCGATCGCCGGTGAACGCTTTACCACGGTACAAGCGATATCCCGATTGCGCTGATCCGGGGATATACGCCGCACAAACACTGCATGGCCGACAAGATTTATACCAAGACGGGCGACGACGGAACCACCGGGCTGTTTGGCGGGCGGCGTGTGGCGAAGGATTCGTTGCGTATCGAAAGCTACGGTACGGTCGACGAGCTGAACAGCGTGCTGGGCCTGGCCGGCGCGGCGGGGTTGAATGCGGAGCACGAGGCATTGCTGCTGACCGTGCAGGAGCAATTGTTCGTGCTTGGTGCCGATCTGGCGACCCCGGAAGGGGCCATGAAAAATTTTCCGCTTCCACGTGTTACGTTGGCCGACGTCGAGTGTCTTGAGCGGGCCATCGACACCCTCGAGGCAACGCTTCCGCCGCTGAAGAACTTTATTCTGCCTGGCGGTACTCCCGCCGGGGCGGCGTTGCATCTGGCACGGACGGTGTGCCGGCGCGCCGAGCGCGCCGTAGTGATGCTTGCGCACGAGGAGCCGGAGATCGGCGTGTTGCCGGTGCAGTATCTTAATCGCCTCAGCGATTTCCTCTTTGTGATGGCACGTGCCGTCAATCACGTGGGCGGCGTTCCGGAGCGGCCCTGGACTCCCCGTGCAGCGGCGCCGGGCGAATCCTCCCCAGCGTAGGTGCTGTATCGCACTATAACGTTTACGGTACGCTATCATTCGCATATCGATTCCCGTTTCGTAGGTTCATGGCACTTTCGAATGTGTGGCCGATTTGTAATCGGAATAAACCTGCTCACTGCCTTTGAACACTAAGTGAGCGTTCCGATCGGGATGGCTGGTGGCGTGGGGTGGTTGCGGAACACAATTGACAAGATCACAATACACGCGCAACACCGGCTGTGGCCGGAAAGCGTTCATGTCTCATATGTACGTGGAGAACCAGACAATGAAGGTCAGCAATCTTCTGTTCGGTGGTTTGATCGCTTTTGCGATCGGGTTCGCGGTTCAAGGCTGTAACGAAAATCCGGTTGATGATCCGGGTACCGGTGGCACGGCGCCACTGCCGGCAACCAATGTTCAGGCCGTTTCGCTGAGCGCGACCACCGTTGGTGTGAAGTGGACCGCATCCGCCGATACGGGCACGATTACGTATCGCGTTGCATGGCACCTTGAGGGCAATGCCGCCGCCGATTCCGGTTCGGTTGACGTTGCCTCCGGCACGACCTCGAAGACGATGACCGTGCAGGCCGGCAAGGAATACGAGTTCGAGGTGTTCGCCGTTCGTGGCGGCAAGTCCTCCACCGCAGCCGCTGTGCATTGGGCCGGCGCAACGCGTTATGGCAACACCGTGGCAATCAAGCTGTATGAGGACGAGTCCAGCAACCCGAGCGGCCTTACGCTCGATCCTTCGCTGACCACCTCGGGCGGCCCGGAAGTTGTCAGTGTCAGCAACTCGAACCCGAACCTCGGCAATGTGCAGCTCGCCATCTACACCAAGTCGGATGATCCGAGCAACTTCCTGATCGGTTCGGCTTATGCAATCATCGAGTATGCGAACTCGAACTCGTTCAACCAGAACACCTACATCTCGGACTCGGCTTGGGCAACCCCGTCGCTCGACGGCTGGTACCTTACCAAGCCCCTGAGCACGTGGTTCACGAAGTCGGGTGGCAACTCCAGCGCCTTCTCGCTGCCGATCGCCCAGACCAGCAATGGCCAGGTGTTCTACGTGCGCACCGGCGCCACGGCCGCCAACTATCACTATGCTCGCATCTTCGTGAAGAACGTGAGCGGCAAGATGCTTCAGGGCACTGCCCCGAACCGCTTCGTGGAGCTTGAGATCTCGTACCAGAATGGCGCGAATCTCCCGTATGCCAAGACGTCGCCGCGCTACACGCCGGCCAATGTCGGTTCCATCGTGACCCGCTAAGGCACACGGTATCGCATCACGAATAGTGATGTTGGCACATAGCCAACCTTGATTCTCAACAGACGGGGAAGACTGCGGAAGTCTTCCCCGTCTGTTTTTACCGCCACCCAGTCGCCAATCGATATTGCCGGTCTGGTGCGCAAACCCGGGCTGGGCAAGCCACCGGGTTTCAGTATCTTGGCGTATGCGCGTTCGCCTCATCCTCCTGCTTTCGTTCGTCTGCGTTGCCGGCTGCTCGTCGCCGCATGTGATGAACTACATCCTGACCACCGAAAGTCCGTATATCTGCTGCCGCAGTATTCGATATTCAACGTGGCCGTTTCAACGGACCACATCAAGCCAGATCGGCGATACAGGCGTGGTGGTTCGGCTGAGCGGGGATACGATCGATGCACGATGCGAGCGTGATGCGCCCGTTGATGTGACGATCGCCAACAACACCGAGGACGATATCTACATCCCGTTCTCGAAGGACCTTGACGGCGATCGGCTTAAACTCTATCCGTGGCGATTGATCTATGCCGACAATCAGCCAATGCGGTTGGCGCGGCAGGTGCAGTACAACGACATGGTTGAGCGGCAGGATGCGCTGCTCAGGTTTTTCCGGCTGCCGGCCGGGCAGCAGACCGTGTTGCATGCGATTGTTCCGGAGCGTTGGCTGTGCGCGCCAACAACGCCCGTAACCGACGAGTATCTTGGCTACGAGCTGGATCCGAATTTCTATTCCGATCGCACGCGGTCGCTGCGTGCCAGCGAATATCATCGCGATCCCAATCTGCTGCCGCGTGTGCCGATGGCCTACGAAATCGTGTACACCACACTGCGCTTTATCGAAGCGTTGCCGCAAACCGGGCGCATCGTAAGCGCCGGTGGTGATACAACGCAGATCCGGATCGGGATCAAGGATGAGCCCGGCACGTTCATGAACGGCTCGCAGCATGTGGCCCGCAGCAACACCGTGCTGCTGCGCATCGCGAACTAACCAACGATGGTTGCGCGCCGTGTTTGTGGCGCCGCCGTACCGGCGATAATTTTCAAGCCCTGGCAACGTCTGTTTCGGCTGCCGTATACGCCGCGGCAATACCGGGAAGGCACTCAGTCGGGGGCGCGATGTCAGGAACCGATTCCATATGCAACACGCAGGATAACCGATGAAGAACCGACGCGAATTTCTGAAGCAATCCACCCTGGCCGCCGCCGGCCTGCTGGTGCTGCCGATTACCACCACGTATTGTGCCTCGCCGCGTGGCGCCGAGCCTGCCACGGTTGTTGGCCGCGAGATGTTCGACCGTTTGCTGCGCCTTGCGCGCGAGCGTGGGTGGGCACACCTGGCGATTGGCGACCGCATGGCGGCCATCGGACTCGAGCTGCGTGGTACGCCGTATCTGGGCTCAACGCTGGAGTTGTACGACGACCGTGAAGTCTGCTCGGTGAACCTGCTTGGTCTTGACTGCGTTACGTTCTTCGAGAGCGCGCTCGGATTTTCGCGCATGCTCAGGCGTGGCGGCGAGACACCAACCTCCCTGATGGAGCAGGTGACGTTTACCCGGTATCGTGGTGGCAAGCTGACCGATTACACATCGCGCCTTCACTACACATGTGATTGGTTCCACGACAACCAGGCCAAGGGGGTGGTGCGCAACGTGACCCGTGATTTGCCGGGCGCGGAGCGTTTTACCAAGACGGTGAATTTCATGAGCACGCACCCCGACTCCTACAAGCAGTTGAAGGCCAATCCCGCGCTGGTGCCGGTGATAAAGAAGCAGGAGGATGCGATCAACGCGCGGGAGATGTACTACGTGCCGAAGGACAAGGTGGCCGCCGCCGAACCCAAGCTGCAAACCGGCGACATCATCGGCATCACAACCACGATCGGCGGTATCGATTGCTCGCACACGGGGATGTGTTATCGCGATGAGAAGGGGGTGCTGCGATTCCTGCATGCCTCGCTTACGCGCAAGGAAGTAACGCTCGACGACGAACTGGCGGCCTACCTTGGCACGGTCTCGAAGCATACCGGCATCATGGTGGCGCGGCCGGTGGAGTAGGGCGGCAGGGCGTTATCGCCGATGTGTCTGTGCCGGTGGTGCGGTGGCAATGGGTATCACGTCGGCCAACGACGTAATGACACGCGTGCCGGCTCCGATTGATCGATGCGCATCATGGCCGCGATCGATCAGGACAGCATCGATTCCCACGGAGGTCGGGCCTGCGATATCCCAGCGGGGATCGTCGCCAACGAACAGTGTGGAATGGCTCCGTGCGCCAAGCTGATGCAGCGCGTGATGGAAGATCTCCCGCGCGGGCTTGCGCCAGCCGACATCCCCGCAGAACACCACGGCATCGAACATGCCGGCGATGCCAAGCCTTGTAATCTCCTCATGCCAGAGCTGTGACGGGCTTCCCCAGGGTGAGTTCGATACCAGGCCCAGCAGCATGCCCTGCGCGCGCAATGTCCGAAGCGTTTCCAGTGTGTCGTTGTAGAGTTCGGCGCGCGCGAAGATGGGGCGCATGAACGCCCGCGTCATGGAGCCCAGAAGCGCGCGATTGTTTGTGCCGGTCTCGAAGATGGCGGCCAGGCGTTCCTCCAGCGGACGAACGCGATGGTTGGGTGATTCGTGATTCTCCGCCGCAACCCGTTCATGCAGGTCGGCGGCTATCGGGTAGCCATGCGCCGCCACCACGGCGGCGGCTTCGCCAATCGCCTGTTGGAGGATCGGGCCGAACTCCGCCCCGTGATAATAACGCACAAGCGTATTGCCAAGATCGAACAGTACCGCCGCGATCATGTCCGCAGATGATGTGTGCGCGCTGCCGTGGCTGTCAGTAGAACCCGCCGCCGCTTTTCTTGCCGAGCAATCCGGATTCCACCATCTTCCGCTGAATCAGGTGCGGGCGGAATCGTGCTTCGTGGAAGTACTGATGGTACACCGACTCGGTAACCGCGAAGTTCACATCGATGCCGATCAGGTCCATCAGCTCGAACGGACCCATCTTGAACCCGAGCGCCTTCATGCAACGGTCCACCTGCGCATGGGTGGCCGCCCCTTCGCCCACGATCCGAAACGCTTCGCCGTAGAAATTGCGCGCAACGCGATTGACGATGAAGCCCGGAGTATCCTTCGCGCGCACGGGAACCTTGCCCAGGCGGCGCGAGATTTCGGCCGTGCGTTCGATGACCTCCTCCGACGTACGATATCCCTGAATCACCTCCACCAGCTTCATGATATGGGCCGGGTTGAAGAAGTGCATGCCAACAACGCGTTCGGGGTGTGCCAGGCGTGCGGCGATTTCGGTGATCGGGAGCGATGACGTATTGCTGGCCAGGATTGCATCGGCCGGCACGATTGCCTCCAGCGAGGCAAACAACTGCTGCTTCAGGTCCAGCCGCTCAACGGCTGCCTCCACCACGATCGTGGCGCCGGCCATGTGGTCCAGTGTTGGAACAACGGCGATGCGGCTTTGCAGCTCCTCCGCGGCTTCGGCGGTCAGCTTGCCGCGCTCCACGCTGCCGGCGATAAAGCCCGCGATCTGTTTGGAGCCGCGCTCCAGCGCCTCCGGGGTGATATCGTACAGGCGCACCACGTAGCCGGCCATTGCGGCGGCATAGGCGATTCCCGAGCCCATGGTGCCTGCACCGCAGACGCCGAAAAGTTCCGTTGAGGATTCGTTGGCCATAGCGAAAAAGAATTTCAAGTGAAGCGGGTTGCGGGCCGCGGCATATGCCCGTGGCCGCGGCGGAGTGGGTATGCGCTACTTGCCGGAAAAGTTCGGCTTCCGCTTTTCCACAAATGCCTGTACGCCTTCGTTGTAATCGGCTGTGCGGCCGGCTGCCTCCTGCATGAACACCTCGTAGTCAAGCGCCTCATCCAGCGAAACGGCCGCAGCGCGATGCATCATCTTCTTGATGTAGCCATACGCGCGCGTAGGCCCTGCCGCATAACGCTCGGCCAGCGCGCGGGCTTCGTTCATCAAGTCCTCGGCCGGCACAACACGGTTGATAAGCCCCAGCTCGGCGGCCTTGGCCGCGGGCACCTTCTCGCCCAGCGAGGCAATCTCGAATGCGCGCGTGTAGCCAACCATGCGTGCCAGGAAATACGACGAGCCGGAGTCCGGCACCAAGCCGATGTTCACGAATGCCTGCAACAGATAGGCGCCTTCGGCGGCGATGCGCGCGTCGCAGGCAAGCGCCAGCGAGCAACCGGCGCCAGCGGCAACGCCGTTGATCGCCGCCACGATGGGCTTGGGCATGCCGGTGAGCTTCCGGATGATCGGGTTGTATCGGCGTTGCAACGAGTCCGACAGCGAACGCTTCGTGCCGGGCGCGGGCGCATCCTTCAGGTCCTGCCCGGAACAGAACGCCTTGCCCGCTCCGGTGAGGATGATCGCACGCACTTCCGGATCGCGTTCGGCCATGCGGAGCGCCTCCTGCAGATCGGTGGTCAACTGCTCGTTGCAGGCATTATAACTGTCCGGACGGTTCAGTGTGATTGTCAGCACGCCGCCGTGCAGTTCGTACAGAAGAGTGTCAAAGCTCATGGATCTGCCGCTGGTCGGTTGATTGTCGTGTTCGTGTCGTGTGATCGGATACGGGTTATTCGCCCTTCCACTGCGGGCTGCGCTTCTCCAGAAACGCCGCCATTCCTTCCTTCATGTCGTTGGTATCGAACAGGAGGTAGAAGTTCTTGCGTTCGAACTCCAGGCCGTCGTTGATGGTTGTGTCGAACGACTTCAACACCGATTCCTTTGCAAGCCGAACGGCGATTGGCGGGCGGGCGGCAACCTCGCGAGCCAGCTTCATGGCGCTTTCCAGGTAGAACTCCACCGGGACGATCATGTTGATCAGCCCGGCGTTGCGGGCCTCCTCGGCGGTGATCATGCGGCCGGTGAGCACCATCTCCATCGCCAGCGCCTTGCCTACCGCGCGGGTCAGGCGTTGCGTGCCGCCGGCGCCCGGCATCACGCCGATGTTGATCTCGGGCTGCCCAAATCGTGCGGTCTCGCTGGCAACGATCATGTCGCAGATCATCACCAACTCGCATCCGCCGCCCAGCGCAACGCCGGATACGGCCGCGATGATCGGCGTTTTTACGCGCCGGATCCGGTCCCACCGTGTGAACTGGTCGCGCTTCAACATTTCCGTTGGCGTCGCGGCCGCCATCTCGGTGATGTCGGCGCCGGCGGCGAAGGCGCGCTCGCTGCCGTGCAACACAATGCACCGAACGTCCGGATCGGCGTCGAGCGTTTCCAGCGCTTCAACCAGTTCGATCATCAACTGCAGGTTGAGCGCGTTGAGCACCTTGGGTCGGTTCAACTGCACGGTGGCGATGAAGCCGTCGTGCGTGGTTACGATGATGTTCTCGGGCATGGATCGATCGAGGTTGCTGGAGAATGCGATGCGCGTGTTCGCACGGGCGGGGTGCCGGTGCGAAGGGAACGAAAATACAAATCCCCGGCCAATGCGCCGGCTTGCCGGCATACCAATCGGCCGATATGGTCGGCGCCCCGGATCCGGGGGCCAACGCGCTGCCTGGCACCGATCGTATCGGCGCGGGATTGAACGGGATTGCGGCAATGGGAAGGCCCCATGATGATTTATCATGGGGCCTTCAACATGCAGACGTTGATGTGCGTGAGCGCCGGCTCAGCGAACAAGGGTTGCGCTTGCGGCGCTGCGCCCGGTGCGGTCGGCCGCGGCCACGATGTACACGCCGGAAGGCAGCGCCCGGCCCGCGTCATCCGTGCCATCCCACAGCACCATCGAGCGTTCGGCGGCGTTGATGTGCCGCACCATGCGGCCCAGCGGATCGCTGATCGTGATCTCGCCATCCTGGGTAAGCGGGCGTGCAAACGACAGGCGGACATTGCCGTTGAACGGGTTCGGGGCAAGCGTCATGCCAGGCCCGTTGGCGCCGCGCTCGAACGAGATGCCGGCCGGTGGGTTCACCTCCAGGCGGATCTCCAGATCGAACATGCCGGTATCGAGCGTGATATGCGCCGTGGTAATGTAGATGCCGTTCGGGGTGGACGGGTTCACATCGAAATACAGCATCTCGGTTCCAAGGCTTGGCACCGAAATCGGAACACCCTGCCTGAAGCCCATCGTGATATAGTTCGCGGCATTGCCGGTGCCGGGGTCAAGCGTCACGATCTGCGCGGCATTGCCGCACGGGTTGGCGTTGATGGCGATGCTGTCGCGTTTGCCCCGGCCCTGCTCGGCGACAATCGTGATGGCATCGCTGGCCGGATACGCCGTATGCTTGCACAGGCCATCGCTCAGCTTCACCGTGGCAACATTGCCGTTCCAGTCGCGCAGCTCAACCGTAAGCGGGCCGCTGGGGTGGGGGTCCGATGTGGTTGCGAACTACACGCTGATGTCGTCGTCCGGCGCGGGTGCCGTAAACGGAGCGGCCAGGCGCCAGCCCGGGCTGTTGAGCACCTTCACGTCGGCAACGCCGCTGAAGTACGAATTTGTCTTGTCGCTGATCTGCGCGATCAACCACCCTTCCTGCGCCGATGAAATCGTGTTGACAACAAACGGAGCGCGGAAATCGCCTTCGGTGCGCGGCATCCAGTACGGTGCCTGGAACGAGTAGAAATCGCCGAAGCTGCCGCTGTTGCCGGCTACCATGGCAGTGAACGGGTAGTTGTCCTGCGAACGGATCACATGGCCGCCGCCTGCAATGGCAATGCGGGTGAAGAAATAATCGCCTTCGATACGGTTCCAGGCAGCAGCCGCGTCAATCGTGGCAATGGGCTTGCCGTCGACCGTGATCGTGTTGATCGGGTTCGTGGCGTCGGTTGGCGCCAGCGCGCCATTGCCCTTAGCAATGATTGTCACCTGCTGGGATGTGATCGTGCTGGAGCCGATGAACTGCGGCGCGCAGAAGGCCGTCATCGTGCCGAACTGGTCGGTTGGCGCGGCCTGGAATACCGCCGGGCTGTTCTCGGCGTTGCCGTAGGCGCCGCTGGTGCGCATCTGCATCAACAGGATTGGTCCCGATGCCGACCAATGTACCGGGCCGGTGATCGGCTTGCCGTTGATGGTGGTGCTGTCGTACAGCTCGCCGCGATCCAACGTTACCGTGGCCGATTCCGGAGCGCCGCCGATCGGCATGTGCGTGATATGGATGATGGTATTATCCAGCGCTGCGGTCATGCGGAACCGGTCGCTTCCCGCGCGGGTCGGCACGGTGTAATACTGGTTTCCCCAGCGGTTGTCGGGCATCATCATCGTGGCGAAGTGGCTGGCCCACTTGTCGATCGGCATTGTACGGTTTTCGGTGATCGGCGCGCGCATATGGCCCGCCACAACACCCACCGGGTGCGAGGCACGGATTTCCGAGACGCTGAGATCGGTGGTGCCCACGCCAACGTTGCGTGCCTGCACCAGATATGCCTCGCCCTTGTGGAGCGACTTGGTGATATCCTGGCCGGGCTCCTTGTAGTTGGTCTGCGCGCTCGGCGTGATCGTGAGGATGGTTCCTTCGTACGCGGCGATCACCATGAACTCGCACACCCGTTCGCCGTCGGCGTTCGGAAGCGATAACGGCATGTAGCTCTGGCCCCACAGATCCACCGGGATGGCTGCGTAGCCGCCGGTGGACTGATACAGCGAGTTCATCACATACACCGAGATCGGCGCGCGCGATGTGATATGCACGGCCGGCAGCGGGGGCTCCTCACCGTAGCGCATCTCCAGCGTGCGCGACACCGGGATCGTGGTCACCTGGCCGGGCTGGATCGTATACTGCTTGGCCGGGCTGCCGGGGAGCTCCACGTCGGCCGTGGTGGTTACCTCCGAGGTAATCATCAGGCCCATGAAACGCTGTACCGCCCCACGCTTGTCCTCGTTGAGCATGAACCCAACGTAGAACTCCGTGCCGGCCGGCCGGGCCGCGTCGCCGGTGCTCTGCGCCTGTACGTTGGCCGGGCGCGCCACAATCGTGGCGGCAAGCAGGCCAAGCGCCATCAGAACGATCGGGGCCGTTCGTTTGCGTATCGTGTTGGCGTACGTCATCATCATTCTTCGTCTCAAACTCACTGTATATCCGGCGTGCGTTGAATTCCGTGTCCGCGCAATGCCCCGGGCTCGGCGCCCGGCTGTCTCAGCGCTGCAGGGTTGCGTTCGGGAGCAATGCCCATCGTTGCTCGGCGCTGAAAGCCAGTTCCTTCCTTTGGTCATTGTCCGGGTGATATCCAAGGTAGCTCACCGCGTCCACCAGACCCATCCCCCGGCTGAAGTAGCAGAGCCACTTCCCCTGCGTTTCCAGCAGGTCCCGGTTCTCCGGGCTGTACTCCACCTCAACCACGTCAGGGTAAACGGTCCCATACACATTCCTGTAGGCATACAGGTTGATGATCTGGGCGTTCCACTGTTGTGGCGCGTCGAGATTTGATGCCCTCCACTTGGTGCCGTTCTTCAACGGTCCCACAAGGGCGGCGTTCGATGCGGGGATCACCCCATAGATGATGGAGGTATCGCCCGACAAGGCGAAGTGAATCGACCGGCGGAACCCGCGTTGGCGCAATTCCAACATCGTCGTGCCGGCGTACAGACTGTCCGAGACCACAACATCGAACACGGTCCGCTTGGGAACGGAATCCAATTGCACGTTGCTCCAGTGCATGAATGCCACCGAGTCACCCAGCTTGAACTGCCAGCCGAATTCGGCCGGCTTGCTCCACGGGTCCGACTCCGGCCCGGTAACGCCGCATCCCGTTGCTCCAAGGGTCAACAGGGCCACAAGGCCGGCGGTTGCCGCCGTGGCAAGCATGCGGCCGTGCGGCGCGTTGCCGGCGCGGCGCGATGCGTGATATGGGCGTTGGCGAGTAGTCATGTATCGTTCCGCCGAGCCGGGCGTGTTGCCGCCATGTTAGAAATGCACCATGATGCCGTATTTGCCGTCGAAGAGCGTTCCGCTGACCCTGTCGCGATACGGCGCCTTGATGGCGCCACCGTCCTGCGTCAGGCGCGCGGTGGCGCCGGAGGCATCGCTTGTGTACCAGTAGTGCATCAGGCCACCGCTTGCCTGAAGCGCGATCTTGTCGGTCAGGAACAGCACCATCAGCGCGCTTGCGCCCACCTTGCTGTGATCGGTTGATCCACCGAACGAGCCTTCAAGGCCGATGGCCAGCTTGCTGCTCACCGCGATCCGATAGTTCGCGAACAGATCCGCCGTGAGAAGCTGGCGGGTTTCCTCGCGCATCGAGAATGTTTTGCCGGTATCGTTCGATACGCTGGCAATCGGGAAGCTGCCGTAGCCGATACGCGCGCCCGTGCCCAATGCACCGTTGAAGAATCGGTAGCTGGCGTCGGCCGTAATGTTCGCGTAGATCATGTTGCCTGCCGACATCGAGTTCGGCACGGCGCTCAACATGTGGCTGGCGCCGAACTCGAATCCATCGGCGCGCAACGCGGCAATCGGCTCGTCGTTTGGCAGGATGTCCGGATTGGTTGTGCTGAGCGCAACGGCCGGATCGAGGCTTGTTGGCGCCTTGGGCTTGTTGGCGATTGCCTCGGCATGCGCGGTCGCCGTGTCGGCGGTGCTGCTTGGCGCCGTGGTTGTGGCCGCATTCGGCGAACCAAGCGCCGGCGGGGTTACGCCGTCGGCCGGCTTGATGCTGTTGGAGTTGTTTGTTGCCGTCGTGCCGTTCGCCACATTGCCGTCCGGGTTGCTTGGCACGGTGGGCACCGTTGGCGCGGTGTTGTTGTTCGCGCCAATGTTCGCGGCCTCGGGCTGCGTGCCGGCACCGTTGTTTGTTGCGGCTGCTGCGAGGCGATCGGCGCGGCTGGCGCCGTTGTCCGGATATGTCCGAACGATGGTGCGGCTGGCCGGGCGATCGGCAAGCGCGCTTGGAGCCGGTGATGGAACCGGGACGATGATCGGGGCCTGAAGCTTGGTTGCCGGCGCGGCCGAGGCAGCCGGGCGCTGCGATACAGCGGTGCGGTCGCCTTCAAACACCGAGCCGAACTCCGTGGAGCCAAGGATGTAGCCAACAATGCCGGCAAGCACGAACAGCACCGGCTTGGCAACCCAGCCGGCGGTGAACCCGCTTCCAGCACCCGCGCCGGCAACGCCTGCACCGCTGATCGCACCCCAGATAGCCGCGTCCTCGTCGGAGGTAAGGCGGCTATCCATACGATCGGCCTGCATTGCGCCCTGCAGGGCAAGGTGCCGCTGGAAATCGGATCGCCGTTCGGGGCTTACCGATAGGGCATGAAAGAGCTCCGCGGCCTGCTCATCGCCGAGCATGCCGTCGAATAACTCTTGGATGTCGCTGGTAATCATCGTCTGTTCCGATCTATCGTGTTTCGATATCCATGTCAGTCAAATTTTCGTACCGGGGTACCCATCGGGGTTATCCGGGCATCGGCCGGCGCATCAGGTGCGGCCAGGCGCGCGATGCAGGGCGTACGGCGTCAGCCGTTACGCAAATCGTCCAGACTCCAGGCAAGGCGTTCGCGCAGTATCTCGCGTGCCTTGAACAGTCTGAACTTTACGGTGGCCATCGTCTGGCCGGTGATCGCCACAATCTCCTGATACGAGCGTCCCTCGTACTCGCGGAGTACCAGGGCTTCCCTGTAGATTTCCGGCAGCCGGGAAATCTCGTGCGACAGCTGCTCCTGAAGCGCCACATCATGGTCGCCGCTGTTGCTGCGACCGTAGGCGGCGGTTTCGTCGAACGATGTGTGGTCCTTGGCGTCGCGCCGGGCGTTTAAACAGAGATTCCGCGCGATGGTATGGATCCATCCGGCGAAATTCGTTCCAGGTTCAAATCGCTCGCGGTTGGTATGGACGCGGATGAAGACCTCCTGAAGCACGTCCTTTGCCGCATCACGGTCGTTCATCATGCGCAGGCAGTAGATGAACACCTGCGCCTTATAACGATCGTACAGCGCACGGAAGGCCGTATCATCGCCCTTCCGGACAAACTTCATCAGCTCATCGTCCGAGAGATTCTTCCTGCTCGATGGCCGCCGTATGAACACGTCGGTTAACGTCACGGAAATAGCTGCTTGAAATGTGTCACGGTCGTGCCCGTCGGTTTGGTTCGGCGTTCGACCAGGTGGCCGGTTCCGGATTCAACGAGCAACGATCGCATGATGCGCCGGATGCTAACACGCCAACAGCGATTTTGTTAGTGGCACGCCCGGGATTTGCCTGCCGGAGCGTTTGCCCGCAACTATTCGGCTATTCGCGGTGACAACTAATTTGCCGAAAATTGAAGGCGGATACTATTATCGTCCCCATCTTTTCAGATGCAAGCTGAATACGTGAACCCTGAGTTCGATTCCTCGGCGCCGGCGTTGTTTGCCGACAACCATCCAGCGGTGGGCGGCGCCATGGTGCTGCCGCCCGATGAGGAGCGCCACGTGCGGGCGCTGCGGATGCGGCAGGGTGAACGATTGATTCTGCTGGATGGCCGCGGCCGGCGAACCGAGGCCCATATCGGCCGAATCGAGCGACGATTGATTGAGATTGTGGCAGATCGGACAGTATTGGACGGCGCGGAGGGGAGGCCGTATATTGTCCTGGCTATTGGCACCCTGTCCGACAAAATCCGTTTCGAGTGGGTGGTGGAGAAAGCCGTGGAGCTTGGCGTGCGCGAAATCGTGCCGCTTTCCACGCGGCGTTCCGAGGGGCATGTTCATCATGAGCGCATGCAGCGGATCGCGATCGCGGCATTGAAACAATCGCAGCGATCATTTCTGCCACGGATTTCCGAGGCTGTCCCGTTTGCGTCGATCGTGGCCACGATGGCGACGTTCGATCGCACGGTGATCTGCCACGAGGCCGCGCCGCCGGATCGGCGGATGCAGGCCGCGGTTGCCGGGCTTCCCGGTTCGGCACGGCTTCTGGTGTTGATAGGGCCGGAAGGGGGCTTCACCGAGGCCGAGGTTGCCGACGCCGTGGGCGCCGGCGCATGCATGGCTTCGCTGGGAAGCGCCCGTCTGCGGGCCGAAACCGCCGCGCTGGTGGCGTTGGCGCATGCCGCCGAACATTTTGAATCGGTGCGCCTTTCCGCAATTGCACTGTAACGGATCGCCTGCCGGCGTGTTCGACCAGAGTATCTCCGACATCCAGCTTTCCTTGAGCATATGAGCAACGACTACTTGATAGAAGTATCGGACCTGAAGAAGTACTTCCCGATCAAACGAGGTCTTCTGTCGAAGACCGTTGGCCATGTGAAGGCTGTCAACGGCGTCAACTTCTCCATCAAGAAGGGGGAGACGCTTGGTCTGGTGGGTGAGTCGGGTTGCGGCAAGACAACGGTTGGCCGTTCGTTGCTGCGGCTGATCGAGCCCACGGCCGGCTCGGTGAAGTTCGAGGGCCAGGAGGTGACCACCATGGAAGCCTCGGGCATGCGCCACCTTCGCCGGCAGATGCAGATCATCTTTCAGGACCCGTACTCCTCGCTGAACCCGCGCATTACCGTGGGCGGCATGCTGGCCGAGATCATCAAGTTCCACGGTCTGCGCAAAACCGACGCTGAAATTCAGAAGCGGGTGAACGAGCTGCTGGACGTTGTGGGCTTGCGCCCTGAATACGCGCGGCGATATCCCCACGAGTTCTCCGGCGGCCAGCGCCAGCGCATCGGCATCGCGCGCGCGCTTTCGGTGGAGCCCAAGTTCATCGTCTGCGACGAACCTGTCTCCGCGCTTGATGTTTCGATCCAGTCGCAGGTGATCAACCTGCTGGAGGATCTTCAGCGCGAGTACGGGCTTACCTATCTGTTCATCGCGCACGACCTTTCGGTGGTTGAGCATATCTCCGACCGCGTTGCGGTGATGTACCTTGGCGAGATCGTGGAGCTTGCCGACGCGCGCGAGCTGTACAACAACCCCAAGCATCCGTACACGAAGGCGCTGCTGTCGGCGGTGCCGCTTCCCGATCCCAAGCGCAAGCGCGACCGCATCGTGCTTACCGGCGACGTGCCCAGCCCGGCGAATCTGCCCGGCGGATGCTTCTTCCATCCGCGCTGCCCGCAGGCCAGGCCGGAGTGCAAGTCCGTGCACCCGGTGCTTGGCAACGATGGTACCGACCATTTCACGCGCTGCGTCCTGTATCCCGAAGGAATCCCAACCGATGCCGCCGCCACGCATTCCGGGGCACGTGCATGAGCAATCCTTTACGCACTCATTCGCGGTTCCGATTGCGACATGCTCCCTGGTGCGTGTTGTTGTTGGGATTGCTGGCTGTAAGCCCTGTTGCGGCAATCGCGCAACGCGAGCCTTCGACAGGCCCCGCCACGGTTGCCGGTGATGCCGTGAGCGATGCGGTTGCTGATGCCTCCAACCTCGACGAACACGGCATTGATGCCCGGCTTCTGGTTGTTGGAACGCTTGCACAGGGCGATCCCGTGGTGATCGAGCGCGGCGCTCGCGATTTTCTGGAGCAGAACCGTCCGAATCCGTTCGGCAATGTTTCGCTTGGGACGGAAATCTCGTATGCGCTTGCCGCGGAAACCCGGGTGGAGCTCTACGTCTACGATTTCTTCTACCGCAGGATTGCAACCCTGGTCGACGAGGTAAAGCCACCCGGGCGCCATACCGTGCGATTTGATCCGCGCGCATCGCTTTCCAGCGGCATGTATTTCTACGAGCTGAAAACCGAGCGTTATCGGGAACTTCGCCGCATGATGTACGTCAAGTAGCCTGCCGCGTCCCTGAGGCAGGCCTGGCGATCTTCAGGCGGAGCGCCACGCTGCTATCCGCCGTGTTGGCCTTCATGTCCGTTCACCGCGATGTTCGCACGAGCGTCGCATCAGTGCCGGGTTGGCCAATCCCGCAATCCATGGTCTTGGAACAGCCCATGGATATTTCAACAGGCTGCCAGCCGTCTTCGCGCCGTTGCCGGCGGCATCCCCGCTGGCTGTTCGGGATCGTTCGGCATCAAGCCCGCTGCCTTTTCGAGATTATTCCGCCGCCCCTCACGGCATGGAATGTAATCCGTGCCGAAGCATGTCGTATTCGATGCCTGCCTCAGCATCGAGGCCCCGTGTTGCCGGGCATGTTCGGCCGGCGTTTGCTGTTGCCGCGAATGTCGTGGCAGGCTGGCCATGTTGAAAAGTCAAGGGGCGATAACGCACTGTATTTCCTTCATCGGTTGGTTCGCTTTATACTTCGTCCCAATGGATGACCGACAATCCGCCGCGAGTAGTACAGGGCATGTCCTGATCGCGCCGGAATCGTCTCCGATCGGAGTCCTCATGCAGCTTATTCGTCGATATCATATAGCAGCGATTGTCCTTCTGTTGGTTGCGGCAGCGTGCGCGCAGGCGCAGGATCTTCCGAAGCCGACAATCCTTTCGCATCGTAGCGACTACACCACCGAAGGGCGCGAGTTCTGGGTGGTGTTCCAGAAGAACTTTCGTGACTATACAACCGACGAGAAGACCCAGTCGCTGAAGCCTGCCGACCCGTTGCAGCTTGAATTGTTCATCACGTCGAGCGAGAACGCCACGGGCTATGTTGAGATCCGTGGGCTTGGATTCCGCCAGCCGTTTACCGTAAGCGCCGGGCGGGTTATCTCCATTCCCATCGATACCGCGGCCCAGGTGCGTTCCAGCGAGAAGGTGGAGGATCTTGCCGTTCACATCGTCAGCGATCAGCCGATTGCCGTGTACGGTCTTAACCGCCGCTATCAGACCACCGACACCTACCTTGCGCATCCGGTAAACGTGCTGGGCACCAGCTACCGTGCGAGGTGTTATGCGTGGCTGCAGAACGATCTGCTGGCCCAGGTGGCGATCATCGCCACCGAGGACAGCACCAAGGTGAAGGTTACACCGTCATCGCGCACGCAGCGCGGCCGGCCGGCCAAACAACCGTTCGAGATCACGCTGAACCGTGGCGAAGTCTATCAGATCATCCCACGCTACGAGCCGCCAA